>NZ_JBFBAA010000007.1:0-323694 GCF_040682035.1 Actinoplanes sp. NPDC051470
ACCACGCCGCGATGGCCCAATGGGCGATGATCATCATCATGACCCGCCGGTTGGCCCGCCACCAACACACCTGAACCCCTCATTTACCAGGGTCTTTAGAGCGTGCGGACCTGGGCGAGCCGGTTGACCGCGTACTCGTCACCCCAGCAGACGGCGGCCTCCCACGCGGCCGATGCCTGCGCGGCGATGTCGTGCTCGCCGTCGCCCAGGCCGGCGGCGTTGCCGGGCAGCACCAGGTCGAGGTCGGGGACGTCGACATGCGACTCGTCCCAGTCGATCAGCCCGACCCGGTCGGCGGTCATCCGGATGTTGCCCGGGTTGGCCGGGTTGCCGTGCACGACGCAGGTCGGCCGCCCGGCCAGCCGGGCCCAGGCCGCCCGGCAGCGGGCCACGCCCTCGGCGGGCATCGCGCCGAGGTCGATCCTCGTCCCGGTCCCGGCCCGCAGCAGGTCGGCCGACGATCGCCACCCCGGGCGCTGCGGCCAGCCTCGCGTCACCCGATGCACCTCGCGCAACGTGGCGGCCACCCGGCGCCAGTCGGCCGGCGACTCCGGCGGCCCGCCGTCCAGGTAGGTCATCACGACCAGACCGTCGGCGAACAGCCGGCCGTCCCGGGCCGGGATCGGCACCGGCACGGTCAGGCCGGCCCGGTCGAGGTGCTGGAGGAGCGCGGTCTCCCAGGCGAGGTCGGCGTCGCTCCGGGAACCGGCCCGGCCGACCGCGAGCCGCCCGCCGACGCGGACGTTCCACACGTCGTTGGCGACCCCGCCGGCGAGCGGCTCGATCCGGACCGCGTCGTCACCCCACTGTCCGAGCGCCTCCCACCCCACGGGCCACATCGTAAAGCTGAGAAACTGGTACACATGACCACCTGGCGTGACACGACCTCCGAACAGGCCCAGTCCGAGCTCGACTCGCTGCTGAACGCGGTGCTCACGTTCGCCGAGCAGACGCTGGTGAAGTACGGCGAGTTCTATCCGTACGGGGCGGGCATCACCCGGTCGGGTGAGATCGCGATGCTGGCCGCCGATCCGGGGCTCGGCGAGAACCCGGATTCCGACAAGGTGCTCGCCCTGCTCTACGAGACCGCCACGGGCCAGCCGGACGAGTGGCGGGCGCTCGCCATCGTGTCCGCGGTCAGCACGACCGGCGGCGACGCGGTTCGGGTGGAACTCGAGCACAGCGAGAAGGTGGCGCTGATCGTGCTGCTGCCGTACTCGGTGGACCCGGCCACGCGTGAGGTGACGACCGGCGACCTCCAGGCCGGCGCGGCCGAGCCGCGCATCTGGTGAAAAGCTAAGCCCGTGGGGCCGCGGCGGTCGAGTCGCGGATGATCAGCTCGACCGCGAGTTCCACGTGCAGGGCGTGGACCTCGTGGCCGGCGATCAGGCGCATCAGGATGTCGACGGCGATGCGGCCCAGTTCGGAGAGCGGCTGCCGCACCGTGGTCAGGGCGGGGCGGACCGCGCGGCTCAGGTCGATGTCGTCGAAGCCGGCCACCGACAGGTCGCCGGGAACGTTCAGGCCCAGGCTCCACGCCGCCGAAAGGATGCCGACGGCCACCTTGTCGTTGAAGCCGATCAGCGCGGTCGGGCGGTCGGACCGCGTGAGCAGCCGCAGCGCCGCACGGTAGCCGTCCTCGGTGGTCGCGTGGGCGCTGCACAGCAGCGCGGGGTCGGCGATCATGCCGGCCCGGGCCAGGGCCGCGGTGTGGCCGTCGCGGCGGGCCGAGCCGGCCAGCCACTCGTCGGGGCCGCCGATCACGCCGATCCGGCGGTGGCCCAGCTCGACCAGGTGGGACGTGAGCGCGCGGGCGCCGGCCGTGTGGGCGGCCGAGACCGCGGCGATGTCCGGCGGCGGGGCCGTGCGCGGGTCGATCACCACGAACGGGAAACCGCTGCGGCGCAACGCGATCAGCTCGTCGCCGGACTCGGGCGGCAGGATCAGCAGCGCGCCCGAGACGTCGCGGCGGGATGGGAGGCCGGGCAGGACCGACTTCGCCTGAGCCGATTCGCCGGCGTCGAGAAGGCAGTCGAGGAGGCAACTGTTCAGCCGCTCGGCGATCGACGAGACGATCGCGCCGAAGTAGTCGGTCAGTACGTACGGGCACCGCACCAAAACCGGATGGCCGGGCGCGGGCCGTGGCAGCGCGGCGCCCCGTCGCTCGTACGCGCGGCGTACCAGATCACGGGTTTGATCGGCGACGTTGGGGTGGCCGTTCATCACCCGGGACACGGTGGCGATGGACACCCCGGTCGCCGCGGCGATGTCCCGGACCGACGGCCCCCGGCTAGCCATCTGTTACATCGACGTGTTTCATCGCCACACCATACTCCACGTCGTTAATTAAGACTCTTGACGAATCGAGCAGGGCGGATGTCTCATGTTTCCAGGCATCACGTAACACGCTTGTTACATGCTGTTTCATCCCCAACGGAGGTGCCCTGTGAAACGCATCCTGGCGGCCGCCCTGATATCGGCAGCCGGCATCCTCGCGGTCCCGGCGAGCGCCGAAGCCGCGACATCGGCCAACGTCTGGCTCACCACCCCCGACCGAGCCAACCTGCTCACCCCGAAGGCGGCGGTCAACTTCGGCTCCGGCGGCAGCGGGCCGGTGATCACCGTCAACCCGAACACCACGTACCAGTCGATGGTCGGCTTCGGCGCCTCGTTCACCGACGCGGCGGCGTGGAACGTCGTCAACTCACCGCAGCGCAACAGCATCATGAACGCGCTGTTCAACCCGTCCAGCGGCATCGGCATGAGCTGGCTGCGGCAACCACTCGGCGCCACCGACTTCAGCCGCTCGTTCTACACCTACGACGACGGCGCGGCCGACCCGAGTCTCTCGCGGTTCTCGATCGCGCACGACCAGGCGTACATCCTGCCGCTGGTCCAGCAGGCGCGCGGTCTCAACCCGCAGCTGTCCGTGATGGTCACGCCGTGGAGCGCGCCGGCCTGGATGAAGACCAACAACAACCTGGTCGGCGGCTCCCTGGCCGGCGACCGGGTCGGTGTGTACGCCGACTACCTGGTCAAGTCGGTCCAGGCGTACCAGTCGGCGGGCGTGCCGATCGCGTATCTGAGCGTGCAGAACGAGCCGAACTTCTCCCCGCCCGGCTACCCCGGCATGCTGATGCCCGCGTCCCAGCAGGTGTCGATCATCAACAACCTCGGCCCCAAGCTGCGCAACGCCGGGATCACCACCAAGATTCTCGGGTACGACCACAACTGGGACGACACGACGTACCCGCAGACCGTCAACAACCAGGCCGGCAGCAACGTGGCCGGCTCGGCCTGGCACTGCTACGGCGGCAACCCGAGCGGCCAGTCGACCGTGCGCAACGCCCAGCCCGGCAAGGAGATCTTCTTCACCGAGTGCTCGGGCACCGAATCGGGCAACACCTTCGCCGACTCGCTGCGCTGGCAGGGCCGGAACCTCGCGGTCGGCACCACGCGCAACTGGGCGCGGACCGTCACCACCTGGAACATGGCCCTGGACGGCAACCACGGCCCGGTCATCGGGAGCTGTGACAACTGCATGGGCGTGGTCACCACCGACGGCGGCAACGTCACCTACAACGCCGAGTACTACGTGCTGGGCCACCTGAGCAAGTTCGTCAAGCCGGGCGCGGTGCGGATCGACTCCACCGGGTACGGCGAGGGCGGCATCGAGAACGTCGCCTTCAAGAACCCGGACGGCAGCATCGCACTGGTCGCCGTCAACACCGGCGGCGCACAGAACTTCCAGGTCTCGTACGGCGGCCAGTCGTTCGGCTACAACCTGCCGGCCGGCGCGATGGCCACCTTCACCTGGCCCGGCGACGGCGGCACCACCCCGCCGCCGGCCGGCCGCACCGGGGCGATCTCCGGCCTCGGCGGCAAATGCCTCGATGTCACCAACGGCTCGACCACGAACGGCAACCTGCCGCAGCTGTGGTCCTGCACCTCCGGCCCCAACCAGACCTGGACCCTGGGTACGGACGGCACGATCCGCGGCCTCGGCAAGTGCCTGGACGTCAAGGACAACGGCACCGCGGACGGCGCCCAGGTGCAACTCTGGGACTGCTTCGGCGGCGCCAACCAGCGCTGGACCGCCAACGCGAACCGCGACCTGGTCAACGTCGGCGCGGGCAAGTGCCTCGACGTCATCGGCAACACCAGCGCCGACGGAACCAAACTGCAGATCTGGTCGTGTACGGGCGGCGCCAACCAGAAGTGGACCGTCCCGGCCGCCTGACCGCACACTGTGGACTCCCGCCCGTCGTCGCCGGGCGGGAGTTCACTACGATTCCGCGGTGCTCTCCCGCCGTACCCTCATCCTGTTGTTGTCCTTGGTCTTGCCCCTCGCCGCGTGCAGCGCGCCCACCGAGGCCCCGAAGCTGCCCCGCCCCACCCGCTCCGCCTTCGACGGCAAGGCCGCGATCGCCGCTTCGCTGAGCGGCATTGACGCGGGGGTCTACAGCTTCGCGGTGACCGCGTCGTCAGGGTCGATCAACGGCATCCTCCACGCGCCCAGCCGGAGCCTGGAGACCGAATCGAGGCAGCAGGCAGGCGACCTCGAGGTCACCTCGCGCACGTTGCTCATCGGCGACCGGCAATACCTCAACATGGCCGCGGGCGGCGCCGGCTGGGACGAGCTGCTGGACGCCATCGCCAAGTTTCGGGGCAAGAAGCTGCCGATGGATGTACGCGAGACGTACGAGCTGCTCGGCGGCGAAACCTGGATCTCGCTGCCATCCGAGCCGCGTGACGCCGACCTCACCGCGCCGGACGCTCTCGGGGTGAAGGCGCTGATGAGCCACGTCAAGTCGGCCCGGGGCAGCAGCGCGGGCGGCAACAACCAGATCACCGGCACGATCGACGTGAGCCGCCTGAACAAGTCGCCCGACCTGCTCGGCTCGATGGCGAAGCTGACCGTCCCGGCTCAGGCCCTGGCCGCGGAGCCGATCCGCTACGCCGCCTACATCAAATACGGCAAGCTCAGCATGCTCGAGCTCACCATGCCGGGCGGGGCCGGCACCTGGATCGTCGAGGTGAACGACTACGGCACGGCCCACCCGGCCCCGGCGCCCCCGGCCGCCAAGGTGAAGAAGCTGTCGCCGAAGGAGCTGCGCCCCTTCACCGACGGCGACCCGGTCCTCGCCTAGCGGGTTCAGCTCCGGAGGTCCACGAACGAGAAGCGGGCCACCTCGGGCGCCCACTCGGCGTAGCGGTGGCTGGGCGCGTCGGCGTAGCGCGAGTTGCGTTCCAGCCAGCCCCGGATCGGCTCCAGCGCCGGATCGTCCACGTCGGACAGCAGGGCGCCCAGGGTGGCGTCCGGCCGGTCGGTGGCCAGCGCCCCGATCAGGGTCGCCGCCGCGGGCTGGCCGGTGACCACCGCGAGCAGGAAGGCGACCACCTCGTGGTCACCCACGCCGCCGCGCGGGTGGTGGAACTCGGCCGGGTCGTTCGTCCGGGCCTTCAGGATCTGGTACGTGTTGACGAAGCGCTTGACCGTCCGCGGGGTGCGCCCGAGCAGCGGCGCCACCGCGGAGAGGGCGGCCGCCTCGTCGCCGGTCGTCTCCAGCAACCGGGCCGGGAACCGCTTGCGCGGCATGCGGGGCGGGCGCTGGGCCTTCGCCGGGACAGGCGGCGCCGGGGTCAGGGGTGTGCTCGCCGGCTCGGGCGCGGCCGGAACGGATTCCCGAGGGGGCTGCTGCCCGGTCAGCCCGGTGATCATCTGACGCACCAGGCTCTCGTCGAGCGGCGTCAGCCGGACCGGGATCTGGATGATCTTCTCCAGGTAGTCGGACGGCGTGGCCGAGCCGGAGTCGCCGAGCAGCTGGTGGTAGCGGATCCGCAGCGACTGCTCCAGCCACCGGGTGTCGACCGCGAGCACCACCACGAACATCTCGAAGTTGAAGAGCAGATGCACCGCCTCCAGAACCTGCACGACCTTCTCGGCCGGGCAGCGGTCCAGGTCGTCGATGGCCAGCACGACCCGGCGGCGGCCGGCCACGAAACCCCGGTCGAGCTGATGGAACAGCTCCCGGGTGCGGGTCACCAGGCTCAGTTCCTCGCGGTACTCGGTCACCTCGGACACCTGCCGCAGGATCATCGCCAGCGGCTCGGTCTCGGCCTGCTTGCGGAGGCCGGCCTGCTCGGCCTTGCGCCGCCCGGTCTCCTCGGCGGCCCGGCGCACATCGATCTCGGCCTGCTCCCGCCGCTGCTCGGCGTCGCGGGCGGCCCGCTCGGCGGCCCGGAACCCGAGAACGCCGGCCGCGGTCCGGCCCGCCTCGCTCACCTCCGTCGCATGCTGACGTGCGGCCTTCACCTGGGCCGCGACGCCGGCCACCACGGCCAGCGCCGCCACCACGACCGGCCACACGCCGGCGAGGGTCACCGCACCCGCGGCGGCCACCAGGAGACCGGCCGCCACCAGGGTGAGCCGTTGCCGGACCCGCCACGACTTGGCCGCCCGCTCGACCTCCCTCGCCGTGGCCAGCTCCTTCTTGCGGCTCTGCTCGGTGCGGGCCGCCGCATCGGCCTCCCGGTCGACCTGGACCACGTCCGGCAACGCGTCGACCACGTCCTGGCGCTCGGTGATCCGCCGGAGCACCTGGTCGACCAGGCTGGCCCACAGGTTCGTCTCGGCGTAGTGCCAGGCGTTGAACTCGACCACCGAGACCTCGTCCAGATAGCCCTCGACGCCGGTGAACTGACGCAGCGTCCGCAGGATCCGCTCCAGCACGAACGTCTTGCCCGAACCCCACTCGCCGAACAGGCCGATGGCCAGCGGCGGCCGCAGCTTCTCGGAGGCGATCAGCGCCGACAACGCGAGGGCGTCCCGCTCGGCGTCGAGCAGGTCGTTGCTGTCCCGGTCGTCCGGCTCGTACCCGGCGATGCTCTGCGACACCGGCCGGGTCCGGCCCACCGGCCACACCGACACCGTGGCCCCGCTCGCCACCGCGAGGCAGTGCCCGTCCTGACTCGCGGCCAGCAGACCGACCTCGGCGCCGGCCGAGATGATCGCGACCGTGGGCCCGCCGGGCTCGGCGATCGCCACGTGGCTGCTGCCGGAGGTGGCGACGCCGGTGTCCCGGCCGAGGGACACCAGGACGCACGGGCCGGTGTGCGCGGGGAAAACCGCCGAGGTCGCCGGCATCGTCCCGGCCTCGGCCGTGTCCTCGGTCAGGGTGCTGACCAGGACGGCGCGGTCACCGATGCCGATCAGCGCCCGCCGTCCCGAGGCCTCCGTCGCGATCACCTCGCGGGCCTCGGGCACGAGCCATTCGGGCGGCCGGTCGTCGCCCCAGTAGCGGGCGGCGCCGCCCGGCCCGATCAGCCACGCGGGCATGCCACCGGACAGCCGCCCGCTCCGCATCCCGGCCGCCCGGCACAGGACCGCGCCGCTCTCCGCCCACACGACCTCGGCATCGTCACCCTCGAGGCGCAGCGCGATGATGCCGCCACGGCGCCATCCGAGCGAGACGACCCGGCCCGCGACCGCTCCCACACGCCGGATCCGGCCGGCCGCGTTCACGTCGTACACCACCTCGCCGACCAGCGCGGCGAACCGGTCGACCTGCGGCGAGAAGGCCACCGCGCTGATCGTCCCGGGCAGCTCGGCCGACCATTCCGCGGGCGCGCCGAGGGCGGTGGCCAGCAGCGGCTGGTCCTCGGCCAGCCGCCGGCCGTTGTCGGTCAGGTGGTCCCAGCCGTGCGACATGTCCACCAGCGCACCGCTCCGCAACAGCGCCCAGCCCAGGTCGGCCGAGTCCAGCGCGAGGCCGGCCGCGACATGGGCGGCGTCCAGCGGCCAGGCGACCGACCAGCGCCCGTGCACGACCTGGAGGTGATCGTTGCCGGAGCGGACCGGACCGGCGTCCGGGGCCGGGTAGCCGAGGGCGGCCACGAACGCGCCCGACGACAGCGGTTCCGGCCGGTCGCCGAGGGTCAGCACGTCATCGGCGAACCGCGACTCCAGCCGGGCCTCGGCCAGCCCGCGGCGCAGCGGTTCGGCGGCCTCCTCGGTCAGGACGTGCACGCGCAGCAGGGCCTGCGGGTTCGCGGTGGTCCCGAATCCGCTGACCAGCGCGTTCAGCGAAACCAGGGGTTCGAGGCCGCCGGCCCGGGTGCCGAGCAGCGGCGCCGCGACCACCGCGTCGGCCGCGTTCGCGTGCGTGCCGATCCGGCTCGCGGCCCGCTCGACGAGCCGGCTCCCGCCGTGCGCGCCCTCCGGGTCGGCCGTCATCGCGAACAGCAGGATCCGACCATCGGGGGCCGGCGCCGCGACCACCACGCCCGGCGCGTCACCGGCGGCGGGCGGCCGGCCGCCGAGGCGCTGAACCCGCCTCCGCACCTCGGGCACCATCGTGCCGTCCACTCCGCACGGCACGACGAGAAAGGGCGCGTCGCTGTCGAAGAGGTCCCCGACAACGATCTCGACCCGGCTCACCCGCTCAGCAAATCAGACGCGGCCGCCGGACGGATCCCCCGCGAGGCGCTGAGCAATGTAGATCGGGATGATCGACAGGAGCACCAGGACCGTGGCGACGACGTTGACCACGGGGGCCTGGTTGGGGCGGAACAGGTTGTCGAGGATCCAGATCGGCAGGGTGGTGGTGCCCTGGCCGGCGGTGAAGCGGGTGACGATGATCTCGTCGAAGCTCAGGGCGAAGGCCAGCAGGCCGCCGGCCAGCAGCGCCGTGCGCATGGACGGGAAGGTCACCCGCCAGAACGTGGTGAAGCTGTCGGCGCCGAGGTCCATCGACGCCTCCTCCAGGTCGCCGCCCATCCGGCGCAGCCGCGCGACCACGTTGTTGAAGACGACCACGATGCAGAAGGTGGCGTGCGCGACCACGAGCGTCCACATCGACAGCGGCACACCGAGGATGGTGCGGAACGCGTTGTTGAGCGCGATGCCGGTGACGATGCCGGGTAGCGCGATCGGCAGGATCACCAGCAACGACACCGCGTTCCGGCCGAAGAAGCGGTAGCGCTGAAGGGACAGCGCGGCCAGCGTGCCGAGGATCAGCGCGAGCACGGTGGCGAGCAGGCCGACCACGACCGAGGTACGCAGGGCATCGAGCGCCCCGGCGTTGGCGGCGGCCCGGCGCCACCATTCGAGCGTGAAACCGGACGGCGGCCAGCCGAACGCCCGGTCGGCGTTCACCGAGTTGATCAGCACCACGACCAGCGGGACGTAGAGCGCGAAGAGCACCACGCCCACGACGACCCGCAGACCGGCGCGCATGCCCCGGGTGAGAAACATCAGAGGTGCTCCAAGGCGCCGGCCCGTCGGGCGAGGAACAGATACACCATCATCACGACCACGGGTACGAGTCCGACGGCGGCCGCCAGCGGCTGGTTGTTGGCGGCGCCGATGTTGTCGTAGACCAGGTTGCCGAGGAACTGCTTGGTGCCGCCGACGATCTCCACGGCCACGTAGTCGCCCAGCGTCAGCGAGAACGTGAAGATCGAGCCGGCGACGACGGCCGGGAAGACCATCGGCAGGACCACGGTCCGCAGCACGCGCCCGGGCCGGGCCCCCAGGTCGCTCGCGGCCTCCAGATACGAGAACGGGAGCCGGTCCAGGCCCGCGAAGATCGGCAGCACCATGTACGGGAACCAGAGGTACGCCAGCGTGCACACGGTGGCCGTCAGCCCGTACCCCGGCGAAAGCCCGAGCCAGTCGATCAGGCCTCCCCCGCCGAACATGCTGCGCCACGCGTACGCCTTCACCAGGTACGACGCCCACAGTGGCAGCAGGATCGCGGCCACCAGCAGCGGACGCCACCGCGGCGACGCCACCTTGGCCATGAAGAACGCCACCGGCAGCGCGAGCACCGCGTCGATCAGGGTGACCAGCACCGCCACCCCGATCGTCCGCACCGTGACGGCCCGGTAGACCGGATCGGTGAGCACAATCTGAAGGTTGTCGAGCGTCCAGGTGCGTTCGATCTGGCCGGTGAACGCGTTGGTGCTCCACAGCGCGGTGATCAGCAGCGCCGCCAGCGCGCCGACGTAGGCCAGCCCGAGCCAGAGCAGCGGCGCGCTCAGCAGCAACGCGAGCCGCGCCCGGGGCGTCCGGGTGAGCCAGGCGGAGGTGCGGCGGCGATCCGACTCAGCCTTTGGACCGGTGTTGGGCGGTGGTGGGGCTGAGGACGGCGTACTCATGGATCTAGCCTTTGATCTCGGTCCAGGCCCGGGTCCACGCGGCGTAGTCGGTGCACTTGACGTCGGTGCGGCCGTCGAGGCACTGCGGTACCGGCGTGCTCCAGTACCAGATCTTCTCGGCGTACGCGGAATCCCCGGCGTGGTAGGTCTCGCAGAACGACTTGTCGGTGGTCAGCGCGCACGCCTTCTGGTTGGCCGGCGCCTCGCCGAAGTATTCCGCGACCTGCGCGTTGGCCTCGGGGCTGACGATCCAGTTGAGCCACTGGTAGGCGCAGTTCGGGTGCTTGCTCTTCGCCGCCACCATCCAGGTGTCCGACCAGCCGGTGGCGCCCTCCTCCGGCAGGATCGCCTTGACCGGCGCCTTCTCGGCCGTCGCGGTGTTCACGATGACCTGCCAGGTGGTGCCGATGACCGAGTTGCCGCTCTTGAAGGACTGCACCTCCTTGAGGTAGTCGGACCAGTACTCGCTGACGTTCGGCTTCTGGGCCTTGAGCAGGTCGACGGCCGCGGTCAGCTGCTTGTCGTCGAGCGCGTAGGGGCTCTTGATGCCCAGGTCGGGCTTGGTCTTCATGAGGAACAGGGCGGCGTCGGCGATGTAGATCGGCGAGTCGTACGCGGTGACCTTGCCCTGGTACTTCCCGGCGTCGGTGAAGACGGACGCCCACGAGGTCGGTTCCGGCTTGACGATGTCGGTGCGGTACATCAGCAGGTTGGCGCCCCAGCCGTGCGGCACGCCGTACATCTGGCCGTTGACCGAGTTCCACGGCCGGTCCTTCAGGAACGCGGTGACGTCGCCGTAGTTCGGCACCAGGCCGGTGTTGACCGGCGCCACGTCGCCGCCCGCGATGAGCCGCAGCGAGGCGTCACCGGAGGCCGAGATCGTGTCGTACTCACCGGTCTTCATCAACGTCACGGCCTCGTCCGAGGTGCCGAACGTCTTGATCGTGGCCTTGCAGCCGGTCTGCTTCTCGAACGGCGTGACCCAGTCGACCTTGGGGTCGTTGGCGCCGTCCTCGGCGTACCCGGGCCAGGCCAGGATCGCGACCGACCCCTCGCCCGGACCGAGCTTGTCCAGCATCGGCAGGTCGGGGGCGGTGAAGCCCTGCCCACCGGACGCGGCGGGGGTGGCGCCGCCGCCGGACGTCGTGCCACAGGCGGTCAGCATCGCGATGGCAGCCAGCGCCAGAATCTTGCGCATCGGATCACTCCAGGGGGACGGCATCTTCGGGTCGGATGGTGATCTGCACGCGGTCGCCGCGAGCGCGGACGTCGCCCGCATTCGGCTCGCTGGCGGTGATGCGCGCGCCGGGCAAGAGGTCGATGAGGTATTTGGTGGTTGCGCCTAGGTAGACGACCTCGGCGATGGTTCCGGTTCTGTGTCCCTCGTCTCTGGCCGAGGCGGAACCGGCCGGAGTAAGACGGATCCGTTCCGGGCGGACCATGAAGGTGCCGCGGCGACCGAGCAGACCTTCGGAGGCGGCCGGATCGAGCACGGTGGACGTTCCGACGAAGCCGGCCACGAACTCGGTCTGCGGCTGCTCGTAGATGGCGGTGGGCGTACCGATCTGGGCGATCCGGCCGTGGTCGAAGACCGCGATCCGGTCGCTCATCGTCAGCGCCTCCTCCTGGTCGTGGGTGACGAAGACGAAGGTGATGCCGGCCTCGCGCTGCAACTGCTTGAGCTCGACCTGCATCTGCTGGCGCAGCTTGAGATCGAGCGCGCCGAGCGGCTCGTCCAGCAGCAGCACCCGCGGCTTGACGACCAGCGCGCGGGCGAGCGCGACCCGTTGCCGCTGGCCGCCCGAGAGCTGGGTCGGGCGGCGGTCGGCGAAGGCCGCCATCCGCACCGATTCCAGGGCCTCGATGGCGCGCGACCGTCGTTCGGTGCGGCTCTTTCCGCGTACGGCCAGCCCGTACTCGACGTTCTGCCGGACCGACAGGTGCGGGAAGAGGGCGTAGTCCTGGAACACCGTGGTCACGTCCCGCTGGAACGGGGCCGAGCGGGTGACGTCGGCGCCGGCCAGGTCGACCGTGCCGGCCGTGGGCTGCTCGAACCCCGCGATCATCCGGAGCACGGTGGTCTTGCCCGACCCGGACGGTCCCAGCATCGAGAAGAACTCACCGTCGGCGATCGTCAGGTCGACGCCGTCCACGGCGACGGTCGGCCCGAACGACTTGCGGAGACCGGAGAGCCTGATCGCGGGAACAGTGTCCACAAGCAAAAACCTATGGCTTCATACTTATTGAGACAAGGTCGGCCTGTTACGGGGCGGCCCCGGCGGCGGGGCCATTCAATAACGGCGGCGGCGGCCCGAGGTTCATCGCGACCGCGAACGCGCACGGTCGACTGTCGGAACATCCCCTTTCTCTGGTTTGCGGTGGTGCGGCGCGTTAGCTTCGGCGACGCGGGAAACCGGACGAGGGGGAAGGTGGATTCGCATGCGTACGCCGAGTAATGGGCGGGCCGTGGTGATCGGAGCCTCACTGGCGGGGTTGCTCGCCGCGCGGGCCCTGCACGAGTCGTTCGAAGAGGTCGTGGTGCTCGACCGGGACGCGACGCTGCCCGAGCGGCCGGAGACCCGGCGCGGGGTGCCGCAGAGCGGCCAGGTGCACGGCCTGCTGGCCCGCGGCCGGCAGGAGCTCGACGTGCTGTTCGAGGGCCTGAGCCCGGAGCTGATCGGTCTGGGCGCGCCGACCTGCGACGTGCAGGACGAGATGGAGTGGTGGGTGGACGGCCGGCCGCTGGCCAAGGGC
Source organism: Actinoplanes sp. NPDC051470 (assembly GCF_040682035.1). NCBI lineage: Bacteria > Bacillati > Actinomycetota > Actinomycetes > Micromonosporales > Micromonosporaceae > Actinoplanes > Actinoplanes sp. NPDC051470. The sequence continues at coordinate 12,916 of NZ_JBFBAA010000007.1, forward strand.
CCGTGCGGGATGATCGGGCTGGCGGTCAGCCGGCCGCTGCTCGAGTTCGCGATCCGCCGCCGGGTGGCCGCGCTGCCCAATGTGGAGATCCGGCCCGACCACGCGGTGACCGGCCTGGTGACGACGCCGGACGGCGACCGGGTCACCGGCGTGGTGGCGCTCTCGGCCGGCGAGGAGACCACCCTCGGCCACGTCGACCTGGTGGTGGATGCCTCCGGCCGCGGTTCGCGGGCCCGGCATTGGCTGAGCCGGCTCGGCTACCCGGCGGTGGAGGAGCAGCGGATCGAGATCCAGCTGACGTACGCGAGCCGGCGCTACCGTCGCGACCCGGGCCAGCTGGACGGCCGGTACGGCACCGCGATCGCCTCATACCCCGGCAAGCTGCGTGGCGGCTTCGTCCTGGCCCAGGAGAACAACACCTGGATCACCAGCGTGAGCGGCTGGTTCGGCGCCGTCCCGCCGACCGACGAGGCCGGCATGATCGAGTGGGCCGAGCAGCTGGACAGCCCGGACGTCGCCACGATCATGCGAACCTCGGAGCCGCTCGACGAGGGCTCGCTGAAGATGCGGTACCCGGCCAGCACCCGGTTCCGCTACGACCGGATCGACCGCTTCCCGGCCGGTTTCCTGGTCACCGGCGACGCGATGTGCTCGTTCAACCCGATCTACGGGCAGGGCATGACCGTGGCCGCGCTGGAGGCGACCATTCTCGGCCGCCTGCTCAAGGACGGCACCGACGACCTGGCCGCCCGCTTCTACGGCGAGACGGCCACGGTCCTCGACGTGCCGTGGACCACCGTGATGGCCAACGACCTGCGGTTCCCGGACGCGATCGGCGACCGCTCGATGCTCGATCCGGAGCGCGGCGCCTACCTGCTCCGGCTGCGGGCCGCCGCCGCCGACGACCCGGAGCTGGCCCGGGCGTTCCTGAGGGTCACCCAGCTCATCGACCCACCGGCGGCGCTCTTCGCGCCGTCGATCGCGAGCCGGGTGCCGGCCTAGAAGACCCGGATCGCGGCCTCGGCCGGCGCCGCCAGCAGGCCCTCGATCTCGTCGTCCAGGCGGACCAGGGTGAGCGAGGCGCCGGCCATGTCGAGCGACGTGCAGTACTCGTTCACATAGCTGCGCCCAACCGTGATGCCCTGGGCGGCGAGCCGCTGGTGGGCGTGGCGGAACAGGATGTAGAGCTCGCTGATCGGGGTGCCGCCGAGGCCGTTGATCATCAGGGCGACCCGGTCGCCGGACGCGTACGGCAGATCGGGCAGCACGGCGGCGAGCAGGTCGTCGACGATCTGGTCGGCCGGCGCCAGCGGACGGCGCTCGCGACCGGGCTCGCCGTGGATGCCGACGCCGAACTCCATCTCGTCGGCGCCCAGATCGAACAGCGGCGAGCCCTTGGCCGGCGGCGTGCAGGCGGTCAGGGCCACGCCCATCGTGCGCGTGACGTCGTTGACCTTGTTACCGATGCGCAGCAGTTCGTCCAGGTCGGCGCCCTGCTCGGAGGCGGCGCCCACGGCCTTGATGACGAAGAAGTTCCCGGCCACCCCGCGGCGCCCGACGGTCCAGGTGGAGTCCTGCACCGCCACGTCGTCGTTGATGGTCAGGATCTCGCAGCGCACCCCGTCCGCCTCGGCCATCTCCCGGCCCATGTCGAAGGCCATCCGGTCGCCGGTGTAGTTGTTCACCAGCAGCAGCACGCCCTTGTCGGAGGCGAGCAGCTTCGCGGTCTCGTACACGTAGTCCATCGGCGGCGCCGCGAACACGTCGCCGGGACAGGCCGCGTCGAGCATGCCCCGGCCGACCGCCATCACGTGCGCCGGCTCGTGCCCGGACCCGGAGCCCTGGACGATCGACACCTTGTCGGCGCGGGGCGAGTCGGCCCGCATGATCAGGTTGTAGGCCGGGACGTACTTGAGGGTGTCCGGGTTGGCGAGGGCGACACCCTCCAGCATCTCGGGGACGAAACTCTTGGGATCGTTGACGAACTTCTTCACGACGCCGCTCCTTGCTTCCAGGTCTCGCTGATCCGTTCGGCCAGGACGGCCACCGCCGTGGCGCCGGCGTCGACCGAACCTCTGCTGCGCTCGCCGGTGTACGACGCGCGCCCCCGCTTGGCGACCATCCCGCTGGTCGCGTCGGCCGCCTCCCGCGCCGCCACCGCCGCGGCCCGTACCGCCTCTTCCACTGAGGTGCCGCGCTCCAAATCAAAAGACAGCCGATCGGTGTACGGCACGAGCGCGTCCAGCAGCGTCTTGTCCCCGACGTCCGACTGCCCGCGCGCCTTGATCCCCTCGATCGCCGCCCGCAGCATCGTGACCGCGTCCCCGCCCGCGGCGCCGGCTCGCATGAAGGCCGTGCCCCACAACGGCCCCGAGGTGCCGCCGATCCGCGAGGCGATGACCATCCCGGTGCGTTTGAGGAACACGCCGGCGTCGGTCCGATCCAGGTCGTCCCAGCCGTCCAGGAGCTTCTCGAACCCACGGGCCAGCGAGTAGCCGAAGTCGCCGTCGCCGACGACCGAGTCCAGGTCGCCGAAGTACTTCTCGTTCTCGATCGCGGTCTCAGCGATGGTCCGGACCACCCATTCGGTACGCGACAGGCTCATCGGGTCTCCTCCAGCAGGGCACGCAGGTCGGCCAGCGTCAGATAGTCGCCCGGCGCCGCCGCGCCCCGGTTGGCGAGCACCTCGATCGGCGGGCGGCCGGGCTCGCCCAGTTCGGACACCACCAGCGCGGCCTCGGTGAAGTCCTCGCCGCGGGTGTAGTCGTTGACCGTGACCAGGCAGCGCAGCCCGGCGCCGGTCGCGGCCAGGAGCCCGTTGCGGGAGTCCTCGACGACCAGAGTGTCCTCAGCAGACAGTCCGAGCCGGTCCAGGGCGAGCTGATAGATGGCGGGGTCGGGCTTCTTGGCCGGCACCACGTCGCCGGCGAAGACCGGGATGTCGTTGGGTCCGACCGCGTTGGCCAGGACCGCGCGCACGGATTCCTCGGCCGAGGTGGAGGCGACCGCGACCGTCCAGCCGTCGTCGAGGGCGGCGCGGATGATGCGGGCGACACCCGGCCGCGGCGGGATCCGGCCCTCGCGGACGAGCTGCTTGAACGCTTCGGTCTTGGCTCGATGCCAGGTCAGGAGCAGTTGGGTACGGTCGGAGCCGTCGCCCACCGCGGCCGCGAACGCGGGGTCGGCGAACAGGCTGGCCATGCGTTCCTTACCGCCGCCGATGCGCAGCTTCTCGCCGTACTCCGGCTCGCTCCAATAGGCCGGCAGGCCGAACCGTTCGAAGGTCGCGTTGAAGGCGGGCAGGTGACCGTGCCTCTCGGTGTCGGCGAGCACGCCGTCGCAGTCGAAGATGAGCGCGCTCACCAGGCCCGCCCCGCGCCGCCGAAGAGCCGGATGTGCCGCCGCGCCATCTCGGTCACGGCCGCCTTCTGCTGCCGGAACAGCGTGGGCGGATCCCACTTGCCCTTGGCCTCAGCCTCCTGGAGCGACGAGAGGCCCGACCTCATGAAGGTCTCCTTGAGCGCCGTCGAGATGTTGACCTTGGCGCAGCCCCGGGCGACGAGGTCGGTGAACTGCTCGTCGGAGAGCCCGGTGCCGCCGTGCAGGGCCATCGGCACGCCGGTCGCCGCGACCAGGTCGCTGACCCGCTGCGCGTCCAGGGTCGGCGCCTGTCGGTACTGGCCGTGCGCGTTGCCGATGGCCGGCGCGAAGCAGTCCACCCCGGTGTTCTTGATGAAGTCGACGGCCACCTCGAGCGACTGGATCCGGGAGGCCTCGTCCGAGCCGACGTCGTCCTCGACGCCCTGGATCCCCTCGATCTCACCCTCGACATGAGCTCCGGTACGCCGCGCCTCGGCCACCACCTCGGTGGTCTGCCGGAGGTTCTCGGCAACGTCCAGCTCGTGCGCGTCGAACAGCACCGAGTTCCAGCCCCCGGCCAGGCAATCGGAGATCACCGCACGGTCCGGGCAGTGGTCGAGGTGCAGGGTGACCGGCACGTCGACGCCGCGCATCAGCGCCCGGAAGATGTCGTGCAGCTGGTCGCGCCCGTACTGCCGGACGGTCTTGACCGAGGTCTGCAGGATCACCGGCGCGCGCTCCTCGACGGCCGCGGCCAGCACCGCCTCGATGCTCAGGTCGTTGATGATGTTGAAGGCGCCGACCCCGTACCGGTCGGCGAGGGCGCGGTCCAGGATCTCCTTCATGGGCACGACGGGCATGCGCCCAGTCAAGCCACGGTCACCCGAACCCGGTATGGGGTGAATCCCCCATCAGATCCAGCCGTTGTCCAGGGCGGTGACCACCGCGGCCGTACGGTTCGAGGTGCCGGTCTTGCGCATCACCGCGCCCACGTGCTTCTCGACGGTCTTCGGCGAAAGACCCAGGCGGGTCGCGATCTCCTTGTACGTCAGCCCGTTCCGCAGCAGCCCCAGCACCTGGCCCTCCCGGTCGGTGAACGGCGCGGCCGCGACCGGCGGGCACCGGAGGTCGGTGCGGACGATCGCGGCCGCCACGGTCTGGGTGAGCGCCTCCAGGTCGTCCACCACGCGCGTGGTGAAGGCTCCGCTCCGCGGCGCGAAGGTGACGCTGACCGCGATCACGTCGCCCCGCCACCAGATCGGCACCGCGGCGGCCGGCCCGCGCCGCGCCGGATCGGTGCCGGCCAGATGTCCGGCGCGCAGCCGGCCGTACTCGGGGATCACCACCGGCCGGCGGTGCCCGAACGCCCGCCCGGTGGCCCCCTCGTCGAGCGGGAACGAGTCGCCCAGCCGGCACAACGCGCCGTACTCGGCGGCCTTCTGATAGCGCCCGGCCTCGGCGTCGACCAGCGAGACACTGCCCGCCGCCGACCCGGTCAGCCGCGACGCGTGCCGCAGCAGCCGGCGCAGGACAGGCGCCAGCCGCAGGTCGCCGTAGACATCGGCGATCGCTTCATCGAGCCGGAACGCATCCCCGGCCGGACCGGGCGTCACCCCTCGAACATAGGTAACGCCCGGTCCGGACGGAAGGGCTGGATCAGCGCCAGGCGTCGAGCCGGAAGCCGGCGCGGCTGCCCAGATAGGCCGTGTCGCCACGGTCGGCCGAGGCCGTCTCCCAGCCGGAGTTGGCCACGAACGCGACCGAGTCGCCGACCCGGACGGCCGCCCAGAAGCGGCGGTGCAGGGTGCCGTCGCCGGTCGGCTCGCCGTCGCCGCCGAAGGCCGGCTGGTTGCGCTCGATCAGGATCGACTCGTCGCCCACCCCCAGGCCGCCGCGCAGCACGTTGGTCACGGTCACGGTGCCCCGGGTCTCGGTCGGGCAGGAACGCACGGCCGCGCGCAGGTCGTCCAGGAAGCGGTCGGCGCCGTCACCGCGGAAGACCATGATGTCCTCGAGCACCGTGCCCTTGGGCGTGGAGTTCGGCGGCGGGTTCTTCTCGGTGATGTACATGAACTGGGTGGCCCGGATGCCGAGCCGGCCGGTCTGCTCGTAGCTCAGGCCGCAGAAGTCCGGCAGCTCACCGCCGTCCCGGCGCTCCGGCGTGCTGCCCCGCCCGGGCGCGTCGGAGGCCCGCAGGAAGGCGCGGGCCGGGATCGACGACGGGATCCGGTCCTTGGTCTGTGCGGGCGCCTTCACCTTGACCGGCGCCGGCGCGTTCACCGCGGCCGGCGCCGCGGCCGCCTCGACCGCCGGGACGGACCCGGGCGCCTTGACCGCCGACGGAACGGGAGCGTCCCCCAGCCCGGCCGCGGCGGCCGCCGAGCCCGCGGCCGGCGGCGGCGACGCCTCGGACCCGGCCCGGACATTGCGGGCGCCCAGGGTCACGGCCGCCGTGAGCACGGCGAAGCCGGCCACCCCCGCGGCGATCCGAGCGGTCGTCCGGCGATTGATGCGCATCATGATTCGTCCCCCCATGTATGACTGCTTGTGTCAGGGGAACGGGCGGCGACCCGGATATGCTGCGTACTGTCAGCTACCGGACGGTCGCGGCGAGTTTCTTCAGGGCGTCGGCGGAGCCGGCGGTCAGCGGGTCGCCGTGCCCGGGCAGGATCTGCTTGATGTCCAGCCCGGCCAGCTTCTTCACCGACGCGGCCGCCTGCGCCGGGTCGAGGGTGTACTGCGGGTCGCTGCCGACCAGCCCGTCCGTCGTCCGCAGGGCGTCGCCGGCGACCAGCACGCCGGTGGCCGGGTCGAAGACCGACACGTGCCCGGCGGTGTGGCCCGGCGTACCGATGATCCGCAGCCCGAAGATCTCGTCGCCGTCCTTGACCGGCTTGAGCGCGGTCTCCGACCGGATGCCCGAGACGTCGGCCTCGCCGGCGTACCAGGTGGCCTTGACCTGGGGCTGGACGCCGGACAGGCCGCCGACGTGGTCGTCGTGCCGGTGGGTGAGGATCACGTGCTTGACGTTGGCCCACCCCGACCCGGCCGCCTTGAGGCCCTCCCCGATCCCCGCCTCGGAACCGGACGTGCCCAGGTCGACGATCGCCACCTCACTCCCCCGGACCAGCAGGTAGGCCGACACGAAGCCGAGATTGACGCGCTCCCAGCCGGTCGGGGCGGCCGGCGACCCGGGCGGCGACCCGGGCGGCGGCGCCGAAGACCCCGGCGCGGGCTCGGCCGGGGACGAGCACGCGGAGAGGACGGTCACGCCGAGCACACCGGCACCGGCGGCGAAGAGCAGGCTGCGTCGTTTCATGTTCAATCATTACCACCAGCGGCACCGAGCCGTCCGGGCCGAGTTGTGGTACTCCGAAGGAATGACGTCGACACCGGAGTTCGGGCGCGGCTCGGGGATCTTCCGGCGCAAGCCCATCGAGGACATCTCGGACGAGCGGGAGACCGACCTCCATCGGTCCCTCGGGTTGTGGCAGCTGACCGCGATCGGGGTCGGCGGCATCATCGGCGCGGGCATCTTCGCGCTGGCCGGGGCGGTGGCCCACGAGACCGCGGGACCGGCCGTGCTGATCTCGTTCCTGGTGGCCGGCATCGCCAGCGCGGCGGCGGCGCTGTCCTACGCCGAGTTCGCCGGGATGATCCCCAAGGCCGGGTCCGCCTACACGTACGGCTACGTGGTGCTCGGCGAGATCGTCGGCTGGTTCATCGGCTGGGACCTGCTGCTGGAGTACACCGCGATCGTCTCGGTGGTGGCGATCGGCATCTCCGGCTACTTCGGATTCCTGATGGGTGAGCTCGGCGTCGACCTGCCGGCCTGGATGCTGGGCGCGCCCGGAACCGGGGACGGTCATGTGGTCGACCTGTTCGCGGTCGTGCTCTGCCTGCTCATCGCGTACCTGCTGAATCGTGGGATCCGCTTCGCCGCGCGCGCCGAGACCGCCATCGTCGTACTCAAGATCGCGGTGGTCCTCGTCGTCGTGGTGGTCGGCTTCTTCTATGTGCGGTCGGCCAACTACCGCCCGTTCTTCCCGTTCGGCGTGAGCGGGGCGATCACCGGCGCGGCCACCGTGTTCTTCGCGGTCTTCGGGTACGACGCGATGAGTACCGCCGCCGAGGAGTCCAAGGACGCGCGGCGCCACCTGCCCAAGGCCATCCTCTACTCGCTGGCCGTCTCGATGGTGCTGTACGTGCTGGCCACGCTGGTGCTGACCGGCATGCAGAACTACCGGGACATCGACCCGGAGAGCGGCTTCTCGTCGGCCTTCGCCTCGGTCGGGCTGACCGGGCTGGCCGACGTGATCGCGGTCGGGGCGATCATCGGCATCCTCACCGTGATGTTCACCTTCATGCTGGGCGTCACCCGGATCTGGTACTCGATGAGCCGCGACGGCCTGCTGCCGTCCTGGTTCGCCAAGCTGCACCCGCGGCGCCGGGTGCCGTCCCGGGTCACCTGGATCGCCGGCGTCGTCTCGGCGGTCATCGCCGGCTTCCTGCCCATCGAGGAGGCCGCCGAGCTGACCAACATCGGCATCCTGCTGGCCTTCGTGGTGGTCTGCGTCGCGGTCATCGTGCTGCGCCGCCGCCGGCCGGAGATCCCGCGCACGTTCCGCCTGCCGCTGATGCCGGTGGTGCCCGCCCTCGGCGTGATCTTCTCGATCTGGCTGATCACCTTCCTCAGCCCGGTCACCTGGGTGCGCTTCGCGATCTGGTTCCTGCTGGGACTCGCCGTCTACCTGGTGTACGGCCGGAAGCACTCGCTGCTCAATGATTGAGCCATGGACTACGTGCTCTTCCCCGGCCGGCACCACCTGCTCACCCGGTTCCAGGCCGAACACCTGACCAAGCTGGGCGGAACCGTGGTGTGGGCGGTCACCTCGGCCAACCACGAGAACACCCGCCGGAACCCGGTGCCCTACCACCGGCGGGAGGCGGCGATCGAGCGGTTCAGCGTGCAGGCCGGGCTGCGGTCGGTGGTGGTGCCGGTCTTCGACACCACGCCGACCCCGCACTTCGCGTCGGTCACGCTGAAGAACATCGCGGTCGCGACCGGCCTGACCCTGACGCCGGCGAACACGGTCGTCGCGTGCTCGACCCCGGCGGTGGCCGCTCTCTACTCGTCGCTGGGCTTCGAGATCGACACCGTCGAGGCCGCGTACGACCCGCCGCCGTCGCGGCCGTGGGACGTGCTGCTGCGGCTGGCCGCCGGCGATTCCTCGTGGCGCGAGCTCGCCCACCCCGCCACGATCGACGTGTACGAGCGCTACCGCCTGGACGAGACGGTACGCACCGTGGTGAACGACCCGATCGTCGGCGACGAGGGCGGCCTCACCGCCACCCGCGACTACCGCACGTACGCCGAAGCCTTCGCCGAAGCCGCCCAACGCAAGTGGGCGCTGGTCAAGGAGCACGTCCGCCCCGGCCGGATCGTCGACATCGGCTGCGGCGCCGGCGCCCTGCTCGAGATGGCCGACCAGGAGCCGGCGCTGCGCGAGAGCGACCTGATCGGCGTCGAGGTGGCCATGCACCTCTACGACGAGTGCGTGCACAAGAAGTCGCAGGGCGTCTTCCAGAACGAGAACGTCTACTTCTACCGCCGCAACGTGCTGGGCGGCGCGGTCTTCGACCCCCGCTCGGTCGACACCACACTGACGTTCGCGCTCACCCACGAGATCTGGTCGTACGGTTCCCAGGCCGCCTCGATCCGCGCCTTCGTCCAGGCCATCTACGACCACACCGCGCCCGGCGGCGTCTGGATCAACAGCGACGTCTGCGGCCCCGACAACAAGGACCGCACGGTCCGCCTTCGCTTGGAAGAAAGCACGCGCGCCCTGTTCGACCGATTCGCCACCGACTACACGTTCCCCTTCTCGTACACCACCGACGGCGCCGACACCGTGATCCTCCGCCTGGCCGACGCCATGGACTTCCTGACCCGCAAGGACTACCTGGACAACTGGGAGTCCGAGACCCAGGAGCAGTTCTGCGGCCTGGAGTTCGCCGACTGGAAACAGCTGCTCACCGACGCCGGCTTCGAGATCGACCCGGCCAGCCACGCCTACCGCAACACCTGGATCATCGACAACCGCATAGCCCCCGTCGCATCCCTCACCACCCCCGACGGCACGCCCTTGGACTGGCCCGACACCCACGTCCTGTTCATCGCCCGCCGCCCCTTGAACACCTGAGCCGGGCGGCGCCCGTCCGCATCTGCCGCCACGACGGGGTCCACGTTGGAGGGACAGGGGCGGCGAACGTGAACCGGACGATGTAGCATCTTACGGTCATGGACGACCGCGACGTTCCCCCTGGAATCGACACCAGTCGGATGCACCCCGCGCGCCGGTACGACTACCTGCTGGGCGGCAAGGACAACTTCGAGGCCGACCGCGCCAACGCCGAGATGCTCACCAAGATCTTCCCGGCGGCCCGGGTCGCCGCGGTCGAGAATCGCCGCTTCCTCCGGCGCGCGGTCACCATGCTGGCCCGCGAGGCCGGCGTCCGCCAGTTCCTCGACATCGGCGCCGGCCTGCCCACCTCGCCCAACGTCCACGAGATCGCGCAGGGCATCGCCCCCGACGCGCGGGTGGTCTATGTGGACAACGACCCGATGGTCCTGGCCCACGCCCGCGCCCTGCTCACCAGCTCCCCCGAGGGCGCCACCGCCTACGTCGACGCCGACCTGCGCGACCCCGACAAGATCCTCAACGGCAAGGACCTCTGGGGTACGCTCGACCGCTCCCGCCCCGTCGCCCTGCTGCTGGTTGCGATCATGCACTTCATCACCGACGACATGAACCCGTACGGCATAGTCCGCCACTACGTCGACGCCATGCCCCCGGGCAGCTACCTGGTCATGTCCAACGGCACCCTGGACGCCCTCCCGCCCGACAAGGCCGCCGAGCTGCGCGAGGCGTTCGCCCGCGGCAACGAGCCGGCCGCGCCACGCACCAAGGCCGAGTTCGCCCGCTTCTTCGAGACCCTCGACCTGCTCGACCCGGGCATCGTCACGGCCACCGACTGGCGCCCCGACGACGACCCGGCGACGCGCCCCGGCCCGGCCGAAGCAGCCGTCTACGCCGCCGTGGCCCGCATCCCGTAGCGACATATACCTCATAGGCGACAACCGTTGCGAATCGGCGTCGTTAGTTGAAGCGGTATTCACTAACGAAGGGTTGATCCATCCATGGAAACCGATCGAAGCGGCAGGCACGGCAGACGGCTCAGACTGACAGCGCGGATCCTGAGCTTCGGCGACCGGGTCGGCAAACGCATCCGGCGCCTGCGGCAAGGCCCGGACGCGTCCCCGGATGAGACCTGGGCACTGGAGCAAGCCGCTCTCGCACTCGGGGGGCGGGCGGACACCCCTGAGCACTGGCGAGACCTCTTGGGGCGACACCTCCTCAAGGAGTTGAGCCGTCTCAGAAGCACGTTCTTGCTCGAGAATCGCACGGTCTACTCGTCCTGGACGGACGCGGAAAGGCTTTCGCTCAGCTCGGCCCAGGCCCGAAGGGCCGTCGAGGACGGACTGACGCATCTGAAGAAGCAGGTCCTCCCCCGTCGGATCCCGGCGGTGCTGACCCGTGCCACGATCTTGATCCTGGTCGCCGCGGACGCCGCGCTGACCACACCCCCGCACTCGCTGCCCGGAGACTTCCCGCGTCCGCGGACAGACGTATAGCAAAGCAACCGCTTCCCTTTCCTCTCGTTGCTCGTGCGGAAGAGGGGGAAGATGCGCACTTCGACCGGCCGCAAAACTCACGGCCTGAGTGGTTCGTGGCTCGGCCGCTTCCTGGTCCGAGCCACGGTTCACGTCACCACCCTTCCGGCGGTCATGGCGTTCCGTGCACGTCTGGCTTTCCGGCGGCTGATGCGCCGATGGGCCACCGCACGAGGAATCCTCGAGGCCGGTGGCATCATCACGGTGCTCGGCCTCGTCCTGGTCGTCACGGTGGTCGCGCTCGCGATAGTCATCGTCGTCCAAGCCGTCGCGCCGGACGACGACGCGACGACAGCGCAAAGCCCCGGGCCGGGAGAGGGCACGACGTCACCGGCAGTCGCGCCAGAAGTTCGACGGACTTCCGGCCCACCACCTTCAGCGGCCCCGACCAGTCCGCAGCCGACTTCCAGGGTCGCGTCGAGGGATGCCGGACTGCGCCGAATCCTAACCATGGCCGGCGCCGCGAATGTGCGGCCCACAACCGTGAGCTCACGCGGCCGGCCGGTGGCCGGGGTCGCCGTCACCGCTGACCTCGGTCCTGCGTCGGCGCGAGTTCTCCTGCACGTCGACGGCACCGCGACCGCTCTGGATCTCACCGTGGTCGCGGGCGACAACTCGTCCTGCAGCTGGACGTTCACCGGCGCCGGGAGCTTGACCGTGTCGGCTTCGTGGGGGACGCGAACCCGAGCTCGGGTGCGCCCGGACGGCGACTCCCAGGTGTCGCTCACCGTTCGCGCGAGGGCCGGCTCGCACCGGTCATGCGTGGTCACGGACGCCAGGCCGGTTCGTGACGGCCGGCCGGCACCGACCGCCGCCGTGCGTCCATCCTCGGTCGAGCCATCCCGTGCCGAGCCCACGACGACGGCCGGTGCAGATCCCCCGGATCCAGCCGTCTCGCCATGCCCCGGCATCAGCCTCGCGGGACTCTGCGCGGGAGTTGGGGCGATGACCGACGTGGTGAAACCTGGGCCGGCAACCTCCCCGAACGGGTGATCAGCGCGGCGGCGACAACCGCGAGGGCCGGCAGGAGGGCGTACCCGGCGAACGACAGCACGACCACCACCGCGACGCCGGCGGTTGCCGCGATCCAACGCCGGACGCCGCGGAGGAGGCGGACCGCGGCGGCCATGCAGCCGAGGTAGACGGCCAGGAAGAAGGTCGTCGCGACGGTGACGGCGCCGGTGACCGGGAGATGGCCGAGACCCGAGAAGGTGAGCTCGACCGCCGCGACCGCGACCACCACGATGAAGAACCAGCGTGCGCCGGCCATCGCCACGCCGCCGGACAGGTAGGCGTTGGCGGTGCCGATGGTGAGGACCACGGCGCCGGCGGCGGCCACGGCGGGGCCGGCCGCGCCCAGCGGGAAGGCGAGCAGGGTGGCGAAGGGAACGTCGGTGGTCGCGGCCGTGCCGATGGTCACGGCGGCCAGCGCCAGGTAGACGACCGCGGTGATCGCGAAGGCGATGGCGATGACCCGCGGGAGCCGGCGGCGCGGATCGGCGAAGCGGTCGGTGAGCGGGGCGATCGCCTCCCAGCCGACGAAGGAGAGCATCAGCACGACCGCCGCGTCGCCGATCGCGGGCCAGCCGTGCGGGGCGAACGGGGTCCAGTTCGTCGCCGACATGGAAGGGGCGGCGCCGACGATCGCGATCAGGACCACCACGATGAGTACGCCGACCAGCACGAGTTGCACCGACGTTGACGTGTGCACCCCGCGGGACGTCAGGGCCAGGACGACGAGCAGCAGAAGCCCTCCGGCCAGTGCCGTCCCGGCGGGCCCCAGCCCGAGGTAGGCCGCGCCCATCTGGCACACCACGGGCGCGCCGCTGATGATGCCGGCCAGGAAGCACCAGCCGACCGCCCGGCCGGCCCGGTCGCCGAGACCGCGCCGCACGTAACCGGCCACTCCCCCGGGCGACGGGCCGAGCATCGCGAACACGGCCGCGACCAGGCCGGAGAGGACGAGCAGGCCGGCCCAGGCGAGGATCGACGCGGGGCCGGCGGTGGCGGCGGCCAGGCCGGGCAGCACGAGCAGGCCGGGGCCGAGCAGGGCGCCGACGTACAGCGCGACGCCCCTGGTGGCGGAGATCGACATGACGCAATCATCGCGAGATCGCCGCCGCACACGATGGCAAAGTGCGTGGCCTCAGGCATGACCGCGCAATAATGTTGCGATGATCGCCTTCGATACGACAGATCGTGCCATCCTCGACCGGCTGCAGGCCGACGGCCGGATCGCCAACATCGACCTGGCGCAGGCGGTGTCGCTGTCGCCGTCGGCGTGCCTGCGCCGGCTGCGCGCCCTGGAGCAGGACGGGGTGATCGCCGGCTACCGGGCCGAACTCGACCGGGCCCGGCTCGGGCTGGATCTGACGATCTTCGTCGAGCTCCAGGTGCAGGGCCACTCGCAGCAGACGTCGCAGGCGATCGAGGCGGCGATGATGGCGATCCCGTCGGTGGTCGCCTGCCACCTCATCTCCGGCCCGGCCGACCTTCTGCTCGAGGTCGCGGCGTCGTCCCTGGCCGCCTACGAACGCATCCTGCTGGAGCAGATCCTGGCCGTCCCGTCGGTGGTGAACGCCCGCAGCACCTTCGCCATCCGTACGGTCAAGACCCGCGGCCCGCTGCCCCTCGACCACCTGCCTCGGGAGCGCTGATGACCACCGACCATGAGGAGATCGCCGAGATCGTCCGCGTCTTTTTCGCGGCGTTCTCGACCGAGGACGGCGTAACTGAGCGCATGACCGCCTTGCGGTACCTGTTCCTGCCGGCGGCAATCATCATCCGGACCTGCGGCGGCGAGCCCACGATCTACGGCGTGGAGTCCTTCATCGCGCCGCGCGAGCGCATGCTGACCGACGGCACGCTCACCGATTTCCGCGAGTGGGCCGAGGACGGCCACACCGACCTCTACGGCGACATCGCCCACCACTTCTGCGCCTACGGCAAGACCGGTGGCCGGGGCATGAAGTCCCTCCAACTGGTCCGCACCGGCGCCGGTTGGCGCATCAGCGCGGCCGCCTGGGACGACGAACGCGAACCGCTCTAGTCTGGACGGATGTGGGTCATCGAGCTGAGTTTCACACCGGGCGACGAGCAACGGCTGGCCGCGCGGCCGGCCCATCGAGAGGTGCTGGCCAGGCTGCATGAGCAGGGCGTGGTGAAGGCGGCCGGGCCGTTCGCCGACGAGACCGGGGCGTACATCGTGCTGGATGTGCCGGACCGGGCGGCGGCCGACGCGGTGGTCGCCGCCGACCCCTACTACCGTGCGTCGGGTGTGACCGTCGCGTCGCTGCGGGAGTGGACCACGGTCATCTCTTCTTTCTAGTCGGCGGCATCGGGCGACTGGCCTCCCAGACCCGGCGCCAGGAGCCGTTCGGGACGACCGCCCGCGGGCCCTCGGCCGGGGCCGAGTCGGTGGAGGCGATCTCGAGCGGGCCGGTCGGCAGGGACAGTTCACCCTTGGCCTGGGCGCGCAGCGAGCCGTACCAGCCGAGCTCGTCCTCGGCCCAGAGCCGGGCGAGCGCGCTCATCATCCGGGCGTGCAGCGCGCGGGCGCCCTCGTTGGGCTCGGGGTGGATCGGCTTGCCGTACCGGACCACCACGCGGTGTTGACCGGGCCGCCAGTTGACGTCGCGGGGCATGGCCGCGAACGTGCCGCGGAGCACCACCGGGACCATCGGCACCCGGCGCTGGACGCACAGGTGGGCCGGGCCGAGGCGGGGCGGCGTCATCCAGCCGTCCTCGCTGCGGGTGCCCTCCGGGAAGAGCAGCAGGCTCCAGCCGTCGGCCAGCAGCTGTGGCGCCAGGCTGCGGCGGCGGTCGGAGCCGCGGCGTTCGATCGGGAACGCGTTGAACACCACGGCCGTGATGACGGCGGCCCACTTCTTGTCGAAGAAGTAGTCGGCCGCCGCGCCGACGGCCAACCGGCGGCGCAGCCGGGTGGGCACCGAGCCGATGATCAGCGGGGCGTCCAGGTGGCTGCTGTGGTTGGCCACGAACACCACCGGGCCGTCCAGATTGTCCAGGTGGTCCAGCCCCTCGACATCCGGCTTGACCGTGTTCCAGGTGACCGGCTTGAGCAGCCCGGTCTGGATCACCTGCCGGGCCGCCTGCACCACGGGGGTTCGCGCCCAGTTGGTGCCGAACGGGCTGGGCCGGGTCACGATCTCGTGGGGCTGCGCGGTCCGCGGCGTACGCGCGCGTCCTTGAATGTCCCTCGACTGGCGCAGCAGCTGCCAGTCGCTGCGCAGCCCGCCGAACCACCGCCGCTTCATCGCACGTCCGCCATGGAGAGCGGCGGGGTGTGTTGATAGGTGATCGTCGGGCTGCTGCCGACCCGCTCGCGGGCCATCTCCAGCGCGTCGTTGAGGGTGGACGCCGAGCGGAAGCCCATCCGCGCGGTGGTCTTCCGGTCGCCGCCGACGAAGATCACGTCACCCAGGTGCTCCAGGGCGTGTGCGCCCCAGTACCACATGTAGAGCGGGTGCACGCCGTGGTAGGCGTAGCTGTTCCGGTACAGGTGGATGTACCACGGGTCGGTGGCGAACTGCTCCTCGAACTTCGTCTCGATCGCCACCGGGTCGGTGGTCTCGGCCAGCACCTCTTCGAAGAAGTCGATGTAGCTCGGGTGGTGCACCGAGTGGAACTCGTTCTGCACCGGGTGGTAGATGATCGCCACCCCGCCCGGCCGGACGATCGGCTGGTTGCGGTAGAGGTTGAAGAAGTACCCGAGGCTCAGGCTCATCACCAGGATCGGGTTCATGATCGAGTTGACGTTGTACGGGCAGATGTAGGGCAGGCCCCAGATGCCGATGTCGGACGGCCCGTTCACCTCGGTGAGCTGCTGACGCAGCACGTTCTTCATGGTGATCGGGTGCACCTCGGCCGGGTCGCCGGCGTGCACCCCGGTGATGCCGTACGGCGCCGCGGTCTTGTGCCAGATCTGCCGGCGCTTGGCCGGCGGCACCAGGTCGTTGGCCCGCTTGACGGCCAGGAACGAGGCCTGGTCCTTGAGGTTCCACTCCCATTCCCGCTTGTTCAGGAAGTCGAGCTGCTTCGGGAACAGGTTGTTGTTGACCGTCGTCTCGATCTGGAAGATGTTGACGTTCGACGCGAGCAGTTCGGCCATGCGGTTGTACGAGTGGTGCATCGCGCTGTTCGGCGGGTCGTTGAACGACTTCGAGTTACGCAGCGTGTGCACGTTGTGGTGGTGCTTGAGGCTGCGGTACGAGGCCAGCCCCACGGACACCGACTTGGGGCCGCCACTCATCGCCGTGAGGTTCACGTTCACGTACACGATGAGGTCGCTCTCCGCCGCCCGGCGGTTGATCTCGACCACCTCGCCGTGCCGGGTGTGCCCGATCTCGAGCAGGTTCTCGCGGTCTTCGGCGTCGTGGTTCTTCAGGTGGTCCGGGAAGAACGAACGGTAGACCCGGTCGCCGACGGTGCGCTTGAGCTCGGCCGGGGTCATCCGCCGATGCAGGGCGTTGCCGGCGATCAGCTCGACGTCGTCCACGCCCTTGCCGGCGGCCAGCTCGAGCACCTGCTCGATGATCCGCTGCCGGACGTCCGGTGTCTGCATCGGCGGCAGCGGGATGGAGAGATCGTCGAACACGATCGTGAGGCGCATGCCGGCGTACAGCAGCTCCTCCAGCGGCGGGCGGCCGATCGGCGCGGCCAGCGCCTGCCGGATCGCCTCGTCCACGTCGCGGATGCCGGGCAGCGACTCCGGCGGATAGATCACACGGCTGCCCAGGGGCAGCTTCTCGAGGCGGAAACCCTCGCCCTCGTGCATCAGCAGTGCGGGCGTCCGCTCGTCCACCTCGAGCACGAACCCGGGCCGGCTCATCGGTCTCCCTCTTCCATTTCCATGGTCATGGTCGCTCAGGACCTGTCTCAAATTCGCGTTCGGGGCGTTATTACAGGGAATGAATTTGAGACAGGTCCTAGTCCAGTCTCGGGTTGAAGACGACCTTCGTGGAACCCAGCCGTCCGGCTGATGTTGCATGCTGAACCGCTTCGGTCCAGCGACGTAGTGAGTAAACCGCGTCGACGTAGCCGGCCAGCGGCGCGTCCTGCGCCAGGCCGATCGCGTCCGGGAAGTCTTCTCCCCCGGACGCGTACCCGCCGACGATGCTCAGCTCGCGGAGCCAGACCGGGGTGAGGTCGGCGTTCTCGTTCGGCATCCCGGCCATCACGACCGTGCCGCCGGCCTTGACCGCGCGGGTCGCCGTGGTCAGGCCGGAGCCGGAGGTGCAGTCGAACGCGACGTCGGCCCCGCCGAGCAGGAACTCTTCGCCCAGCTCGGGCTTCAGGACGAAGCCGCCGGTCTTGCGGCGCAGCGCCCGCAGCGCCCGGTCGGAGCCGATCACCTCGGTGGCGCCCAGCTCACGGGCCCGGTCACGCTGCCGCGGGTGCCGGGCGATCACCATGATCGGCCCGGCCTTGGTGAACGCGCGCAGCGCCAGCACGGTGAGCAGGCCGACCGTGCCCGCGCCGATGACCAGCACGGTCGAGTCGGACGGCACGTCGGCCCGCTTGACCGCGTGGATCGCGCAGGCCAGCGGTTCGACCAGCACGGCGATCTCGTCGCTGAGCCCGTCCGGCACGGCGTGCAGCTGGGTGCGGTGGGCCACCAGTTGCCGGCTCCAGCCGCCACCGGTGTCCTCGCAGAACCCGGTCTGGATGCCGGGGGTCAGCTTGCCGGTGGTGATGTTGTCACAGCGGCTGTGCTGGCCCATCGCGCAGTTCGGGCAGGGCTCGAGCCCGCGCGGCACGCAGCCGAGCACCGGGTCGAGCACCACCCGGGTGCCCTTGGGCAGGCCGTCCAGGTCGTCCAGGGTCTCGCCGACGACCTCGTGGCCCGGGACGAAGGGCGTCGAGATCAGGGGCGAGAGGTACGGCGAGTTGCGGCCGGTCAGCAGCCCGAGGTCGGAGCCGCAGATGCCGGACAGCAGCGGGCGCACCCGCGTCCAGCCGGCGCCGGGCAGCACCGGGTCGGGCCGCTGCACGTGCTTGAGCGGCGCCACCTTGGCCGCCACCGTGCCCGACAGCCGGCCGCCCAGCCGGGTGCCGGTGGCCATCCGCCCCGCGAAGTAGCGGCCCGGCGAGCGGTGGTATT
Source organism: Actinoplanes sp. NPDC051470 (assembly GCF_040682035.1). Classification (NCBI taxonomy): domain Bacteria; kingdom Bacillati; phylum Actinomycetota; class Actinomycetes; order Micromonosporales; family Micromonosporaceae; genus Actinoplanes; species Actinoplanes sp. NPDC051470. The sequence continues at coordinate 31,134 of NZ_JBFBAA010000007.1, forward strand.
CCAGCGCTTGTTGCTTCACCAGACCGTCTCCACCATCGAGTCGACCGCGCTCATCGTGTGTGCCGTCCAGTCGGCGACCGCCCAGCGCTTGCGGGTGGCGTGCCGGTAGAGGCGCGGATCGGGGTTGACCGCGACCGGGTTGCCGACCGCTTCCAGCAGCGGCCGGTCGGAATAACTGTCCCCGTACGCGTACGACGACGCCAGGTCCAGATCGGCGGTCTCGGCGTACTGCACCAGCCAGGCCGCCCGCGCCTCGCCGACCAGCGGTGGCCGGTCGAGGAAGCCGGTGCAGATGCCGTCGCGGACATGCAGCCGGCAGGTCACCGTCTCGTCGAAGAGCGGCGAGATCGGCTCGACCAGCACGTCCAGCGTGCCGGTGATGAGCACCGTGCGGTGCCCGGCCCGGCGGTGCTGACGGATCCGCCGGATCGCCTGGGGGTGGGCCCGGCGCAGCAGCGCGTCGCCCACCTTGTCGGCGACCACCTTGCGCAGCTCGGCCTCCTCGAAGCCCTCCCAGCGGCGCATGAAGGTGCGGATGAACTCGCCCCGGTCGTTGCGCTCGGCGCTCAGGTAGCGCGGCATCTTGCGGAGCAGGTCGACCAGCTCGCCGGCCCACTCGCCCCGCGGCAGCTCGTTGAGCTTCGCCATCAGGTACGTCTCGATCAGGTTGGAACTGACGATCGTGCCCTCGAGGTCGAAGACGGCGACCGTGCGGTTGTCACCGGTCGGGTTGACGTCCTTCGGGCCGCGGCTGCGGGACCGGCGCCGGTCCGGGCCGCGACGGCTGCCGGTGACCGCCGGGAAGTGGATCTCCCGCAGGTAGACGCCCCAGTCGATGTCGGCCGGGTCGAAGCCACCCGGCGCGGCCTCCTCGGGCGTCAGGCTGTGGTGCAGGGCCAGCAGCTTGTCGGTGCGGTAGACGGCCTCGTTCTGCACGTAGTCGCCGTACAGGTCGGCGAGCCGGCGCAGCGCGTCGGTCTCTTCCCGGGTGGTGGTCAGGTCGTCCTGCCAGCGCCGGGCGCGGCTGCTGTGCCCGGCCCGGAGCAGGGCGTCCTGGGCCAGGTCGAGCAGCTTCTCGCCGGTCCGCAGCATCCGGTCGGCCCGGGAGAAACCGGGGAACTCCCAGGTCGGCGGGATCACGTGACCGTAGGAGCCGTCGGTCATCGGGTTCTCGGTGAAGTACCGGTGCAGGTGCTCGTACATCTCGCGGAACGTGAGCGGGTTGCGGTCGCCCGAGCTCACGTGCAGGTAGTGGGGATCATCGGGCTCGGACGGACGCATCGCCGCGGCGAGCACCGCGCTGACCACCATGTCGACCGGGATCACGTCGAGGATGCCGTCCGGGCGGCCGGGGAACTCCGAGAGCTGGCCGCGGCCATAGGCCAGGATCAGCGGCTCGGCCATCTTGAAACCCTGGATCCAGCCCGGGTACGGGTAGCGCAGCGCGCTCTCCACGATCGCCGGCCGGACCACGGTCAGCGGCCGCTTGCCGGTCAGCAGGGTCTCGGCCACCCGCTCGCCCAGCGCCTTGGTGAACGTGTAGACGTCGTGCCAGCCGGCCACCTTGGCCCGCAGCCGGCCATGTTCGACCAGCTGCTTCTCGACCCACTCGTGGCGACGGGCCTCGGCCGCGACCGCCGTCGAGCGCGGGCCGGACTTGCCGTGCACCTTCTTGGCCTCGGCGAACAGGCCACGCAGCACGGCCGGGCGGCGCGAGTCGGCCTCGCTGAACGCCCGGGCCGCCTCGGCCGCGGCCAGCTCGGCCTTCCAGTCGACGTCGTGTTTCAGCGACAGCTCGGGAACCGGGCCGTGGTGCACGCCATTGACGTACGCGGTCGAGACGTGCACGACATGCGGATTTCCGCCGGAGCGCAGCACCGCTTCGTACAGGTCGCGGACGCCCTGCACGTTGGTGCGGAACGCCTCGTCGACGGGCGGGTCGAAGGAGACCGTGGACGCGCCGTGCACCAGCGCGGTCAGGTCGTCGGGCAGGGTCAGGTCCTTGTTGCCGAGGTCGGCGTCGAGCACGCTGACCCTGGCCGCGACCTCAGCGGCCGCCGCCTCAGCGCCGACCCGGTCACGCCAGGACTTGAAGACCGGCTGGCGGAGCAGCCGGTCGACGCGTTCCTGCGCGGTCGTGCCTGTGCGGCCGCGCACCAGGAGCGTGACGCGCAGCCGTGGATAGCTGGCCAGGACGCGCTCCAGCACCGCCTGGCCGAGGAAGCCTGTCGCCCCCGTCAGGAGCAGGTGTCCGGCCTGCTCATGCCCCTCGGCCTGATCGATCTTCCCCAATGTCCACCTTACCGAAAAGGCCTGCTTAGACGTTGATCATCGGCAATGACGATTACGTTACCCGATGCCTGAGCTCACATCGCGCGACGAGATCGACAGACTTCACGAGTCAGGCGTCGCGCCATCGCTCGGGGTCGGCCAGCATCTCGTTCATCGATCCGGAGCGGAACGGCTCCACCGCCATTGGTGTGCCGTCGAAGCCCGCCTGCTCGACGGTCCGCCGTACCTCCTCGTCACCTCGCGCCTGGCCGACCAGCCTCGCATCAACCTCGACCCGCACGCTATCGCCAAGATCACGCACGCGCAGGTCTCGTACCCCGTGCGGGGTAAGGACGCGGCGCAACTCGCGTTCGGCCCGCTCGACCCGGTTCAGCCGGGCGGGAGTGATGGACAAACCGTAGGCGATCCGGCTGGACAGGCATGCAGCGGCAGGCTTGTCCCACGTGTTGAGAGACCAGGACCGGGCGATCTCCCGCACCGCGGCCTTGTCCAGACCAGCGTCCGCCAGCGGAGTACGCGCACCGCGCTCGGCCGCCGCCCGGATGCCGGGACGGAAACCGGCCGCCAGGTCGGAGGCGTTGGTGCCGACCGCGACGCTGTCGAAATGTTCCTCCCGGGCCAGCGCGGCCGCCGCGTCGAGGAGCGTGCTCTTGCAGAAGTAGCAGCGGGTCGGACCGTTCTCCCGGTAACCGGCCACCGCCATCTCGTCGGTCTCGACCATGCGGTGCTCGACACCGAGCCCCGCACAGAACTCATCGGCGAAGGCGACCTCGGCCGCGGGCACAGCCGGTGACACGGCGGTGACGGCGATCACCCGCTCGCCGCCGAGAGCACGGGCGGCGGCGGCGACCACGACACTAGAGTCGACGCCGCCGGAGAAAGCAACCAGCGTGCGGCCGTACCCGGCGATGTCGTCGAGCATCTTGCCCAGGGCGGGCGTGACGACCACGGTGCAACTCCTATCGAGACGGGGAGCGATGGCTCAAGCTAACCACCAGGGGGTGTCCCGGTCACGCGTTGATGATCTCGGTTACGCCCGGCTCGATGTCGATCGGGCGGCCCGGACCGGTGACCCGGAGGTGGTGTTCGGGACCGGCAAGACGCCCGAGCAGATCGCCGGCGCGCTGGCCGGGCTCCATCGCGCGCACCCCGGCCGGGCGGTGCTCGCCACCCGGCTGTCGGCCGAGGCGATCGAGCGGTGCCGGGCCGAGCTGCCCGAGGCCGAGATCGACGAGGTGGCCCGCACGGCGACGCTGGGCCCGCTGCCCACGCCGACCGGGGTGGTCGCGGTGGTCGGCGCCGGCACGGGCGATCTGCCCGTGATGTCCGAGTGCGCCGCGACCGTACGGGTCTTCGGCTCCACGCCCGACATGGTGGTCGACGTCGGCGTCGCCGGGCTGCACCGGCTGCTGGCCGAGCGCGACCGGATCGACGCGGCCGACGTGGTCGTCGCGGTGGCCGGCATGGAGGCGGCGCTGCCCTCGGTGCTCGGCGGCCTGACCGGCACCACGCTGATCGCGGTGCCGACCAGCGTCGGCTACGGCTGGAACCTGGACGGCGTGACCGCCTGGCTGGCCATGATCAACAGCTGCGCCCCCGGCATCGTCACCGTGAACGTGGACAACGGCTTCGGCGCGGGCGTCGCCGCGGCCCGCATCGCCCGCCGGATCGGAACATGAGCTCCTCCGTCCTCTGGGTCGACCCGTCGAACGGCGCGGCCGGCGACATGCTGCTCGGCGCGCTGCTCGACGCGGGCGCGAGCGCTTCAGTGGTCACGGCCGGCCTCCGCGCGCTGCGGGTGGAGCCGATCGGGCTTCAGGCCACCGAGGTACGCCGGCACGGCTTCCGCGCCACCAAAGCCGACGTCGATGCTCCCGAGACGGTCACTCACCGTGGCCTGCCCGACCTGCTCGCGATCATCGGCGCGGCCGGGCTGCCGGCCCCCGTCCACGACCTCGCGGCGGCCGCCTTCACCCGGTTGGCCGAGGCCGAGGCCCGGGTCCACGGCATCGCGATCGACCAGGTGCACTTCCACGAGGTGGGCGCGCTCGACGCGATCGCCGACGTGGTCGGCTGCTCCCTCGCGCTGCATGACCTCGGCCTGCTCGCGCCGGGCGCCCGACGGGTGGTCGGGCCGATCGCGGCCGGCTCCGGGACGGCCCGCGCCGCCCACGGCCGGATGCCGCTGCCCGCCCCGGCCGTGCTCGAGATCCTGACCGCCGCCGAGGCCCCGATGGCCGCCCATCCGGCGACCATGGAGCTGTGCACCCCGACCGGCGCCGCGCTGCTGGTCGCGCTGGCCACCGCCTGGGGCCCGCCGCCGGCCATGACCACCCGGGCGGTCGGCATCGGCGCCGGCACCCGCGACCCGGACACGCACCCGAACGTGCTCCGGGTCCTGCTCGGCGCTCCTTCGCAAACCGGAGCTGCCGCCAGTTCCCAGGCCGGAGCCACCGCGAGTTCTCCGGCCGGGGCCACCGCGAGCGACTGGTCGGCGACAGAGCTGTGTCAGATCGAGGCCACCATCGATGACCTCGACCCCCGGATCTGGCCTGATCTGCTGGAACGGTTGCGTTCGGTGGGCGCGGCCGACGCCTGGTGTACGCCGGTGCTGATGCGCAAGGGCCGGCCCGGCCAGGTGCTGACCGTGCTGGCCGAGGCGTCCCGGGTCGACCTGGCCTGCCGCCTGATCTTCACCCATACGACGACGCTAGGACTCCGAATCCACGGTGTACGCCGGTTGCACCTGCGCCGCGACGAGGTCAAGGTCACAGTCGGGGGGCATCCGATCGGGGTCAAGCGAGGCTGGCTGGGCCCCGACCTGGTCACCGTGCAGCCGGAGTACGACGATGCACTGACCACCGCGACGGCGACCGGCCGGCCCGTCGCGGAGGTGCTCGACCAGGCCCGGAGGGAGGCGACCGGCAGTGACTGAGGTGCAGGAGCGAACGCAGTTCGACGTCCGCGCGTTCACCAGGACCGCGCAGGGCCGGTTCCGGGACGAGCTGGACCTGGCGCCGTTCGAGGCGGAGCCGCTCGCCCCCGACGACCGTGACCTGGTGCGGTTCCTCGGCCGGGTCGAGGGCGCCACCATGGAACACCTGCGTGACGTGCTGATGACCGCCACCCACAAGGACGCCCGGGTGACCGCGTTCCTGGTGACCTGGGCCTACGAACGGTCCTGGATCGCCGACGCGCTCGACGCGGTGCTCGAGGCGCACGGCGACCCGCGGGCCCGGGCGGCGGCCGAGGGCGAGGCCCGCAAGCGGTGGGGTGAACGGCGGGCGTGGCGGGGCCCGCTGTGGCGGACCATGCTCGCCATCGGTCAGCGGGACGCGATCGTCGGGGCCCACATGGCGGCCGGGCTGATCGACGAGTGGGTGCTCGGCGCGGCGTACCAGACCCTGGCCGAACGAGCCGGCAACGGCGCCCTGCGCAAGGTGATCGACCGCATCGCCTCGATCAAGCGCCGGCACGAGGAGTTCTTCGCCGCCGAGGCCCACCTGCGGCTCACCACGTCGGAACGCGCGCAGCGGCTGGCCCGGGGCGAGTTGCAGCGCACGGTCTGGCCGATCGGCTCGCTGCGGCGGGCCTTCGCCGACCGGCACCGGTTCCACGAGGCCGTCTTCGGGGCGGCGGCCGGCCGGGCCCGGGCCGAGGCGATCGGCCGGAAGGTCGCGGCGATCGCCGGACTGACCGAACGGATCGGCGCGAAAATTGCCGCAAGACTTCGGAAACGATAGTTAGGTAGCGTCTCGACATGGCCTTCGACATCGACGAGTACGCGGCCGGATCCCGCGCCGTGCGATGGGACGACCTCGACCTCGACCACTTCCGCGACCACCCGCTCCCAGCGGACACGTTGCGCACCCTGCGCTACATGACCGACGTCGAGTACCACACCATCTGCTACACCCGTGACCTGCTGACCACGCCGTCACACACCGACGACGACGTCGCGCGGTTCATGGTGACGTGGAACCGCGAGGAGTTCTGGCACGGCGAGGCGCTCGCCACGGTGCTCCGCATGCACGGCATCGAGATCGGCTTCGACCAGCTGCGCGCCAACCGGCTGAAGTTCGGCTGGCGCGACTACCTCGACCCGGCCGGGCAGTCGGCGCTGAGCCGCCTGGTCGGCAAGGACTTCATCGCCGTGCACATGTCCTGGGGCGCGGCCAACGAATACACGGCCGTCTCGGCGTACAAGAGAATGGCCGCTCTCGAATCCGACCCGGTGCTGGCCGAACTGCTGCGCCGCATCGCACAGCAGGAGAGCAAGCACGTCGCGTTCTACGTGTCGCAGGCCCGCAAGCGCCTGGCCGCGAGCCGCAAGGCCCAGATCATCACCCGGTTCCTGCTCGACAAGGTCTGGCAGCCGGTCGGCTCCTCGATCCAGCCGCGCGAGGAGGTCGTCTTCGTCTTCAACCAGCTGATGAGCGGCGAGGCCGGCGTGGCCGAGGCCCGCCGCCTCGACGCCAGCCTGAGCGCCATGCCCGGCCTCTCCGGCCTGCAGATCTTCCACAACTCCTTCAGCCGTCTGCTGTCCGAACACCGCGAGCCGGAGAAGATCTAGGCTCGAGCGTGCCCTATCCTCCGTGGACGTGAATCTGAAGCTGCAGAACCGCGCGTTCGAGATCGTCGCCCCCCACCTCCAGCCCGGCGAGACGCCGCTGGCCGCGGCCCGGGCGATGGTCGGTAAGTTCTCGGCCGGCCGGATGGGCACGGCCCTCAAGCAGGGCCTGCTGCTCGAGGCCGGCGGCGCGATCGGCGCCCACCTGGCGACCGCGGGCGCGAAGCAGTTCCCGGTGGTCACCGACCGCCGGGTGTTCTTCCTGCCGCAGACCTTCCTCGGCGGCCCCGGCAAGAAGATCCTCGGCGAGATCCCCCGCGACCAGGTCCGCCTGGTCGAGGTGCAGATGGGCTTCATGAGCCTGCTCCGCCTGGCCTTCGGCGACCAGGGCGACGGCCTCTCGCTCACCTTCCCGCGCTCGGACAGGAAGAACGCCCAGGCCCTCGCCGACGCCCTTCAGACCACCCCGGTCGCCTGACCTCGTCTACCACCTCGCGACCAGCTCGCGCAGGCCGGCGCCGACCGCGACCGGGTCGGTCAGCATGGCCAGGTGGTGGCTGACCACCTCGGCCACCGGCAGCCCGGCCCGCCGCGCCTGCTCGGCACTGGCCCGGTAGTCCTCGCTGAGCAGCAGGTAGCCGGCCGGTCCGGTCCACCGGTCCGGCGAGCCGGGCTCGGTGAAGTAGCCCAGCGGCAGCCGCGGGATCTCACGCACGAAGGCGGACCGCACCCCGGGGTCGGGCACCGTCTCCGCGAGCACCTCGGGCGGGAACCATTCGTGCCACGGCGGCAACATCCCGTCCTCGGCCAGGCCGCGCAGGTGCCGGGCCCGCTCGGGCGGCGCGGTGTCCATCCAGGAGCGACCCGGTTCCGGCAGCGCCGAGTCGGCGTAGATGAGGCCCGCGACCGGCGACCGGACCGCCCGGGCGATGCGCGGCAGCAACCGACCGGCGCCGCTGTGTCCGATCAGGATCACCGGCCCGTCCACGTCGAGGGACGCGGCGACCGCCTCGGCGATCTCCCGCTGGGTGGCGCCGGCCGCCGACGGAACGACCACGCCGAACTCGCCGGACAGCTCGGCCGCCACCGCGCGCCAGGTCAGCGGCCCGACCAGCGGACTGTGCACCAGCGCCAGGGTGACGGGCGGGCTCACCGGGAGTCAGCGATCGTGCCGTCGCCGTCCACCGCGGCGAGCAGGCGGCGCAGGGAGCGGATGGCGGAACGGACCTCTTGCAGGTAGTGCGCGAGGGTGAACGACACGCGGTAGCCGTTCGGCAGTTCGAATCCCGCGGGGACGCCGATCGTCTCGATCGAGCAGGCCGAAGCGAGACCCAGTTTGCGTACGGCGTCGAGGTGCTGAAACGGGACGTAGATGTCGGTCGTCACGATCAGGATGGTCTCGTGGCCGCCCGGGTCGGCGGCCCGCCAGGCGTCGTAGGTGTCGGCCGTGTTGGCCCTGGTGGCCGGCTCGCCGCGGCCGGCGCAGATGACCTCGGCGCCGGCCGTTCCGAAGGCGGCCCGGGCGCCCGCCTCGATCGCCTCGGCCTCGGTGCGGCCGGCGGCGCCGGCGGCGGCCAGGAACTGCCGCTCCACCTGGCGCAACGGGCGGTCGCTGCCGAGCGCCGCGACGCCGCCGACCTCGAGGCCGCCGGCGATCAGGGCCGAGGCGAAAGCCGGGCGGCAGAAGCAGGCCGGGGCGCCGCCGCCGAGGATGAGCATCCGGTCGTAGCGGTCGCGGGCCGGCGTCGAGCGGCCGGTCAGCCCGAGGCCCCGCAGCGACCGGGTGATCGTGGCGGCGACCCCGGGCTCGAAGTCGCGCAGCCTCATCGCTGACCGTTCCCGACCACCCCGGAAGTCCCACTCGCGCGCCGAGAACTCGTCCAGCCACGCGAGCGCTTCACGCGTACCCGAGGGTGGAATCTGACCTTCGAAGATCGCCACCAGGTCACGCAGCTGCTCGGCGGCGACCCACTCGCGGGCGGTCCGTTCGATCTCGTCGATCGCGTCCGGACCGCCCGTGAACGAGTTCATCCGGCGATGATATCGAGGCTCTTGTCAGCGCGACCGGGCGCGGCGTTCGTGCAGCTGGCGCACCTCGTCGTCGAACGGCGGCACCGGGCCGGTGGTGACGATCCCCGGCGCCACGGCGGTGATCGGGAAGGTCGTGACCGGCGACGGAGGCAGGCCCCAGCCGGCCCGCCAACCGGCGAGCTGGGCGCTGGACGCGGCGTACACGATCGGGCCGAGACCGACCCACGCGTGGGCCGCGGCGCACATCGGGCAATGCTCCCCCGAGGTGTAGACGGTCGAGGCGGCGCGGGCGTCGGGCGGCAGGTGCTTGGCCGCCCACTGGGCCAGGACCAGCTCGGGGTGGGCGGTCGGGTCGGCCGAGCTGGTCTCCCGGTTACGGTCCTCGGCCAGCACGTCGCCGTCCGGCCCGACCAGCACCGACCCGAACGGGTCGTCGTCCTCGGCAAGGGCCTGGGCGGCGAGGTCGAGGCAGCGCCTGAGGTATTCGGTCGTCATCCCCCCAGTCTGACCGACCGCCATCCCTTTATATCGAGGCATCTCGATGGGACGGGGTGTCGCGGATGGACCTTGCCGCTATAGGCTGACCGAGCCGGATCGATGGACATCTTTCTTGGCCACACGGGGGAATGACTGATTACTGCCGTCCAGGGCGCGCGATGGCGTGTGCCCGCGGTTCAGCACGGGGGTGTGCTGCCGCTTGACCGGCTGCCAACGAGCAGCTTCCGCAGGAGGAGCACTGTGTCACGTACACGGAAATTGTCGTTGATCTTCGGGATGTTTCTGGCGACCATGGTGGCCGTCGTGGCCGGCCCGGCGGCGCCGGCCTCGGCCGTGCCACACCCGCCACCGCCACCCGGCACCGTGGGCACCCAGGGCGTCTATGCGCTGAGGACCCACTACGCGAACGCCGACCTGGCCTCGGTGCGCGGCTGGCAGGTCTCCTGGACGGTGCCGGCGTTCACCAACAACGCCGACGGCGTGGTCGGCCAGTGGTTCTCGAACATCGAGGGCGGCATCTACCACACCGGCGACGGCTGGTGGGTCTACTACTACGGGGACGACAACGGCCAGACCGGCAACAACCCGGACTGCACGGTCCTGTGGGAGAGCGGCGGCCGCTGCCTGAACTGGGGCTCCAACCTGCCGGTGGGCAAGCAGGTCACGTTCACGTACGAGTACTGCACCGCCAGCAAGGCGTTCAGTGCCAGCGGTCCGTACATCTGCCTGTACGTCAACATGAACGACGGCGTCGGCAACCGCTACCTGATGCAGGACCTGCCGCGAGCCGAGGGCCCGGAGATGTACACCCACGACATCGAGACGTTCGCCGACGGCGGCGCCGTCGAGCCCGTGGTGTCCTGCACCAACCCGACCAAGATGCTCGGCCAGAAGGCCCGCATCAACAGCGGCGCCTGGACCAACCTGACCGGCTCGGCCTTCAGCTTCGTCGACGAGCAGCCGAACTACGAGTTCCGCAACGTCAACTACACGGCCAGTCCCGCGACGTGGCAGTCCTGCTCCCCGCCGAGCAACGCCTGCACCGGCCCGGTCTGGTCGCCGAAGACCACCTACTCGGTCAACACCCAGGTCTACTGGAACCAGCGCAAGTACCGCGCGGCCGCCACCTCGACCGGCGTCCGCCCCGGCACCAGCACCACCTCGTGGACAGATCTCGGCGTCTGCTGACCTGACCACCCGCCATCCCGGCCGGCGCGGCTCCTGTCGCGCCGGCCGGCACCGTTGTGGACCGATCAGGGGTACAGCCCAGCGCGGAAGGTGAACGAGACCAGCTGGGCCCGGTCACGGGCGCCAACCTTCGTCATGGCCCGTACCGCATGCGTCTTGACCGTGAACGGTGACACGACCATCCTGGCCGCGATCTCGTCATTGCTGAGGCCGCCGGCCACGAGGACGATCACGTCCCGCTCCCGGGGTGTCAGGGCGTCGAAGCGGCGCCGCAGTTCCTTGTCGATCGCCGGGGGCGGGCTGTCGGTCATGTGGCCGATGAGGGCGGCGGTCGCCGCGGCGGACAGCGCGCCGCCACCGCTGACGACCTCGGTGATTCCGGCGACGAGTTCAGCCGGGCTCACGGTCTTGCTCAGGAAGCCGTTGGCGCCCGCGCGCAGGGCGGCGAGGACGATGTCGTCCTGGTCGAAGGTGGTCAGCACGATCACCCGCAGCTTCTCGGCGGGGTGTTCCTGGCGGATCCGGCGGGTGGCTTCGACACCGTCGATACCCGGCATGCGGATGTCCATCAGCACCAGGTCAACGGGATGATCACGCAGGAACGGGAGGACCTGGAGGCCGTCGGAAAGGTCAGCCACCACCACCAGGCCGGGGTCGAGCTGGAGCATCGCCCGGATGCCGGCCCGGATGTCGTCCTGGTCGTCGACGATCAGGATCCGGGTCATCAGACGACGTCTCCGCGCGGGCTGAACTCCGCGCTGACCCGGAACCGCCCGCCGTCGCTGCCGATGGTCAGCCTGCCGTGGGAGGCCTCGACGCGTTCGCGCATCCCGACGAGTCCGAGCCCGCTGCCGCGGGATGCCGCACCGATGCGGTTCTCCACGGTGACGTGGACCCTGCTGTCGTGTTCGCGTACGTCCACCGTTGTCGTTCCCTCTCCATGCCGGTAGGCGTTCGTCAGGGCTTCCTGCACGACCCGGTAGACCGTCACCCCGACGCTGGGCTCCACGAAACCGGCGGGCAGGTCGATGGAGGGCTCGACGTCGAGACCGATGCTCTCGAACGAGGCGATGAGCCCCGGCAGGCCGCTGAGGGCCGGGGTCGGCCGGAGCGCCTCGTCGTCGGAGGTGTCGTCTCCGCGCCGCAGCAGCGCGAGGATCCGCTGTGACTCGAGGACGACGGTACGGGCGCAGGATCTCGCCGCGACGAGGGCCTGCCGGGACGATCGGGCGTCGTCGGGCAGCCCGATCTCGGCCGCACCGAGATGCATGCTCAGCATGGCGACCTGGTGGCCGATGACGTCGTGCAGGTCCCGGGCGATGCGCAGCCGTTCTTCGGTCACCCGCCGGGTGGCTTCGATCTCACGGGTGGCGATGGCGTTCTCGGCCCGTTCCTCCAAGGCCCACCAGTGGTCCCGGTGCAGGCGCAGGGCGACCCCGGTCGCCCCGCCAGCGATGGCCGAGAACAGGGCGGCGGCCCCGACGATCATGCCGCCGCGGAAGCCTCCGAAGGTGATGAGCGTGCCCAGGAAGAACACCGCCACGACGAGGGTGGCGACCACCGGCTGTCTGCCCCGGAAGGTGACCGAGAACAGCACGAACACGGCCATCATCCACACCGACAGCGGGTCCTGGCCCACGGCGGTGACGGCGAAGGACGCGGCGCTCGTCACGACCAGTCCCGCCCACGGCTTCCCCCACGAGAGGGCGATACCGCCACCGGCGAGCAGGACGGCCAGGGCGGTCGGCCAGCCCGATCCCCCCACGACCACGGCCACGATCTGACCGGTGAGGACCAGCCCGGCCACGGAGTAGGCGACCTGGTGCACCACCTCGGGGCGGCGGATCCACAGGGGCGCCGCGAGCCCGGCGTGATGGTTCTGCACCGTGACCATGACCTGATCATCGTTCATCCGGTCGGCGGCCGTGTACACCGAATGATGTAGACCGGCCCACCTCGACCGCGGCGGATGGTGAAACTACTTCGTTCGAAGTACGTGCCCCGGCCCGGGCCGATCCAGACTTCCTCCCGCGACCTCGTTCTCTCCGTGGAGGAAAACATGTTTCGTCCGTCGTCCCGCCGGTCCCCGATCTCGAGCAACCCGCACACCCGCCTGATCGAGCGGGCCGATCGGGGAACCCGATGACCACCGCCGCGGAAACCCGGCCGTCGGGCACCGCGCCCGCGCTGCGCCGGCTCTATTTCGTACGCTTCGGCTTTGCTGCCGTCTGGGCCGGCCTGCTGGCCCTGACCGGTTCCGACCTGGGTGTCGCCGCAGGTGTGCTGCTGGTGCTCTATCCGCTGTTCGACGTGGGTGCGGCGGTCGTGGACGCCCGGTCGTCGCGGACCCGCGAGCTGGTGCTGAACGTGGTGTTCAGTGCGCTCGCGGCGGTCGGGCTGGCTGTCGCGGCCGCGTCCGGCATCCCGGCGGTGTTGCGGGTGTGGGGTGCGTGGGCTGTGCTGGCCGGGGCGGTGCAACTGGTGGTCGCCCTGCGACGGCGCCGGCTCGGCGGGCAGTGGCCGATGATCCTCAGCGGCGGGATCTCCGTCCTGGCCGGCGCATCCTTCATCGCCTCGGCCGGCCAGGACGACCCGTCGCTGATCAACCTCACGGGATACGCGGTCCTCGGTGGGGTGTTCTTCCTGATCTCGGCCATCCGTCTCGGACCGGCCGCGGGCCGTCACGAATAGCACGCCGGGGCCGGGCATGGAGATGGCCGGGCATCCACGGGGGGAGATGCCCGGCCATGTAGATCAAATCACGTGGCGCAGTGCTGCCGCAACGGCGTGTCCGGCGGGGGCTCGGTCGCTTTACCCGCAGGCCGGTGACGTGGAGAATCGGCCACCGCGCCGACAACACCGAGCACGGGGACCGTTATGCCGTTCGATGGGTTCATCTCCTACAGTCATGCCGCCGACGGGCGGCTCGCACCGGCCGTTCAGCGAGGTCTGCACCGGTTGGCGAAGCCCTGGCATCGGCGGCGGGCGTTGTGGATCTTCCGGGATCAGACGGGGCTGGCGGTCACGCCCAAGCTGTGGAGTTCCATTCAGGAGGCGATGGACGGCTCCCGGCACTTCGTGCTGCTCGCCTCCCCGGAGGCGGCCGCCTCGCCCTGGGTGAATCGGGAGATCGAGCACTGGGTGGCCACCAAGTCGCCGGACCTGATCCTGCCGGTGGTGACCGACGGTGAATGGCGCTGGGATTCCGTACGCCGGGATTTCACCTTGGACTCCACGGCGGTGCCGGACGCGTTGCGGGGGGTGTTCGCCGAGGAGCCGCTGTATCTGGACCTGCGGTGGGCCCGGGACGACCTGCACCTCAGCCTTCAGCACGTCCGGTTCCGGGATGCGATCGCCCAGCTCGCGGCGCCCATGCATGGGGTCAGCAAGGACGATCTCGAAGGCGAGGACGTACGGCAGCATCGGCGGGCCCGGCGGCTGTCGGCCGTGGCGGCGGCGACGCTGGTGCTGTTGACGTTGGTCGCGTCCCTGACCGGGGTCATCGCCGTGCGTAACGCCGGCAAGGCCAGTGAGGCGGCGTCGGAGGCGCGTCAGCAGCAGCAGGTGGCGTCCGAGCAGCGCAGCACCGCGGAGCGTGCGACGGAGGAGTCGCGGCGGCAGCAGGAGAACGCCGTGCTGCTGGAAGGCCGGGCGAAGGCCGCGGCCGACGAGACCCGCCGGCAGAAGGTGCTCGCCGGCCAGGAGCAGGCGCTGGCCCAGGACGCCGCCGCCGAGGCGCGCCGCGAGCAGGCCAACGCGGCGCGGCACCAGGCCGACGCCGATCGGCAGAAGGCCAACGCGGGACGGCAGCGGGCGCTGGCCCAGGACGCCACCCGGGAGACCGAGCGGCAGAAGGCCGACGCGAAGCAGCAGCAGGCGAATGCCCGGCAGCAGCAGGAGCTGGCCAACCAGGCCAAGGCGCGGGCGACGGCGCAGGAGCGGATCGCCGAGCACCACCGTGAGCTGGCCCAGCAGGCCGACCAGGAGCGCCGGCGGCAGGAGAAGCTGGCCCGCGAGGCGGCGGAGGAGGCCCGGGAGGCGACCGCGGAGGCCCGCCGCCAGCGGGAGGCCGCGGCGCTTCAGCAGCGCATCGTGATCAATCAGCGGCTGGTCGGCCGGGCCCGCGCGATGATCGCGGATGATCCGAGGAAGGCCCTCCGGCTCGCGGCCGCCGCGCAGGGCGTGCACCCCACCGCGGAGACCAACGAGCAGCTCAGCCACCTGGTCATGTCGACGCGCTACGCCGGCGCCCTGGCCGGCGTGACCGCTGTCGCGCCGGGCGCGGGCCAGGTGGTCGCCGCGGTCGGCACGGACGGGAAGGTGTCGCTCTGGAACACGGCCGACCCCACGAAGCCGGCCCGCCTGGCCACGCTGCCGGAGGACACGAGGGCCGGGGGCGAGGACAAGACGCTGGCGGCCGGCCCGGACGGGCGTACCCTCGCGGTCTTCGACGGAATTTCCGACGCGGTGCTGTGGAACGTGGCCGAACCGGCGCGCCCCGAGAAGCTGGCCACGCTGACCGACGCCGCCGGGATCATGGCCGTGACGTTCAGCCCGGACGGGCACACCGTCGCGACGAGCAACCGGGACAAGAACACCGTCCTGTGGGACGTGAGCGCGGCCCCGGCCCAGCTCGCGACGCTGCCGGCCGCGTACCCGCTGAAGTTCAGCTCGGACGGACGGATCGGGGTCACCAGCGGCGCCGAGGTCGTCGTGTGGAACCTGGCCGACCCGGCCAAGCCGGTGCGGGGCGCCGCGCTGCACCTGTTGTACGGCGACAAGACGTCCGGCGACGCCGCGATCGAGGTCAACCCGAAGCAGCCGATGGTGGCCGTCGAGGGGGCGGACGACGCCGTGTGGCTCTGGGATCTGAGCAACCCGGCCAAGCCGGTGAACGGCAGCTACATGAACGTGGGCGTCGGCGACGGCCATTTCCGGTCGATGGCGTTCAGCCCCGACGGGACCATGCTGGCCCTCGGTGACACCGACGGGACCGCCGAGGTGTACGGCGTCGAGGGCGGCAGCTGGCCGTGGCTGTCCATGAAGATCGCCGTCCTGGCCGTCCGGGGTGGCCCGGTGACGTCGATGGCCTTCGGTCCGGACTCGCGGACGCTGACCACCGCCGGCTTCCGCGAGACGGCGACGTTGTGGGCGATCAGGGGCCGGTTCGCGCCGGAGGCGACCACGGCGCCTGGTCCCGTACCCGCAAGAATCGTCGGTCTGGCCTTCACGCCGGACAGCGGCACCCTGATCGCGGCGGGCCGGGACGGGACAGCCGTGCCGTGGCACCTGTCCGGTTCGGCCGGCCCCGTCCGCGGCACCCCCTGGCCGCTGCGGAACAGCAAGGTCGACGGGATCACCCTGAGCGAGGACGGCCGCACCCTGGCCGTGCTCGGCGCCGACAAGTCGGTGACGCTGCTCGACATGACCCGCCCCGGCGAGCCCGCGTTCCTGTCCAAGATCGAGGATCCCGGAACCGAGGTGTACGCGGTGGCGCTCACCAAGGACGGAACGACCCTGGCCATCGGTCACAGCGACGGCCGGACGACGCTGTGGAGCCTGGCCGACCGGCGGGAGCCCGACCGCATCGCCGAGCTGACCCTCCGCAAGGACCTGTCGGCCATCGCGTTCACGGCGGACGGGCACACGATGGCGGTCAGCGAGGGCACCAACGTGTCCCTGTGGAGGCTCGCCGACGGTTCCGACCCGGTCCGGCTCACGTCGATCGCGATCACCGAGTTCAGCGGTTACAGCGCCCAGTCGCTCGCGTTCAGCCCCGACGGGCGCACCCTGGCCGCCGGCACCGACGAGCCGTCGACCCTGCTGTTCGACATCGCCGACCCGACCCAGCCGCACCGGCTGGCCACCCTGACCGGCCACAGCAACATGGTGCTGTGGCTCGGCTTCAGCCCCGACGGGCGCACGCTGGCCACCTCGGGCCTGGAGAACGCCCTGATGCTGTGGGACATCGCCGACCCCGGCACCGCGGTGCCGTTCGCCACCATCAAGATCCCCGAGCTGCAGAGCTTGAACACCGCGTTCAGCCCCGACGGCCGCACCCTGGCCGCGGGCGGAACCTACGGCGCCCCCAGCCGGACCATCACCCTCTGGAACGCCACGGCGCCGAAGGAACTGGCCGCCGACCCGACCGGCTACGCCTGCACCCTCAGCGGGCGCGGGCTCAACGCCGCCGAGTGGGCCACCTACATCCCCGAACTCCCCTACCGGTCCACCTGCTGACGACATGGACGCCCTCAACGCGTACGACAGCGTGGCCGAAACCTACGCGCAGCTGTTCCGCGACTCCCTGCGTGACGCTCCCCTGGATCGCGCGATGCTCGGGGCGTTCGCCTCCGCATGTGGAACGGGTCAAGTCGCGGACGTGGGGTGCGGACCGGGTCACGTCACCGCTCATCTCGACGAGCTGGGAGTCGCCGCGCTCGGCGTTGACGTCTCGCCCGCGATGATCGAGTTGGCTCGCCAGGCCTATCCGGGACTCGGTTTCACGGTGGGCTCGATGGAAGCGCTGGACATCGGCGACGGCGTGCTGAGCGGCGTACTCGCGCGCTGGTCCATCATCCACATCCCGCCGCCGGAAGTTCCTGCCGTCCTGGCCGAGTTCCACCGGGTGCTGGCGCCCGGTGGCCACCTCCTGATCTGCTTCCCGGCAACCGACGGCCCGGACCACCCGACCCAGGTGTACGACCACACGGTCGCGCCGGCCTACCGGTGGTGGCCCGATCACCTGGCCGCGTTGCTGCGTGACGCCGGGCTGGCCGAGGTGGCTCGTCTGACGGCTCAGCCCGAGCCCGCGGACCGCCGCCAGTTTCCCGCGGTTCACCTGCTGACCCGCAGGACGATGTCGGACAGTGGGTAGCCCACGCAGGTCAGCGCGTACCCCTCGGCCTTCTGTTGTGAGGTGAGGCAGTTCGGTTCGTTCTGGACGACTTCCCCCTTGACCAGGCGGACCATGCAGTCGCCACAGTTACCGACCGTGCAGGAGTACGGCATCGGCAGGCCCGCGTCGAGCCCGGCGTCGAGCAGGGTCTGGCCGGGTTCGACCACCACCGTGCCGACCGCCTCGACCGTCATCTCCTGGGGCTCCTGGGACGAGGTCGCCGCGGTTCCGGTGTCGGCCCCGCTGATGTAGCGCTCGCTGTGCACCAGGTCGTCCGGGACACCGAGCCCGGCGAGTACGCCGTGGGTGGCGCTCATCAGCGGTTCCGGCCCACAGACGTAGTAGTGGGCGGAGCTCGCCGGTGACAGCCCGGTGATCCAGCGGCGGACGCCGTCCGCGTCGAGCCGTCCGTCTCGCCGGGTCAGCACGTGGGTGACCGACAGGCGGCCCGGGTGATCCGCCGCGAGCCGGGCCAGTTCGGCGGCGAAGATGACCTCATCGGTGTCACGGCTGCTGTAGAGCAACGCGATCCGGCTCTGCCCCAGCGCCGCCCGGATGATGCTCATCATCGGCGTCACGCCGCTGCCCGCCGCGATCAGGACGAGCTGGTCCGGCGCCTGCGGCGGGACATGGAACGACCCGGACGGCCCGCGCACCGCGAGTCGGTCACCTTTCCGGTGTACGTGACCCGAGAACCGCCCGCCGTCCACGCGCTTGACGGTGACCTCGAGCCGGGCCGACCCCGGCGCCGACGACGCCGAGTAGGCCCGCCGCACCGGGCGCCCGTCGATGTCGGCGATCAGCGTGAAGAACTGCCCGGCCCGGAAATCGAACGACCCCCGCTTGCCGCCGGCGTCCTCCAGCACGAGCGTGACCACGCTGGGCGTCTCCCGCCGCACGTCGGCGATGCGCACCTCCCGCAGGGCCTCGACCGTCCGCACCTCCTCGTAACCCTCCTTGATCAGCCCCGACCGGTAGGCGCGGTCCATCACCAGGCGCAGCAGCCGGGTCAGCCCCGGGATCGCCCCGACGACCTTCAGCAGACCCCTGGCCTTCGAGCGGGCGGCGAGGTGTTGCCCCGCCATCGCCATCAGATCCGGCGCCGTCCCGCGATCAAGGTGGGTGCCCCGGGCCCACATCCCCGACCGGGCCACGGCGTCATTGCCGGCGATCTCGGCGTCCTCGACGTCGATGAGCAGCGCCGCGTGCGGGGGCATCCCCCGCAGGGCCATGGTCGCCAGCAGAGCGGGATCGTCGGTGATCGCGCCGCGACCGCGGACATGCAGCACGCCGCCGCGTCCCGGGACGAGCGCGGCGAGCGAGAGCCGGTCGTCCTGCAGGAGGTTGTGCAGGGAGTCGGCGCGCTTGTTGCCCCGGCGGTCAGGGATGACCAGCGTACGACCGTCCAGGATCCGCGCCACCGCCTCCCGGTCGCCGCGCGGGCTGGTGTCACTCCCGCCAGCCGAGTCCCAGGTGGACAGCGCGAGGAACTTCGCCGCGGCGAGGAAGTCGGCGACACCGGGCCGGGACAGTGGCCCCTCCCCCGCGATCTCGGCCGCCGGCGGCCCCGGAGCCGGGGGATGCCAGAGGCGCGACCGGAGTACGGCCTGAGCGCAGTGCACGTACGCCTCGTGGATGTCGACGGACACCTCGGCACCCTGGCGAGCCGCCACCGAACCGTTGACGCGCAACAGCTCACCGACGCCCGGCAGGAGAAAGAAGAACGAGACCGGGCCGTCCGGGTGACCGGCCTCGGCCATCGTGAAGGAGATCCGCGTGGGCGAGCGCACCTTCACGAAGCCGGGCCGGCCGCCGATGAAGGTCGTCCTCGCGATGCCATTGCCGTCCCGATAGCCGAAGGCGGCGACCGGGCAGAGGTCAAGGATGGTCCGGCAGCCTTCATCAAGGGCGCTGATCTGCTTGAGCATGATCACGGCCGCCGGCCGCCCGACCGTCGCCTCAACCTCATCCACCGCAGTCAGCCGACGCGCATTTTCCCAGTTCACCTCACTATTGTGAGCAATAGCTCAGTTCTCTGGCTACTCGCTTTTGCCGCCCCGGGGGCACCTCCGTACACCCTCTCCTTCGGCGGCCGCTGCTCACGTTCTGCCGGTCGATCGGTGAAACACCGAGCACAAACGGCTCCTGATGCCTCCGCTGATCCGGAGTCCGGCCGATAGGACTGAGAGACCGTTGTTGATCAGGTGAGAGGGTGGGGTGACGACTGTGCGCCGGTCGGCGTGGCTGACGGCCCGCACGCGCCCGATGCTGGGGCAGGTGCGGCTGCTGTTCCTCGTGTTCTGCCTGATCTGGGCGGCCATCGGGTTCTACGGCGTCGATGCCGGCAGCGGTGTCCCGACGTGGGCCTCGGCGGCCGCGATCGTGGTGGTCGAGGCGTCGCTGGTGATCGGATACCGGCGTGGGCGGTTCCCGTGGTGGAGCTGGCTGGTCGAGCTGCCCTGTGTCGGGCTGGTGGCCTTCGCCTCGGGGTACGGCATCACGACCGGCCTGCTCTTCGTCTGGATCAATTTCCGGGCCCTCTACGGCCGCCGCAAGGATCAGCTTTTCGGGGCCGCGACGGTGGTCGCCGTGATGACCGGCGGCGTGTTCCTGGCCGGTGTTCCCTCATCCGACGCCGTGTCACTGGCGGTGACCGCGCTCATCGGGCTGGCCATCAACCACACCCTGGCGCAGGGTTTGCGCGCCCGTGACCGTGCCGCCGCCCGGGAGAGCGTGGTCGCCTCGGCCGGAGCGGTGTTCGCCGCCGTCGAAAGCCGGCAGGAAGCGGCTCAGGCGGCGGCCGAGGCGGCCGTGCGACTCGACGAGGCGGTCGCCGGCGCCCTGCTGACGACGATCGCGTCGAGCGCCGTACGCGTCATCGGTCACGCCGGCTCGGCCGGCCCGGACGTGCTGAACCGATCGATCGAACTCGACGATCTCGGCCCGGAGATGCGAGCCGGGCTGCACCCGGGTGAAACGGCCATGATCACCGGGGCCGCGGCCGCGCGTTTCACCGCGGCGATGAGCATGCCGGCGCACGATCGGCTGCTGATCGTTCCGCTGGCTGTGCAGGGCGACGTCTTCGGCCTGCTGGTGGCGGCGTTGCACCGGCGTCCGGACGACCTGTCGGCCGCCATGCTCACCCTGGCCGACGAGGCGGCGCTGACCCTGGATCAGCTGCTGAGCCGATCCCGGTTGAGCATCGTCGTGGAGAACTCCTCGGATGCGCTGATCCTGGCCGGCGAGCGGGGCGTGATCCGGCTCGCCAATCCCGCCGCCGGGCGGCTGCTGGGCTGTCCCGTCACCGACCTGACCGGCGGTGACCTGCGCCGGCTCATTCATCCCGAGGACCTCGACGTGGTGCTGGCGGCCGCCTCGACCGCCGCACGGACCTGCCGGCTACGGGGATCGGACGACCAGCCGTGGAGCGAGTACGAGGTCGTGGTGGAGTACGTCACCGAGCATGACGGCTCCCGCAGCCTCATCCTGAACGCGCGTGACATCTCCGAGCAACGGCGACTGGAGATGGAGTTGCGGCACGCGCAGAAGCTGGAGTCCGTCGGACGGCTCGCGGCCGGCGTGGCGCACGAGATCAACACGCCGATCCAGTTCGTCGGCGACAACATCCGCTTTCTCGAGGACTCCTTCGCCGATCTGCTCACCCTGGTCACCGCCGTACGCGAGCGCGCGGACAGCGACGAGCCCATGGCCGAGCTGCTGCGCGAGATCGACGCCGAGTTCCTCCTGGAGGAAGTGCCCGCCGCCGTGCGGCAGACGCTCGAGGGCGTCGACCGAGTGGCGACGATCGTGCGGGCGATGAAGTCGTTCGGCCATCCCGGCGACGAGGCGAAGAGCTTGGCCGATCTCAACGACCTGGTCACCAACACGCTGGTGGTGGCGGCCGGCGAGATCAAGCCGGTGGCGGACGTGGAGACCGAGCTGTCCGATCTGCCGCCGGTGCGCTGCCACGTCGGCGACATCAATCAGACGCTGCTCAACCTGGTGGTGAACGCGGCACACGCCATCGAGGCGGCGGGGAAAGGCCGGGGCACGGTACGGGTCGTCACCCGGCGCGACGGCGACGAGGCCGTCATCGACGTGGCCGATACCGGGACCGGTGTGCCGCCCGAGGTCGCGGACAAACTCTTCGATCCGTTCTTCACCACCAAGGAGGTCGGCCGGGGCACCGGCCAGGGCCTTGCTCTGGCGCGCAGCCTCGTGGTCGACCGCCATCACGGATCCATCAGCTTCCGCACCGAAGTCGGCGCCGGCACCGTCTTCTCGGTGCGGCTGCCCATCGGCGAGGCGGTCATGCCCGCGCCACCGTCGTCCGAGCTGGAGGTAGTGCCATGAGCGAGAAGCCCCACGTGGTGTTCGTGGACGACGAACCACGCATCCTCGACGGTCTACGCCGCATGCTGCGCAAGGAAAGCGCCCGATGGGACATGTCCTTCGCCGGCGGAGCGGGCGAAGCGCTCGCCGTGATGGAGAACCGGCGCTGCAACGTCGTGGTGTCCGACTTCCGCATGCCCGGCATGGACGGTGGGGAACTTCTGAGCCGGGTGCAGTCGCTGTATCCCGGGACCGCTCGGGTGATCCTGTCGGGCCAGACCGGCGAGAACGACGTGCTCAGGGTCATCGCGCTGGCGCATCAGTTCTTGACCAAGCCCGCCGCCCGCGACGAGCTGGTGCAGACCCTCGAACGGCTCATCGCGGCGCAGGCCGCGTCCGGCGACGACTCGGCCCGCCGCGACGTCTCCATGGTCAGCTCCCTGCCCAGCGCACCCTCGCTGGTCATCGAGCTGATCGCGGCGCTCAACGCCGAGGATGCCTCGGCCGAGTCGGTCGGCGCGATCATCGAACAGGATCCGGCGGCCGCGGCCAAGGTGCTGCACCTGGTGAACTCGTCGGCCTCGATGGTCAGCCACAAGGTCACCCGCGTGGTCCAGGCCGTCGCGCTCCTGGGCACCCAGCGGGTACGCGGGCTGGTGCTGATGCACGACGTCGTCCGCAGTTTCGATCCGCACGGGGTGCTGCCGACCGACTGGATCCAACGGCTCACCGACCATTCGGTGCACACCTCGCACCTGGCCCGGGAACTGGCCGGCCCGGCTCCGTGGCACAACGAGGCGTTCACCGCGGGGCTGCTGCACGAGGTCGGCCAGTTGGTGCTGGCCTCCTCCCGCCACGAGGACTACCCCGGAGTGCTGAAGATCAAGGACCAGGCCACGGGTACGCCGGACGACGCCGCCGAAGAGCCGCTGACGCTGGACGACATCGAGCGGGCCGCGCTCGGCACCTGCCACAGCGATGCCGGCGCCAACCTGCTCGCCCTCTGGGGGCTTTCCGCCGCGGTGGTGGAGTCCGTGGCCGGTCACGCCGGCGCGACGCCCGGAGCGGTCGACGATCCGAGGTCGGCGGTGGCGGTCGCGCACCGCCTGGTCGAGGCCGAGCTCGGCACGGTGTGCGGGGCGCCGGCCGACGACAGCGCCGCCTTCGAGGAGCAGCTCGGAGCGCACGAACGCGCGGTCGTCGAACGGTGGCGGACTACCCTGCGGCGCTGACCAGGGCGTTCGACGAATAGACCAGGAGCGGTTCGGCGACGCCGTCCTCCAGGGCGGCGAAGTTGCGCAGCCGGCTCATCAGGCTCATCGTCACCTCCTGGCCCGCGTTGACCAGCAGCATGCCCGTACCGCTGCACACCGGGGCGGCGAGAATCATGCCGATCTTCACCGCACCGAGCTTGACCGCCTCGACCGCCGCGGAGGTGTCGTCGCTCGCCGTGGTGTCCAGCGCGTCGAGCAGCGCGGGGTCGTAGCGTCCTTCGGCGGACCGCAGCGTGAGGCAGGCGACGTTGGGCGGTGAACCCCCGGCCACCAGCGCGTCGTAGTCCTGGACGAGGCGCAGCACGCGCGCGCCGAAGGGGATCTCATCGCCGGCCAGGCGCTCGCCGGGCGGCCCCGAGCCGTCCCAGTTCGCCCGCGAGTGCCGGATCGCCTCGGTGACCGCCGTGAGCCTCGGGATGGCGGCGGTCAACCGTTCCGCCACCTGCGGCGCCTCATCCACCATGTTCTGCTCGCTCGCGGTGAGCGGTTCGGCCGTGCCGAGCTTGGCCACCACCGCCGGCGGAAGCGACACCGCGCCCAGTTGCGACATCAGCACCGCGAGTTCCACCGCCCAGCGATCGGGGGCCTCCACCGAGTCCAGCATCGCGACGGCGGTGCGGCGCATGCGGGTGGCCGTGGCGAAGGCCGCGGGGTTCGCCAGCGACAGGACGTCCATCAGGGCGTTCACGCTGCCGCGCAACGTCTCCTCGAGCAGCTGCCGTTGCCCGACCACGAGCTCGTGCTGCGCCACGCAGTCTCGTAGCGCACTGGTCATGATCTCCTGGTCGACCGGCTTGAGCAGCATCCGGAAGATCCCGCCCTCGTTGACCGTGGTCGCCGCGTCCGACAGGTTGGTGTGACCGGTCAGGAGCATCCTCGTGGCGTCGGGGGCGGCTTTGCGAACGGCCGCGAGGAACTCGGCCCCGTTGATCCCCGGCATCAGGAAATCCGAGACGATCACCTGGAACGGCTCCTCCTGGCCCAGGCTGAACAGCCCTTTGGCGGCGCCGACGGCGGTGACCACGTCGAAGTCACGGCGCAGCTGGCGCCGCAGACCGTTGAGAAGATTCGGCTCGTCGTCGACGAACAGCACGCGTGGCAGAGCCATCGCCGTGATCACCCCCGATCGGATCGCGACTCATCCCCACCAACGTAACCGCATTCCGTCCCCGCGGATGGCGTTCAACCGGCTTCGCCCTCCACCCGTACGGGCAGGCCGATGGTGAACGTGGTTCCCGTACCCGGGCTGGAATCGACCTTGATCGAACCGCCGTGCTTCTGCACGATGCTGGCGTACGCCATGCTCAGCCCTTGTCCCGTGCCCTTACCCACCACCTTGGTGGTGAAGAACGGGTCGAAGATCCGCTGCTGGGTCGCCTCGTCCATGCCGGTCCCGTCGTCGCTGATGGCGATCTCGACCGCATCCGCCCGACGGGTGGTCCGGATCCGGATGTGCCCCAGGCCGCCGCCGTCACGAGGGCCGGCCGCCTCGATGGCATGGGCGGCGTTGACGATGAGGTTGAGGACGACCTGCTTGAACTCGCCCTCGTAGCAGGGCACCAGGCCGACGTCGTCTCCGAGCTCCAGGCTCAGCTCGGCGTGGTACTTCCACTCGTTGCGCGCCACCTGGCTGGTGCTTTCCACGGCCCGGTTGACGTCGACGTCGCTGCGGCCCTGGCCGGGATGCGAGAAGTCCTTCATCGCCCGGACGATCTGGGCGACCCGTTCCAGCCCTTCGAGCGATTCGGCCAGCGCCGTCGGAACCTCCGCGAGCAGGAAGTCGGCGTCGATCTCGCGCAGCAGCTCGGCGATCTGCTCGTCGGTGTCCCCGAACCGTTGCTGCACGGCGGTGACCAGCGTGAGCAGTTCGGTGAAGGACTGCTCGATGAATCGGGTGTTGTCGGAGACGAACTGGATCGGTGTGTTGATCTCGTGCGCGATGCCGGCCGCGAGCTGACCGATCGCCTCCAGCCGGTTCGCCTGATTGACCTGGCGCTCCAGGTCACCGATGCGGGTCACGTCGGCGCCGATGCCGATCACCCCGCCCGCATCGGGTTGCGGCAGCACGCTGATCAGCAGGGTGCGCGGCGGGCCGCCCGGCCCGGTGACGGTGGCGTGGTGATCCACCACGGGCGCGCCGTGGCGGCGCACCTGGGCCTCCAGCTCGCCCAGGATCGGCGCGAGATCGTCCACGACAGCGATCTCGGCCTCGGTCTTCCACACCAGGTCGGTGGTGGCCGCGGCGCCGCGCGCGGTGAGGTACGCGGCGTTGTGCCCGATGTAGCGGCCGTTCGCGTCCTTCCAGTAGATGAACTGGGGAATGGCGGAGATGACCCCGGTGAGCACCGCCTTCTCGATCGACAGCTCGTGGGCCAGCGCCTCGGCGCGCGCCTTGGCCGCCAGGCGCGACCGTTCCGCCTTGACCCGGCCGGTCACGTCGCGTTCCACGGCGACGATCCGCAGGATGCCGTCGTCGTCGACCACCCGGTAGAGCTCGGCCCGCAGCCAGCAACGGCGTCCGTCCTTGGTGCGGCTCTCGAATTCCGGCAGCACCACGGAACCCTTCGCGACCCACGCCTCCTGGTCGAACTGCGGCATGCCGTCGATCCCGAGCAGGTCGACCCGGGCCCGGCCGAGCGCCTCCTCGAGGGTGTAGCCGGTCAGCTGGGTGAAGGCGTTGTTGACCCATTCGATGACGCCGTGCTCGTCGGTGATCATCACCCCGTCGTCCACGTGGCGGGCCACCAGCGCCAGACGGGCGGCGTGGCGGGTGGAGTGACGGAGCTCGTCCTGGATCTGGACCGCCGCCGTCTCGTCGGTGAGGGTGAGCACCGCTCGGGCCGCGCCGTGCCTCAGCACCGGATCGACTCGCAACCGCCACCAGCGCGGACCCTCCCGCGTCTCGACCCGGCGCACGCCGGCCGGACCGACCTCCACCTCGGCGAGCACCTGCCGGAGCGCGTCAGCGGCCCCGGTCAGCAATTCGCCGAGGCCGCCGGGCTGATCCGCGGCCACGGAGAAGAAGCAGCCGGCGTCGATGGTGACGTCGCCGACGCGAGCCAGCATCGTGCTCCACACCTGGTTGGTGTCGATGATGAGCCCGTCACCGTCGAGGATGCACAGGCCGGCGTCGATGGAGTCGATCACCGCGCGGAGGAGCTGTTCGGCCTCGCGGGTGCGGTCGGTGCGTTCGGCCAGCCGTCGTTGCAGCGTCAGGTTGCGCTGCCAGGTGGCCAGCGCCGCGCTGTCCGGTTCCCCGGCGGTCCGCCGTTCCGCCGCGACCACCAGCGCATCGATGGTGCGGCGCTGCCGTTCCACGGTGCGCCGCAACTCCGCCACCTCGGCGGTCACCTGTTCGCGGTCCTCGACCGTGCTCAGCGCGTCAACCATGTCGCTCCCGGGATCAAGTCAGCCGAACGCCACGGCGACAAGTGTCTGGTTCATGTGCATGCCGTTGAACTGCTCGCCGTACGTGCTGAACCCGGCGGCGTGGTTCGCGGCCAGAAGGCCTCCCATCCGGTCGGCCAGGCCCCGCTCCTCGGACTCGAGCCGCCGCAGGACGCAGTCGAAGACCAGCATGCCGCCGAGCGAGCCCAGGTCGGCGCGGACCGCGGCGATTCCCTCGTCCAGCCTTTCCAGCATCCCGGTGGACTCACCCAGGCGCAGCACATCACCCAGGTCGACCCGGGCGAGCATCCTCAGCGACCCGTCCGGCCGGGCCTCCGCGATGCTGCGGACCCAGCTGGAGCCGCCGGCCCCCAGCAGCAGCGGGTGCCTGGAGAACGTCGCCGGCGTGATGTGCTGAAGTGGTTGGTTCACCGCGTCGGCGTAGGCCTCGGCGGCGGGCTGCCCGTTGAGCGTATGAATGATCCGCTGCTCCGGATCGACGTCGGTGGCGACCAGCACGGTCTCGGTGGCCTCATGATGTTGCAGCCGCAACAGGCGGAACGGCGCGTCCGACCCGACAAACGTCACCGTCGCGCAATCATCGGTGAACCCGCCGTCGTGGTAGACCGCCGTCCGCCGAAACTCCAGGCCGTCACCGGCCGAGCCGCCGATCACCGGCACGTCGCCCAGCGTCGCCATCAAGGTGGCGGCGAGCGTGTCCTCACGACGGGCGAGCCCATCAGCGAGAAGAATCGCGAACCCGTCCTGCCCCGCGATCTCGGAACGAAGCGCCATCAGCTGGGCGCCCGCCTGCTCCACAGCCGCCACCGCGTCATGCAACGGCCGCAGCACAATCGTCCGGGCGCGGAGACCGCCTCCGGTCAGCGCGACCGCACAGACCCCTCGACTGTCGTAACCGTCGGCCGTGATGTTGCCCGAACTGGTACACCCGATAGCCCGCTCACCGAAGGCGTCGCGAATAGCACCCCCCACGGCGTCGAGGTCGTAGCCCGGGGCCACGAACACGGCGTAGACATCGGCGTGCGGTCCCAGCGCCTCGGCCAACTCCCCCACCGCGGCCCGCCCATCCTGCGCGTGCGACACCGCTGAGGCCAGAGTGACCCGTGCACCGCTGCGGCGCTCGGTCATCGTCGACATCTTCGCTCCTCGCATCCGGGCCCTCAACGCACTGTTCGACCGGAACGGGCAGCGAATGAGCCCCACGAACTGTTTGTTGCCCGGCCCGGCGAAGCGTGGATCACGCACTTGCGACGGCGCGCCCCGGCCGGAATCGGTCGGACTCGGCAAGCCAGGCCGTGACCTGGCCGACCTGCAACGGCCTGGCGGGTAGCCATGGACCGTGTCGCAGCTGCGCTCGCGCAAGTATTTGAACTCCGCGTGGGCCTCGGCGCCCTCGGCGACAACCATCCGGTCGATGACACGGCCCAGACACAGGACAGCGTCGGTGACCGCCTACCGACCCGTAGCGAACTAATCCTTGTCGACCTTGACTTCCTGCGATTCGGAGATCCAGAGCGTTGGCCGTCATCGGTTGGGTTTGGCTCAGGACGTCGACCTTGCAAGATCGTCTCCCAGATTTCTCCCAAGCGCGGGGCCGGCCAACCTTACGGGGCATCCCGTCGCGCAAGCTTCGCTCAGCCGGGCCGCGCTCGCCTGGTCCAGGTCGTTCGTCCGCTGGGGCACTCCACCTGGACCAGGCGAGTGCGGTCTGTTGGCCTCAGGTGCGCAATGTTTCTAGAACGGGGTGGGGACATCCCAGAGCGCCCTGACCCAAGGGCTGAGCCGTTGATAGCCGGCGCGGCTGTCACTCATCAGGAACCCATGGGCGAAGTGGGTCGTCGAGGAACAGGCCGAACATGGGCTCTATCAACGGGAAACGGGCCCCGCTCGTAAGAGCGAAACCCGCTGCGACCTGCTTGTTCATTTGGTGGGCGATACTGGGATCGAACCAGTGACCTCTTCCGTGTCAAGGAAGCGCGCTCCCGCTGCGCCAATCGCCCGCTTGGCTATTCGCCGAGGTGGAGACGGGATTTGAACCCGTGTAGACGGCTTTGCAGGCCGTTGCCTCGCCTCTCGGCCACTCCACCGAGTTGACCCCGCACGGTTTAGCTGTGGCGGCCTCTCCGAGCGGACGACGGGATTCGAACCCGCGACCCTCACCTTGGCAAGGTGATGCGCTACCAGCTGCGCTACGTCCGCTTGTCCCCCGGCACGTTCCCGGCTGACGAGGAGAAACTTTAGCCGGTCCCAGCACCCCTTGCCAAACCGGGGTACCCCCGGCGCGTCGCATGGAGTTCTACCAGCGGAAACGCGGTGATCACGGACGGCGCGGACGGGTGGAGGGGATGACGGCGCGGGGAGGGAGCCTGACCAGCACGGGGAGAGGCACGGCGCGGAGACGGTGCCTGACCGGCGCGAGGAGAGGTAAGGCGTGGGGAGAGGTAAGGCGCGGGGAGGGGTAAGGCGCGGGGGGCGGCTGAGTCGCAAGGGTGTGCGGGAGACGACCAGGGGCGCGGCGGAGGGGAAGTTGGGGGTGGAGGGCAGCGGATGCGGGCGGGGCGCGATTAGATGAAGGGTATGAAGATCCGTCAGGTCACTGCGGCGGAGCGGGCTGAGGTGGTGTTTCCGCTTACCGCTTACGCGTTTGAGCCGACTGCCGACTTCGAGGGTCTGCGGGAAAAATATCGGGCTCGGATGCGGTACTTCGAGCATGTGACGACGCTGGTGGCTGAGGAAACGGGTGGCGAGGCCGTGGCCTGCGTGGCGGCCTATCCGATGCTTCAGAATGTTCGGGGGCGGGTGCTGGACATGGCCGGCGTCTCGTCGGTTGCGTCGCAACCCGCGAGCCGGCGCAAGGGGTACGTGCGGGAGCTGCTGTGGCAGCTTCTGCGGCAGATGCGTGATCAAGGGGCCGTGGTCAGCACGCTCTACCCGTTCCGGCCGTCGTTCTATGGGCGGTTCGGGTTTGTCGGGATGCCCCGGCGGCGGCGGGTCGGGTTTGCGCCTGGTGGGTTGCCTGCCGTCGAACTTCCGGGGTACGTCGAGCAGGTGCCGATGGCTGAGGGGTTCGCCGAATACACGGGGCTGCTCAGCCGGATGTGCGCGCAGACGCATGGGTTCGCGCTGTTCGACGAGTTGCGCACCCGGGAGTTCGGGGAAGCGAAAGTGTGGCTGGCGCTGGCGCGCGCGGAACAGGGCGAGGTGCTCGGCGCTCTGGCGTACGAGATCAAGAATTTCGGTGATGTGCTCGACGGGCGGGATCTGCTGGCCACGGGGCCGTTGGGGCGGGCTCTGCTGCTGCAGTTCCTCGGGCGCCACGTCGACCAGGTCCGGAAGGTGACGCTGTCGGTCGGCGCTGATGTGGTGCCGGAGCTGTGGGGCACCGACCTGGAAGTGACGCTCGAGGGGCTGGTCGACTTCCCCACGCACGGCGGGCCGATGGCTCGGGTGCTGGACATGCGGGGGCTGGACGGGATCGCGGCGCTCGACGGTGACGTGACCGTCGAGGTGGTCGATGACGCGTTCATCGGCGGCGTGCACCGGCTGGTCGGCGACGGCGGCCAGCTCAGCGTGACCACCGGCGGGGCGTCGCAGGCGCGGTTGACCGTCGCCGGTCTCAGTGCGCTGGTGTACGGGGTGCTGGATCCGGTCGAGGTGATGTCCCGCGGCCTGGGCGAGATCGAGTACCCGGCCGTCGAGAAGCTGCGGGCGATGTTCCCACGCGAGATGCCGTACCTGTTCGCCGACTTCTGAGCAAGAACTTCTGAGCAGAGCCTCTGAGCAAGGGCTTCTGAGCAAGAACCTCCGCGCAAGAACAGCCCTTAACCAGGCCGAACAGACCTTGTCAGCACGCTCCGGATCCGGCCATGATCGGAGCGCACAGGGCCTGGCGGGGCCTGACAAGGGACGGAAAGCACAGATGGCCAAGCATCGCGCGGGGCGCGGCGTCGACCGGTGGATTCTCCCGGCCGTCGGCGTGGTCGCGGTCGCGGGGCTGGCGGTGGCCGGCGGTGTCGCCGCGCTTGGCGGGGACGATGCTTCGCGTGCGGGCAACTCGACCCGGCTGGGCTGCGAGAACCCGGTGCGGGTGGTGACCGCCTCCTCGTTCGCGCCGGTGCTGACCGCGCTCCAGCCGCAACTCGACCGCGGCGATGTGTGCGTACGCGTGGAATTGACCGTGGCCGACGGCCGGGACGCGATCGCCAAGGCCGAGAAGATCGGCGCCGACGTCTGGATCCCGGACGACGCGGCCTGGTCGGGGTCGGCGGGCCGGCTCAACCTGGCCCAGGCGCCCCTGGCCGGCGCGGGCACCACGCTGGCCACCAGCCCGCTCTACATGGTCACCGACCCGGCCACCGGCAGGAAGTTGCGGGACCGGGGCGGCAGCTGGCTGGCGCTGTCCCAGCTCGTCGGCTCGGACAGCGCGGTGCGGCTGGTGATCCGCGATCCGCAGGGCTCCGGCGACGGCATGCTCGGCGCCGGCGCCCCGGCCGAGGCGGTCTGGCTGGCCCGGGACATGGACGCGTCCGCGCTCTGGCTCTCGCGGGCGCAACACCGCACCAGGATCGTCGCGGGAAGCGAGCCGGCCATGCCGGGGCGGTCCGGCGAGGTGGGGGTGATCCCGGAGTACGCCCTGACGAAGGCCCTCCCCGCGGCGAAGACGAAGCCGGCCGTGCTGCCGGGCACCGACCACGCCGCGATGCTGCGCTACACCTGGTATCCGCTGGCCTCGGCGCTCACCGACCCGGGCCGGGCGGCGGCGCTGGAACGGCTCCGGCTGCGCCTGACCACGGCCGACCAGCCGCTGCGGGACGCCGGCCTTCGCACGCCGGCGCAGGCGCAGGCGGCGGTCGGGTCGCTGCCGGCGCCGTCGGCCAGGCCGCTGGGGGCGCTCGGGGCGCACAACGTCGACCACGTCTTCGCCACCTGGTACCAGGCCGACCGGCGGACCGACCTGCTGGTGGCGGTGGACGTGTCCGGCTCGATGGCCGCCGACACACCGGGTTCCGCACAATCCAAGATCGCTCTGGTACGGCGGGGAGTGTCGTCGGTGGGCGGGTTGCTGCCGGACGACTCGCGGATGGGGCTGTGGGAGTTCGGCAGCGAGCTCGACGGGAGCCGTGACTACAAGCAGTTGCTGGGGATGGGTGCCCTGACCGACGGTCACCGGCGCGCGTTACGCGCGTCGGTCGGGCGGCTCACCGCGCAGGAGACTGGGACGGGGTTGTACGACACGATCCTGGCGGCGTACCGGTCGGCTCGCGACTCGTACCGGTCCGGCGTACCCAATCAGGTTCTGGTCTTCACCGACGGTAAGAACGAGTCGGACGAGAAGTCGCTGACCGCGCCGCAACTGGCGGCCGCGCTGGCCAAGGCGGCCGACCCGAAGCGGCCGGTGCTGCTCAGTGTGGTCACGTTCGGTGATGTGAGCGAGGCGAAGGTCGTCGAGAACGCGCTTCAGCCGGTGGCCGGCTATGTGGACGTGCTGCGGTCGGCGGACGAGGTGTCGGCGGTGTTCATCCACGTCGTGGCGGGTGGACTGCACCACTGAGGCGCCACGGACAGGTCCCACGGGAATCGATGTCCGGCCGCCTTCTACCCTGGTGCGGTGACTGATCTCGACGAGACCCTCGTACAGCCCGATCTCATTGCCACGCACTACCTGACGAGCATCGATGAAGTGACCGAGCACCTGCGGGCCGCGAACCAGCTGGGCCTGGGCGTCCGGGTGCGCAGCTACCTCGAGACCGACGAGGAGCTCGACGGGCTGATCGAGCGCTGGGAGGTCGAGCTGCTCACCGGGTCGCCGGTCCACGAAGGTGAGACGACCGAGGAGGAGCCGACCGAGGCTGCCGCAGCCGAGTAACGCTGTCCGATATGCGAGC
This sequence comes from Actinoplanes sp. NPDC051470, assembly GCF_040682035.1. NCBI lineage: Bacteria > Bacillati > Actinomycetota > Actinomycetes > Micromonosporales > Micromonosporaceae > Actinoplanes > Actinoplanes sp. NPDC051470. Next base: position 63,510 of record NZ_JBFBAA010000007.1, read on the forward strand.
ATTGCGGCATGGTGCTTGCTCGACGGACACTGCTGGCCACCGGCGCGGCCGCGCTGGTCGGCTCGACGACCGGGGTCGCGCGCGGCTCGGCGACCGAGGTCGCGCACGGCTCGACGACCGGGGTCGCGCGCGGCTCGGCTGCCGGCGGCGCGCGCGGGTCGGAGAAGGACTGGGCCGCGCTTGACGCCTCGCTCGACGGGTCGGTGGAACGGCCGGGGAGCAGCGGGTACGACGCGGCCCGGCGGTTGTACGACCCGCGGTTCGATGGCGTACGGCCACCCGCGGTTGCTCGCTGCGCCCATGCCGCCGACGTCGCCGAGGCGGTGAACTTCGCCCGGCGCAACGGGGTGCCGGTGGTGCTGCGCGGCGGCGGGCACTCCTATGTCGGCGCCTCGACCAGTGCGTCCGCCCTGGTGCTGGATCTGCGACGGCTCGCCGCGGTCGGCTACGACGCGGCGAGCCGGACCGCCACCATCGGCGGTGGGGCGCGGCTGATGGAGGTGTACGAGCGGCTGGGCGCCCGCGGCGTGTCCATCCCGTCCGGGTCCTGCGGCACCGTGGGGATCAGCGGCATCACCTCGGGCGGCGGGATCGGGATGGCGTCGGCCGCGCACGGGATGACCTGTGACGCCGTGGTCGGGGCGCGGCTCGTCACCGCGGACGGGCGGGAACGCGTCGTCGACGCGGCCCGGGACCCGGAGTTGTTCTGGGCGTTGCGCGGTGGTGGCGGCGGGCAGTTCGGGGTGGTCACGCAGTGGCGGATGCGGACCTTTCCGGCCGCGACCACGGGACAGTTCACCCTCGCCTACCCGTGGGCCGACGCGTCCGCGGCGGTGGCCGGTTGGCAGCGCGCCATCACGGGCGCGGGCGGCGCCTGGTCGTCGTTCCAGTTCATCGCCGGGGCGGATCGTTCTCTGGGCGTACGCATCAACGGGTTTGTCATCGGCGCCGCACCGGACGACCAGGCCCGCGCCATCGAGCGGGCGATCGGCCGCGAGCCGCAGTCGGTGAAGCTGAGCCGGCGGCCCTACCTGGACGTCGTGCACGACCGGACGAACAGCCTCGACAGCCGCACCGAGATCGTCGGCAGTGACGTCTTCGCCGGGCCGCTGCCCGAGCGGGCGATCGCCGCGATCATGGCCGCGGTGCGTGACCGGGCCAACGCGGGACGGCCCGGCGTCGCCAAGCTCAAGCAGCTCACGGGCGCCCCGGCCCGGGTGCGGACCGACGCCACCGCCTTCCCGTGGCGCGGCTCCCACACGCTGATGCAGTGGCTGATCATGCCCGGGGCGGGCGACGCGGCGACCGTCCGGGACGCGTACGCCTGGATCGACCGCGGCCATCGCGCGGTCGCCCCGTGGTCGGCCGGGCGCTACGTCAACTACCTCGAACCCGACCCGGCGCGGCTGGCCCGCTATCACGGGCCGAACCTGGCCCGGCTGCGCCGCGTCCGCGCGACGGCCGACCCGGGCAAGCTGTTCCGGTCGGCGTACGCGCTTTAGCCGATCTTTTCGCCGTAGACCTTGTTGACGTTCAGGACCAGCAGGACGCGGCGGTCGGCGACCATCACCGACCGGTACTCGTCCCAGTCGGGGTGCTCGCCGGCCGCGCTGCGGTAGTAGTCGACCAGGGCCTCGACCTCGGGGCCGTTCGGGCCGGCGCCCGGCCCGATCAGCTCGACCGGGCCCTCGGCGGTGGCCCACGACCGCCCGTCGGCGCTGGTCACCTCGAGCGCGGCGCGCGGGTCGCGGCGCAGGTTGGCCGTCTTCGCGCGGCCCGCGGTCACCGAGACATAGATCTTCTCGGCGGTCTGGTCGTAGTACGGCGTGACCGGCGAGAGCTGAGGCAGGCCGCTCGCCTTGATGGTGGCCAGCACACCCAGGCGGCTCGACGCGAGCAGGGCCCGCGGGTCGAAATCAGTCATGGTCGAATCATGCCTCAGTGGAACGGCCGGAAGGGCAGGCGCTTGCCGTCGAGGAGGCGGGCGCCGGCCTTGACCTTGGCCTCGGCGGGGTCCTCCAGGTTCCAGAGAGCGGCCAGCTTCTCGGCCTCTTCCCAGCCGTACCCGGCGGCGAAGTACGCGTTCCGCTCGGGCTCATCGGGGTCATGCGGCTCGGACGGGGTCACGCTGGGTGAGGGCGGCGGGAGCGGCGGCGGTGCGGAGACGAAGGTTCCCACCCCGGGCGCCTGCGCGGACGGGATCGCGTCGCCCTGGATGAACCCGTGCATCTGCACCAGGCCGACCAGCAGGCCCGCACCCAGCACCGCGCTGCCCGCCGACTGCATGATCATCCGGCGGCGCCGGTAGATGCGGGACAGCAGTTGGACGCGGGCGTAGACCACGCCGGGGTGGGGTGCGAGGTACTCGTGGTCCTCCATCGCCTTCAGGAGACGATGCTTCGGGTGAGACACATCCCCTTAGACGGATTCCGCGTCGGTTCTGTGCACCGCCACCTCGCCCGGATTGGGTCGTGACCTGGCGTACATCAAACTCGCCGGCGCCGGACCCCAACCGCGGTGACCGCATCCGGTCAGCGAATCACCCGGCCACCCCGGTGCGGCGACCATGCGGGCATGGGAATCGCGCACGTTGTGCTTCTGATGGCGGCCACCGTGCCGGTGGCGGCCCCACCGGCCGGCGCCTGCTCGAACCCGCAGCCGGCCCAGCCGGTGATCACCGCGCTGCCGTGGGCGCAGCGGACGCTGGACCCGGCCTCGGTGTGGCCGTTCAGCACCGGCCGGGGGGTCACCGTCGCGGTCGTCGACTCCGGCGTCGACCGCGATCATCCGCAGCTGCGGGCGCGCGGGGCGGTGCTCCGCGGCGAGGACTTCCACCTGGTCGGCAGCCTGCCCGGCGCGTTCGACTGCGACTCGCACGGTACGGCCGTGGCCAGCATCGTCGCGGCGCGGCCGGTGGCCGGGGCCGGTTTCGCGGGGCTCGCTCCGGGGGCCACGATCCTGCCGGTACGGGTGAGCGATCGCGGCCTCACCGATGACGGCGCCGTGGAGATGATCGACCCGGACGTGCTCGCCCGCGGCATCTGGTACGCGGCCGACCACGGCGCCAAGGTGATGAACCTGTCCCTGGCCGGCGCCGGCGACCACCCGCGGATCCGGGACGCGATCCGGCACGCCGTGGCCAAGGACGTGGTCGTGGTGGCGGCGGCCGGGAACGGGCAGCGGGGCCGGGCGCCGCAGGTGTCGTACCCGGCGGCCTACGACGGGGTGCTCGGGGTCGGCGCGATCGACGAGGCCGGGCAGCGACTGGACGGCTCGCAGATCGGCTCGCAGGTCGACCTGGTCGCGCCGGGCGGCGACGTGCTCGCCGCGAGCCGGGCCGGCGGGCACCAGTACTGGCAGGGCACCAGCTTCGCGGCGCCGTTCGTGGCGGCCACCGCGGCGCTGGTCCGCTCGGCCTGGCCGGAGCTGTCCGCGCTCGAGGTGGCGAAGCGGATCCTGGCCACGGCCACGCCGGCGCCGGGCGGGCAGGGCAGCCGGGCGTACGGGGCGGGGTTGGTGAACCCGTACCGCGCTGTTACCGACCAGTTGGTAACTTCGGCGCCGGCCAGCGTGCCGCCGGTGTCCCGGCCGCTCGCCCCGGTGCCACGCGCCCCGGTCCCGGCGCTGCCGATCCTCGCGGTCGCCGTGGCGGTGTGCCTGGTCCTGCTGCTCGGCCGGTTCGTGGTGGCCCGCGGCGTCCGCCCCCCGCGTCGCGCCGCGCCACTGGCGGATCGCCCCGCCACGGTCGATGTGCCTGATCGCCTCTTCTGAGGAACAGCACGAAGGAGGGGAGCGACCGGCCGGTCGCTCCCCTCCTTCGTCCGCTCAGTTGAACCTAGCGCTCTGGACCAGCTGTTTGTTCTGCGTGTGCGCGTCCGAGAAGCCCCTGTGCACCTCGCCCATGCCACCGGTGAGCATCTCCCACATGTTGGAGAGGGAGAGGGCGAACTGTTCCATCGGGGTGGTGCCGTCCGTCGCGGCCATCTGCGCGACGATGTCCTGCCACTCCTCGAAGGCCGCCGCGTTGCCGGTCTTGAGGTGGAAAACGTTGTCGATGATCTCCGACACCAGCGCGATCATCTGCTGGTGGGCGTCACCCATCGACTCGAGGCCAACCATGATCCGTGCCATCGTCATGCCCTCCCTGCGGCGGACGGGTTGAGCGCCCGCTCCATCTTGACGTTGCTGAGCTGCCGGCTGGCGAACGCCTCCGAGTCGTCCATGATGTTCGCCGTGCGGCCGAACGTGGTGCCCATCAGCTCGGACGACGAGATCAACTTGCCCGACGCCTGGTGGAAGTCCTCCAGCAGCTGTTCCCACATCACCGACGACCCGCCGGTGTTGAAGTACGGTCGCAGCTGGTCGCCGAGCCCGGCCACCCGCTGCTGGTACCCCGCCATGTCGCTGGACACGGTCACCATGTTCTGACCGCCGCCGGCAATCGCCTCGGTCTCGCCGTTCATTCCTTCGAAAATCACGTTCACTCCTTCCCGTCCTTCGTCCTGGTGCCGAAGGTAGGTCGGGGCGCCGGGCCGGGACCGGGGTCGTCACCTTCCTGCCAGCGCCCGTTCGCGCGGCGCCGCCGGCGCGACGATCGCTTCATGAGTACGGTCATCGTCCGGCGCCCGGCGCGCCGGCCGGCCCCCGAGCCGCCCTCCGGCGAGCTGATCCTGGAGGCTCCGCCGGAGATCCCCGAGCCCACCCAGCGGCAGCTCTCGCAGATCCTCTACCTGCTGCCGATGGTCGGCCTCCTGGGTTTCTACGGGCTGAACTCCGGCTCGAACGGCTCGTCGACGCGGCTGATCGTGGTCGGCGTGGTCGGCGCGGTGCTGGTCCTGGTGATCATCGTGATGCTCATGCGCGGCAGCGGCCCGAGCAGCTCGGCGATGGCCCAGGCGCGGCGGCTCTACCTGCGCCGGTTGGCCCAGCACCGGGCCCGGATGCGGCGCGACATCGAGCGGCAGCGGGCGGCGACCGCGTTCCTGCACCCGGCGCCGGACGCGCTGTGGGCGGTCGCCGCCGGACCCCGGCTGTGGGAGCGGCGGGCCGACGACGAGGACTTCGCGGTGGTACGGGTGGGCACCGGGCCGCAGTCGCCGGCGACCACCCTGGTCCCGCCCAGCACCAAGCCGCTCGAGGAGCTGGAACCGTTGTCCGCCCTGGCCCTGCGCCGGTTCATCCGGGCGCACGCGGCGGTGCCGGGGATGCCGCTGGCGATGCCGCTGACCGGGTTCGCCCGGGTGCATGTGCAGGGCGACCGGGAGCGGGGCGCGGCGCTGGTCCGGGCCATGCTCGGCCAGCTGGTCGCGCTGCACGCCCCGGACGACGTACGCGTCGCGGTCTGCGCGCCGCACGATCGCCTCCCCGAATGGGACTGGGTGAAGTGGCTGCCGCACGCGGGACACCCGGCGCTGACCGACGCGGCCGGGCCGGTGCGGCTGGTCGCGCCGAGCCTCAACGCGCTGGAGCAGCTGCTGGCCGGGATGCTCGCCAACCGGCCCCGGTTCGACCCGAACGGCCGCTACCCGGTCGGATCGCCGCAGCTCGTGGTCGTCCGTGACGGCGCCGACCTGCACGGTCCCGAGCACCTGGGCGGCGGGCTGGAAGGCGTGGTGGTGCTCGACCTCGGGCCGGCGCCACGGGCGATGGACCGGGGCACGCTGGTGCTGGAGGTGTCGCCGGAGGGTGAGCTGGCGGTGCTGGGGATGGACGGGCGCACCGTGCTGGGCGCCGCGGACGGGCTGGCCACCACGGCCGCCGAAGGGCTGGCCCGGCAGCTCGCGCCGCTGCGGCTGTCCGGCTCCGACCCGGGCGAGCCGGCCCTGGCCGCCGACCTGGGGCTGGAGGACCTGCTCGGCCTGGGCGACCCGTGGACGCACCGGCCGGAGCACGGCTGGCGGCCGCGGCCGGCCCGGGACCGGCTGCGGGTGCGGTTCGGCGTGGGCGCGGACGGCGTACCCATCGAACTGGATCTGAAGGAGTCGGCCGAGGACGGCATGGGCCCGCACGGGCTGCTGATCGGCGCCACCGGCTCGGGCAAGTCGGAGCTGCTGCGCACGCTGGTGCTCGGGCTCGCGGTCACGCATCCGCCGAACGAGCTGAACTTCGCGCTGATCGACTTCAAGGGCGGCGCGACGTTCGCGCGGATGGACGCGCTGCCGCACACCAGCGCCGTGATCACCAACCTGGTCGACGCGTTGCCGCTGGTCGACCGCATGACCGACGCGCTCAACGGCGAGCTGAGACGCCGGCAGGAACTGTTGCACGCGGCCGGGAACTTCGCGTCGTTCCGGGACTACGAGCGGGCCCGGGTGGCCGGCGCCCCGCTCCCCCAGGTGCCCACCCTGCTGGTGGTCTGCGACGAGTTCAGCGAGCTGCTGTCGGCCAAGCCCGACTTCATCGACATGTTCGTCCAGATCGGACGGTTGGGCCGGTCGCTGGGCGTGCACCTGCTGCTGGCCAGTCAGCGGCTCGAGGAGGGGCGGCTCCGCGGGCTGGACGGGCACCTCTCCTACCGGATCGGGCTGCGCACGTTCTCGGCGATGGAGAGCCGGGCGGTGATCGGGGTGACCGACGCGTTCGAGCTGCCGCGCGCGCCGGGGCACGGCTATTTCCAGTACGGCATGGAGCCGCTGGTGCGCTTCAAGTCGGCGTACGTGTCCGGGGTGCACCGGCGGCCCGGACCCGGCGCGATCACGGGCGACGACACCGATGACATCGAGCTGCTGGACTGGACCACCGCCTACCTGCGCCCGGCCGCCGCGCCCGTGACACCGGTGTCGGACCCGGACCGGGACACCGGAGACAGCCTGCTGGACATCCTGGTCGGGCGGCTCGCCGGGCAGGGCACACCGGCCCATCAGGTGTGGCTGCCACCGCTGTCCGCCCCGCCCACGCTGGACGTGGCGGCCAGCGGCGGGTTCGAGCCCCTCAACGCGTTCATCGGCATCGTCGACAAGCCGCTGGAGCAGTGCCGGGACCCGTACCTGATCGATCTCTCCGCGGGCGCCGGGCACCTGCTGGTGATGGGCGGGCCGCGCAGCGGCAAGAGCACCGCGCTGCGTACCGTGATCGCCTCGCTGGCCCTCGCCCACTCGCCGCGCGACGTGCAGTTCTACTGCCTCGACTTCGGCGGCGGCGGGCTCAGCGCGCTGCGCGGGCTGCCGCACGTCGGCGGGATCGCCAACCGGCAGAACACCGGCGCGGTACGGCGGACCGTCGCCCAGGTGACCACGCTGCTGAACGAGCGGGAACGGTGGTTCGCCGAGCACGAGATCGACGGGATCGCCGACTACCGCGAGGCCCGGGCCCGGGGCGAGCACGCCGGGCAGGCGTACGGCGACGTGTTCCTGGTCGCGGACGGCTGGGGCACGGTCCGCAAGGAGTTCGACGACCTGGAGGACCCGTTCACCGACCTGGCGGCGCGGGGCCTCGCCTACGGGGTGCACCTGATCGTCTCGGCGGCGCGGTCGTTCGAGCTGCGGCCGGCCATGCGGGACCTGTTCGCCACCAGGGTCGAGCTGCGGCTCGGCGAGCCGGTCGACACCATGATCGACCGGGCCGCGGCGCAGCGGGTGCCGGAGAACGCGCCGGGCCGGGGCATCGCGCCGTCCAAGCATCAGATGCACCTGGCGCTGCCGCGGATCGACGGGGTACGCGCGGAGGACGGGCTGCGGGAGGCCACCGCCGCGCTGGTGCAGGCCGTCGCCCAGCAGTGGCCGCGGGAGCGTGCTCCGCGCGTACGGCTGCTTCCCGCTCTGGTTCCGCACACCGACCTGCCGGCGCCGGACGACGGCCTGGCCCTGCCGATCGGCCTCGACGAACAGGATCTCGGGCCGGCGCGGGTGGACTTCGCGGCCGAGCCGCACCTGGTCCTGGTCGGTGACGGACGGTCCGGAAAAACCGGCTTCCTGCGTACGCTGGCCAAGCGGATCGTCGCCGGCCGGTCGCCGCAGCAGGCCCGGATCATCCTGGTCGACCACCGGCGCGGGCTGCTCGGCGAGGTGCCCGAGACCCATCTGCTCGGCCACGGCACCAGCGCCGGCGGCACCCGCAAGCTGATGACCGAGGCGGCGCTGGCCCTGCGGCAGCGGCTCCCCGGGCCCGATGTGACGCCGGATCAGCTGCGCAAACGGTCGTGGTGGACGGGACCCGAGCTGTTCGTCCTGATCGACGACCTCGACCTGGTGGCCAGCCGGATGGACGATCCGCTCCAGCCGATGTTCGAGTTCCTGCCGCAGGGCCGCGAACTCGGCCTGCACCTCGTGGTGACCCGGCGCAGCGGCGGGGCCGGGCGGGCGCTGTTCGAACCGTTCCTGTCCCGGCTCCGGGACGTCGGCACGCCCGGCGTGCTGCTCAGCGGCGACCGCGCCGAGGGACCGCTGCTCGGCGGGCTGCGCGCCGAGCACCTGCCGCCCGGGCGCGGCCGGCTCATCACCCGCGGCGAGCCACCCCGGATGATCCAGCTCGCCTGGCACCCACCGTCCGATGAGGACTGACATCGTGAGGAAGGTTGACGACATGGCGGATCTCATGGACGCCGAGACCGGCGGGCTGCGCGACGTGGCCCAAGCGCTCGACCCGGCGGACATCATGGCCGCGAAGGAAGCGGCGACGAGGGCGAAGGCGTCCACGGCACTATGTGGCGACCCGATGCCCGGCTGCCGGCAGTTCAGCCTGGCGGCCGCCCAGGTCGCGGACGACATCATCACGTTCTGCACGGCGGTGGAGGCCGGGGTCCCGGCGTACGCCGCGATGATCCAGGCCGGCGCCGACAACTACGACGCCGGCGAGACCAACGCCGTCAAGGAGATGAGATGAACCGTGGGACAGCCTGACCTGACCGGCGCCATGCAGCGGATCCTCGACCAGGCCGTGGCGCAGCTGAACGGCCACGTTCCGGCCCTGGAGGACAGCGGCGCGGCCTGGCAGACCGTGGCCGACGGCTTGGGTGTCACCGCCGGAACCCTCCGCAACACGTCGCTCGGGGTGTCCGACACGTGGAAGGACGAGATCGGCACGTCGTGCAGCGAACAGCTGGACGGCAGCGCCGGCACGGTCGGCGGCTGGGAGACGGCGCTGACCGCGGCGAACCTGCCGGCCATGGTCGCGCAGCTGGGGGCGGCGGTGCGAACCACCGTGCAGGGCATCCGCGACAAGGCGAACGAGTACAACCAGGTCGCGGCCACGGTCGTCGCCGACGAGGCCGGCCTCGCGGCCCTCGAGATCGAGCTCGCCGGGATCGTGCAGGCGGCGGCGGCGATGCTGGCGGAGCTCGACGGCCAGTTCGCGGATGCGGCCGCCCGGGTCTCCGGCGCGTCCGCCGGCACGGCCTGGGACGGGCCGGGCGCCGGCGCGGCGGCGGCCGCCGGGGCCGAGATCGGTGGGGCCGAACCCGCCGGCGCCGGCGCGGGCGCCGGCGCCGACCCCTCGACAATGGCGGCGACGGCCCCCGAGGGCGTCGGTGGTGGTGGTTCCGCTCCCGCGCTGGTCTCACCCGGCGCGACCATCCCGCCCATGTCCCCGGTCTCCCCCGGACTCGCCGGGTCGGTCCCGCCGTTGAGCCCGAGCCCCTCTCTCACGCCCCCCTACACCCCCTCACTCACCCCTTCGCTGGCCGGCGGGGCCATCACCCCGATCAGTGGCATCTCCCCGGCGGGCATCGGCTCGGCCGGGCTGGGCGGCGGCGGGATCGGCGGGATCGGCGGCGGGATCGCCCCGGTCGTCGGGGCGGGCGTGATTCCGCAAGCCGGGCGCAATCTCACCGGCGGGGCGCCCGTGGCCGGTGGCGCGCCGGCGGCCGGTGCGGTGGGTCGTGCCCCGGCGGGCGTTGCCGGCTCCGGCGCGGCGCGCGGGCGGCTCATCCCGCCGCTGTACGGCGCGGGCATGCACGGCCTCGGCGGCGGCAGCGGCGGCCGGCCCGGCCCCGGCGACGAGGCCGACACCCATCGCCACCGCCCGCTCCACGACGTCCCCGGCGTGCCACCGGCCCTGCGAGGCCGCACCGGCCCGATGGCCGCCACCCCCGACTTCCTCACCGGCACCACCACCCCGGCCGACCCCGCCGAGCCGCTCCGCGAGGACATGTGGGAGGCCGAGCGCCCGCCGGACCCCTTCCACCGACGCTGAACCGCCTTGGGGCGTCGAGTCAGGAGGGCTCGATGACGGTCACGCCGGGCCAGCGGGCGGCCGGGCGGTGGCGGGCCAGGCGGGTGCGGGAGAACGGGACGTCGACGCGGGCCGGGTTGCGGCGCCAGACGCCGGCCAGGAGATCGCCGAGGCCGTGCGGCGCGCAGATGTCGATCTCGCCCGGGCGATTGCGGCGTACGGCCACCGCGGTCGCGAATTCCGGCCAGGTGGCGACCGCGTCGGCGACCGACGGGAAGGGCGGGACGGGCGGGCCGCCGAACTTCACGTGGTACCAGGTGTGGACGGCGGCCTGGTTCTTGGCCTCCCAGGGCGGCTCGGGCCAGAGCTCGGCCAGCCGCCCGGTCGCCCGGTCGTCGTCGCCGCGGTCGAGGTGGGCCGGGTCGAAGTAGACGACGTCGACGTCGCGTACCACCGACGGGTCGAAACCCGGACCGTACAGCTCACCCCACACCAGGTCGCGCAGCGCGCCCGCGCCGACCCAGGCGTCGGGCAGCCCGGACGCCGCGACGGTGTCGAGAACCCGGGTCATCCAGCGGGACGAGGTGACGATTGCCCGGAGTCGCTCGGCGTCGGTGGCCATGCACACATTGTTCACCGGTCGGCTGCGGGCGCCTCCTAAGGTGGGTCGGCATGGGGGCTATTTCGCGACGGCGGGCATTGCTGGCATTGGGTGGGACGGCGGCGGTGGCCGGCGGTCTGGAGTGGATGGCGCCGGGGGTCGCCAGTGCGGCCGACGACGCGTACCCGTCGAACACCGCTCTTTACGCCGACCCGGCGCTGACCGAGGGGGTCGACTACGGCCGGCGCTACCGTCGCCACGCCGCATCGCAGCAGGACCAGGGCCCCTTCCCGCAGACGACGATCCTGGCGCTGCACGGCGGCGGGATCGAGCTGGGCACGTCGGAGCTGGGCCTGGCCGTGGCCGGCTACCACCCGGCGACGATGGCGGCCACGGCGCCGGCGCACGACTACTGGATGTTCGAGGGGCTGCGGCGCAGCGGGAACAGTGAGCTGCACGTGACCGCCACGCACTGCGACGACCCGGTGGCCGTGCTGCTCGCGGCCGGCGCCACCCGCGTGGTGAGCCTGCACGGGTGCACCACCCAGCAGGCCGGTCTGCCCGCGAACACCCAGGCGGTGCTGGTCGGCGGGCTCGACGCCACGCTCAAGGGCCGGCTGCTGACCGCCTTCCAGAACGCGGGCGTCCAGGCGGTCGACGCGGCCGACGCCACCGACCTGGGCGGCACCGACCCGCGCAACATCTGCAACCGCACCTTCACCGGCGCCGGCGCCCAGCTCGAGCTGACCACGCCGCTGCGAGACGCGATGTTCGGCACCAACACGGCCGCCGAGCGGAAGAACACCACGACCGACCTGTTCTGGCGGTTCGTCGCCGCCACCCGGACAGCACTGAGCTGAGGAGTCGCAACGATGCGGATCGAGGCACGCGGACTGACGTTCGACGTGGTGACCGGCGGGCCCGAGGACGGCACTCCGGTGCTGCTCCTGCACGGGTTCCCGCAGGACCAGCGCGAGTTCGATCTGATCCGGCCCAAGCTGCACGCCGCGGGGCTGCGGACCATCGCGTACGACCAGCGCGGTTACGCCCCGGGCGCCCGCCCGGCCGACGTGGCGGCGTACACGACGGCCGAGGCGGCCGAGGACGCCGTCGCCGTCCTCGACCAGCTCGGGATCGACCGGGTCCACCTGATCGGACATGACTGGGGCGCCGGCGTCGCCTGGGTGATCGCCGCCCGGCACGCCGATCGGGTGCACACCCTGACCGCGGTCTCGGTGCCCCATCTGAACGCGATGGGCGAGGCGCTCCGGACGGACGAGAGCCAGCGCGAGCGCTTCGGCTACCAGGCCGTCCTGTCCGCGCCGGACGGCGAGGACACCTGCCGGGCCGACGACTTCGCCTGGTTCCGCGAGATCCTCGCCCCGATCGGCGAGCGCGGCGAGCTGTACGTCGACGCGATGCGCGACCCGGCCCGGCTGACCGGCGGGGTCAACTGGTACCGCGCGATCCAGGTGGCCGGGCGGGTCGAGCTCGACCCGGTCACGGTGCCCACCACCTTCGTCTGGAGCGATCAGGACTCGGCGGTCGGCGAGACCGCCGCGCGCCTCTGCGCCGACTGGGTGACCGCCGACTACCGCCTCGTCACGCTCGAGGGCGTCAGCCACTGGATCCCCGAGGAGGCGCCCGGCGCGCTGGCCCACGCGGCGCTGGCCCGGATCACCGCGGCGGGCTAACCTGCGAAAAACAGGAGGTCAGCATGGACAAGGTGGTCCATTTCGAGGTGCCGTTCGACGACGGCGAACGGGCGACGTCGTTCTACCGTGAGGCGTTCGGGTGGGATCTCAACCCGATGCCCCAGTACCAGTACGTGCTGGCGACGACCACGCCCAGCGACGAGTCGGGGCGGGCCGGTGAGGCCGGCGGCATCAACGGCGGCATGCTGAAGCGGCAGGGCCCGATCCAGGCGCCGCTGATCACGATCGGGGTCGACGACCTCGACGACGCGCTGGCCCGGGTGGAGAAGCTGGGCGGCACGGTGGCGATCGGCCGCCAGCCGGTTGGCAACATGGGCTGGAGCGCCTACTTCCACGACACCGAGGGCAACCTGGTCGGCCTCTGGCAGAACGCCTGAGGTCAGACCGGATCACGGGCATGGGCCGGGTCGAGGCCCGCGCCCAGCGGCACCCGGGACACCAGGGTCGCCGGAAGCCGCACCGGCCGGACCTTGCCGTAGCCGAGCATGCCCAGCACCTCCCGGCCGGCCAGCGGATACGCCCGCCCCTGGTCGGTGACCACCATCAGCGTGCCGGCGCCGGCCGCCGCGCTGGGCAGCACCTCGGCCACCGCCACCCGGCCCGGCGGGACGTGCACGCGGTCGGCCAGGGGCAGCCCGCCGGCCGTACGCCCCCGGGTCGGCACCGAGGTCGCGGGCAGCCGGCCACCCACGCGCACCCGCGGAACCCCCGCGCCGTCGTCGTACGTGACACACACCGGGCCGCCGCCGGCCGGGGCGAACTGCGGACGGGTCGCGGGCGCCGCGCCGGGTGACGCCTCGGGCCCGCCGGTAGCCGCGGTGGCCGCCGCCGACACCCCGAGCGGGATCAGCGCCGGCTCGTTGCCGGGGTAGGCGTCGGCCGTGACCGGGGCGGCGAGCTGGATCTCGGACTGGAACGCGGTGATCGGCCGCAGCCGGTCCTCCTCGGCCAGGTAGTACTGCGCCTCGCCGCCGGTGTCGACCACGAGCAGCTGACCGGCCCTCAGGTCGGCCCGGCCCGGCACGGCCCGCGACGGGCGGCCGGCCCGGCGTACCGGAAGCGGGCCGATCGCCTCGCCCGCCGGAAGCACGTCGACCAGCGCGGTTCCCACCCGGGCCACCGGCTCCGCGCGCAGCGCGAGCCCGACCAAGGTCGCGTCCGTGTGCCGGATCCGGTGCCGCCGGCCGTGCCAGATCAGGTGTTCGTCGCCGGACTCGGGCACCTTGACCAGCAGCGCCTGCTCCCCGATCGGGCGGGCGCCGGCCGGGTCGGCGCCGACCAGCAGAGTCGAGGTGTCGACGGCGGCGCCGGTCGCGTCGGCCGACGTCTGCGAGCACAGCGACCAGCCCGCGCCGAGCACGCCGGCGGCGGCGGGCAGCGTGTCGGGGGCGTCCGGGATGCCGATCGCCGGGCCGCGCGCGACGCCCATCAGCGACTCCCGGGAGACCGAGCGGGTGGGACCGTTGGCACCCAGCGCGAGCAGCGCGGACGTGTAGTTGAGGACCGGGTGCAGCGTCTGGTCGAGGTAGACGTAGCGGGCGCCGGTCTCCTTGACCACGATCACCGCCTTCCCGTCCCGCCAGGCGTTGTTGCCGCCGGGCCGGAAGAAGCCGTACGCGCCCACGGCGACCAGCCCCAGCACGGCCAGCGCGACGCTCCCCCAGGCGGCGATGGCCGGGCGGCGGAACGGCGGCTGTTCCGGGTCGGTCTCGTGGATGACCAGGGCGGAGTGCACCCGCTGGCCCAGGAAGCGGTGCGCCTGAAGCAGGTCGCGGCGGGTGGCCATGTCAGCCCGCCAGCCCGCGGACCAGGCCGAACAGCTGCAGCACGGCGCACAGCACCGGCACACAGGCGAGCACCAGCACGGTCTCGAAGTGCTCGGCGTACCGGCCGAGGGCGGCGCCGGGCGGGCGGCGGCTGTAGGTGAGCCCGGCCGCCACGGCCAGCGCGACCAGGGCGAGCAGGATCGGCACGGCGAACTCCGGCGGATGGATCGCGCGCCAGGTGGCGGCCAGGGCCACGGCGATGGTCACGGCCGCGATCAGCAACGGCAGGCGGTGGCGTACGGCCGGATAGAGGCGCGCGCGTACGCCGTACCCGAGCGCCAGCACGGCCAGCAGGATCACCGTCGACACGCCCCGCCCGGTGGCGAGCAGCAGGGCGGCGACCGACGCGGTCAGCGCCCCGCCCCAGAGCATCCCGGTGAGCAGCGCGTCGGACCGGATCACCGCCTGCTCGACCGCCGACCGGGCCGGCTGCGGGTCGTCGCGCACCAGGTCGGCCGCGGTGCGTGGCAGCGTCGGCGCGGGCAGCCGGCCGAGCCGTGCGGCCAGCGGCCCCAGCAGCGGCGAGAACAGGAACACCACCGACGCCGCGGCCGCCGCCGCTCCGGCCGGCGTGGCCAGGCCGATCAGGACGAACGCGGCCGCCGGTCCGCAGAGCAGCGCCGCCACCGCCGCCGCGACGAACACCGGCACCCGGTCGGCCACCCCGATCACCCCGGCCGTGGCCGCCACCAGCACCGCCGCACATCCCCCCAGGATCGGCACGCCGATGGTCAGCTCCCCGCCCAGGAACGCGGCCGGCAGCGCCAGCCCGGCCAGCACCGCCCCGGCGCCGGAGTCGCCGCCGGTCCGGGCCAGCAGTGTCCCGCCGGCCAGCAGGGCCGCCGCCACCAGCAACGCCGCCGGCCCGGCCCCGGCCCGCGCGACGGCCACCAGGATCAGCCCGACCGCGGGGGCGGCCGCCGCCAGCCCGGCGATCCGGGTGTGCCGCGGTCCCCACAGCCGGCCCGCCCGCCCGGCCGCGCCGGCGATCGCGTCGACCAGGTCGTCGTACTCCAACTCGGGCCAGACCAGCGAGCCCGGCACCAGGTGCAGCACCTCGCCGTCGCGGACATGCTGGGCGGCGAGGGTGGCGGCCGGCTCGATCGGGGCGCCGTCCGGGCGGCGCAGCACCCAACCCGCGTCCGGGGTGGTGTCGGTGGGCGCGGCCCGGCGCAGCAGGCCGGGCAGCAGGTCGGCGACCGGGGCCCGGTCGGGCAGGGCCAGGTCGATCCGGCGGGCCGGGGCCGCCACGGTCACCCGCACCAGGCCGGTGGTGTTCATGATGGATCCCCCTGTTGACGAGGCAGCATCCTGCCGGGCGGTGGGTGCGCGGTGGCCCGCCTTCCTACGATGGGCGGGCAGTGGGTGCGAGGGAACGGCAACGGCCGCTAGCGGACATGAGGATGAGCGCGCCATGACGATCGACGACGAGTACGGCGACCTGGTGCCGCTGGGCGACGGCCCGGGCTCGGCCCTGGCCGCGGTGCAGGCCGGCAGCGGTGCGGCGTGGGTGCTGAAGGTGCTGCCGGGGCGACTCGACCGGCGGACCCGCTCCGAGGTGGAGGGTGAGCTGCGCAAGCTCGCCGGTCCGGCGGCGGGCGCGCCGATCGTGGTGGCCGACCGGCTCGTCGACCTGCCCGACGGCCGCACGGCGCTGCGCCGGGAGTTGTGCACGCAGTCGCTGCCCGAGCTGATCGAGGCGTTCGGCCCGCTGTCCGTGCCGGACACGGTCGCGCTGGGCGGGGCGCTGGCCGAGGCGCTGGCCGTGGCCGGGGTCGTGCACGGCGGCGTGACCCCGGGCAACGTGCTGTTCCGGGAGTCGGGCGAGCCGGTGCTGACCGACTTCGGGGTGGCCGTGCGGCGGGCGTACCCGCCGGAGCACGACACCGGCTACCGGGCGCCGGAGACGATCCGGGACGGCGTGCTGGACGAGCGCGCCGACCGGTACGGGCTGGGCGCGATCCTGCACCTGGCCCTGGCCGGGTCGCCGCCGTTCCCGGCCCGGCCCGGCGAGCCCGAGGGCGATCACCTGCTGCGGGTGCTGACCGAGCCGCCGCCCCCGATCGAACGCGACGACCTGCCGTCCTGGCTGGCCGACCTGGTCCGCGACCTGCTGGAGAAGGACCCGGAGCGACGGCCGGCCGAGGTGGCCGGTCGGCTGGCCGGACCGGTGGCTCACATCGGACCGCGGCCGGCCGGCGCCCCGATCATCGAGTTCGGCCCGGAGAAACCACGACGTCTGCCCCGGCCCTCGGTGCTGGCCGCCGCGGCGGTGGCGGCGCTGCTCGCCGTGGTGGTGGCCCTGGTCGTGCTCAACCAGCCCCGGGACATGGACGTGCCGCCGGTGACCCCGCCGGTCGCCGCCGCGTCCAGCGCCGCGCCGTCGCCGGGCGCGAGCGCCCCCGGCGTACACCTGGTGCTGGCCCCGCCCAAGGACCTCGGCACCGTGGTCGAACTGACCTGGACCAGCGACCTGCCCAACCTGGACTTCGTGGTGGCCTGGGCCCCGGGCGGTGGGAAGGCCGAGACAAAGCCCGTGGGTCGTCGGACGACCCACCGGGTGCAGGTGGAGCGGGGCCGCATGTACTGCTTCGAGGTCCAGGCCACGAACGGACTGGAGAGCTGGGTCAGCGCGCCCAAGGCCATCCGCGGCGCCGTCTGCCGTCGCTAGCCGGCGGAAGCAGGGGGCGGGGGTTGAGCAGGGCGCGGACGCGGGCGAGGCGACCGCGCCGGGCCAGGCCGCCACGAACCGCCCGGACCGACGTCCAGGCCCGGACGACCTCCTCGTCGGCCGGCCGCGCGCCCGACCACAGCGTCCGGTCGACGGTCTTCGCGAGGGTACGGATCTCGGCCACCGTCCCGTCGTCGGCGACCGGACCGGCGGCGGCGCCCAGGTCACGCACGGTCATGCCGGGCGTGACCGGCACGCCGTACGCCCGCAGCCGGTCCCGCACCTCGGCCCACGCGCCCAGCACGGCCGCCGCGCCGTCCCGCCGCCGGCGCCGCCACGACCGCACCGTCCACAGTGCCGGCACGCCGACCGGCCAGCCCAGGAGCAGCACCGCCAGCACGGCCGTCCAGGTCAGGACCGGCCGGTCCGGGGCGGGCGACGGCGCCGGCCCGATCGTCGTGATCTGCGGCTCGCGCAGGTCCTGGGTCGGCGGCAGCGCGGCCCGGGCGCCGGAGACCGCCGCGGCCAGCCCGGTCCCGGCCGTGGCCGTGGCGCCGGAGGCCGACTCGAACGGGTCCAGCGGCACCCAGCCGACCCCTTGGACCGCCACCTCGGGCCAGGCGTAGATGTTGCCGTTCCGGACCACGATGTCGCCGTTCGCCTCGGGCCGGGGCGTGCGGTAGCCGACCACGAGCCGCGCCGGGATGCCGACGATCCGGGCCAGCGCGACGTACGCCGCGGCGAACTGCTCGCTCGTGCCGTCCTTGGTGTCCAGCAGGAACTTCTTGATCTGCGGCCAGCCGTGCCCGGTAGGCAGGGGCCGCCCGTCCGCCGCGTGGTAGTGGGTGCTCAGGAACTTCTCGAGCACCAGCGCGCCCTGGAACGTCGGCAGCTGGCCGCTCATCGCCTCGTCGGCCAGCCGCTGCACCTCGTCGGGCACGTCGGGGAGGTCGTTCAGACCGCTGGACGCCGTCGGGTCGATCGCGGCGCTGCCGAGCGTCGTCCCGTCCACGGCCACGTCAGGCTGCCACCAGCTCAGCGTGTACTCCGTCGGCCCGGACGGCACGTCCTCCCGCAGCAGGGTGCCGTACTCGGGGATGACCAGCGGCTCGATCCCGGTCACCGAGGCGGGCCAGGTCTGGCTGGGCAGCCACGGCCCGCCGGTGTCGGTGACGGTCAGGTCGGCCGTCCGGAGGCTGGTGCCGATCAGCACCTGCGGTCCCGGCGGCAGCAGCGTGCCCATCCGCCGGTACCTCGCCGACGGATTCCAGCTCACCCCGTCGAAGTCGTCGAGCACCACCAGCGGCCAGCGGTCCACATCGGACCCACGGGCGACCCGGAACACCTCGGTGTTCCGATTTCCGAGCCGGAAGGCGACCTCGTCCAGCGGGTTGGCCGGCAGCAACGCCGGCACGGGCGCGGGCCGGCCGTTGTACAACGAGAACCGGGCCCGGCCGTCCGGCAGCAGAACCAGACACAGACCGGCCAGGAGTACGCTCGCCGCGCCGGCCGCCACCAGCCTCGGCAGCGTCGCCCGGGTGGCCAGCGTGAGCGCCGCCGCCACGGCGTAGGCCAGCGCCCCGGCCACCGCGGCGCCCGGCGTCAGCGCGGCGTAGCACTGGCTCAGCACCACCACGGCCAGGCTCGGCAGCAGCGCGGCCAGCGGCGACCGCAGCCGCAGCACCAGTTCCGCGCCCAGCACCGCGGCCACCGTGACCAGCAGCGGGACGAACAGCAGCAGGCCGGCGTCGGGCCGGGCCGGCCAGGTCGACTCCAGCACCTGCTGCCAGGAGGAGGTCACCCCGCCGGCCAGGGCGGTGATGGTGGACCCGGTCGGCAGCCCGGCCAGCGTCGTGCCGAACAGCAGCGTCTCGGCCACGGCCAGCAGACCGGCCACGGTGGACAGCAGGGGGCGCCAGTCGAGCAGGACCGGGCGGCGCCCGCAGATCAGCGTCACGGCCAGCACCACGGCCGCCGGGATCAGGACCGGCGCGAGCAGCGGGGTCAGGCCGTAGACCGGCGCGAAGAACAGCCCGGCGATGACGGCGGCCAGCACCGGGCCGGCCGCACGCCAGGTCAGCCCAGTGATTCGTTCCACTGCCGCACCGCCTGTGCCGCACCGAGCGCGCGGAACACGCGTACCCCGGCCGGAGCCTCCAGCCACCCGCCCAGGGCGACCACCACCACCTCGGCGAACCCGGACCGCCGGGCCAGCACCGCCTCCACCGTTGTGCCGCCCCCGGTGATCAGCACCAGTCCCCCGCCGGGCCGCACCCGCGGGACGTCGCCGGCGGCGTCCTGCCGCACCTCGCTCAGCTCGTCCAGCAGCCGTCTCGTGGCCAGCGGCCCGCCCTGCACCGCGACCTCCCGGCCCGACCAGGTGAGCAGGCGGGTGTCCTGGGCGGCCCGGGTCGACGCGCACAGCAGCGAGGCGGCCAGATCCACCGCCTCCTCGAAGAACGCCGGGGTCAGCGCGCCCGGCCGGTTGTCCAGCAGCACCGTGGTACGGCCGCGGCGCGGGTCGGCCAGGTCACGGACCATCAGCCGGCCGGTTCGCGCGGTCGCCTTCCAGTGCAGGTGGCGCACCTCGTCGCCGGGCACGTACTCGCGGACGTCGAGCAGCTCGACCGACCCGCGCAGGGTGACGTCCGGCGCGCCCTCGTGGTGGTGCCGGGGCACGCCCGCGACCAGCGCCCGGGCGGCGTGCTGACGCGGATGCACCCACAGCGTGGTGGTCTCGCCGGTGGCCAGCGCCCGCCGGGCCAGATCGAACGGGTCGGCGCGGTGCAGGGTCAGCGGGCCGACCGTCAACCGTCCGCGTACGGCCGTGGGCAACTCGTAGTTGCGGGTCGCTTCCGCCCCCGGCAGCAGCCCGGGCAACCGCACCTCGCGCGTCGCCCCACCGGCGGCGTCCTCGGCGGTGAAGCCGGCCTGGCGACGCTTCCCGGTGCTGCGGACGCGCAGCCGGGCCAGCGCCGGCCGGCCCCGCTCGACCCGATCGGGATGCACCACCCGGTGCACCCGGACCTCCAGCGGCGGCGCGGTCAGCGCGACCGCGACCAGCACCGCCCCGGCCAGGATCGCGCCCAGCGTGGTCAGCACCGGGAACCGCAGCCACAGGCCGGCCGCCAGCAGCAGCACCGCCGCCACAGAGGCCGCGATGCCCCGGCCGGTGAGCCGCACGGTCAGGCGCTCGCGGTCGGCACCGGCACCGCGGCCAGCACCTCGGCCACGATTCCGTCGGTGCTGCGCAGGTTGAGCTCGGCCTCGGCGGTGCGGATCAGGCGGTGGCCCAGCACCGGCACGGCCACGTCCTTGATGTCGTCCGGGGTGACATAGCTGCGGCCGTCGATCGCGGCGATCGCCCGAGCCGCCCGGACCAGCGCGATGCTGCCCCGGACGCTGGCGCCGTAGCGCAGGGCGGCGTGGTCGCGGGTGGCTTCGGAGAGGCGTACGGCGTAGTCGGCCACCGCCGGGTCGACGTGCTGTCCGCGTACCTCATCGATCGCCTTCCGCAGCGCGGCCGTGTCGACGACCGCCGAGAGGTCGTCGGCGCTCGCGCCCGCCGCGCTGCCCAGCACCACGCCCACCTCGGACTCGCGGTCGGGATAGCCCACCGACAGCCGCATCAGGAAGCGGTCGAGCTGGGCCTCGGGCAGGCGGTAGGTGCCTTCCAGCTCGATCGGGTTCTGGGTGGCGACGACCAGGAACGGGCGCGGCACCTCGTGCGACTCGCCGTCCACCGTGACCCGCCGCTCCTCCAGCACCTCGAGCAGCGCCGACTGGGTCTTGGGGGTGCCGCGGTTGATCTCGTCGGCCACCACCACGTTGGCGAACACCGCGCCCGGGTGGAAGGCGAACGTCTCCTCCCGCTGGCGGTAGACGGTCACCCCGGTGATGTCGCTGGGCAGCAGGTCGGGGGTGAACTGGATCCGGCTCCACTTGCCGCCGATGCTGCGCGCCATCGCCCGGGCCAGCGTGGTCTTGCCCAGGCCGGGAACGTCCTCGATGAGCAGGTGCCCCTCGGCCAGCAGCCCGGCCACGGCCAGCCGGACCAGCTCGTCCTTGCCCTTGATGACCTCACGGACGTTGGCCGAGATCGCCGCGGCGATCTCGGCGGCGCTCGCCGCTACCACGACGAGAGGCGGTTGGAGGAGACGCCGTTGACGGTCGCCCAGATCGTTCCGCCCGAACCGTTGTACGCGAAACGGTCGTCCACCATCAGATAGCCCTTCTCATTCGTCGTCAGCTTGACGCCGTTGAATCTTCCCCACCTCGACGAGTAGATGTCGATGTCCATGCTGGAGTTGGGCGGGAAACCTCGGATCTCGGTCTTGATCCAGGCGCAGTCGGGCCGATTGCAGTCGGGGCTGTGTGTGGTCCCCCCGCCCCGCGACACCCTCACCGATCTCGACGTGGCGGCGGCCGGCAGCAGCACCCTCGTCGAGGCGGCCGTCCCGCGCCCGGCCGCGTTCTGCGCCGCCACCGTGATCTTGTAATTCTTGGCCCGGGTCAGCCCGCTGAGCGTGGTCGACCGGGTGTTCCGGCCGACCGTGCGGCTGCCGCTCGACCCGCCCGACCAGGTCACCCGATAACCGGTGACGGCCGAGCCGTTCTCCTTCGCCGCCCCCCAGGAC
The DNA here is from genome assembly GCF_040682035.1 of Actinoplanes sp. NPDC051470. NCBI lineage: Bacteria > Bacillati > Actinomycetota > Actinomycetes > Micromonosporales > Micromonosporaceae > Actinoplanes > Actinoplanes sp. NPDC051470. The sequence goes on from NZ_JBFBAA010000007.1 coordinate 85,067, forward strand.
ACCCGGATGTTCCCGCCGGACACCGTGGCCCGCAGCCCCGGCGGCAGGCCCGGTGGTGACGGCGGGTTGGTGGTGGTCGTCCTCTGCGGCGTCGGCCGGTTCGGCGGTGGGTCGGCCGGCGCCTGGTTCTGCGTCCGCCCGGTCGGACGGTTCGGCGGCGTCGTCGTGGTGCCCTGGTTGCGCGGCCGGTTGGCGGACTGCTGCGTCGGCCCGTTCACCGTCGGGCCGGGGTTGGCCGGCGGGGTCGTCTCGCCCGGCGGCGGCACCGGCCGCCGGTCGTCCTTGCCGGCCGGGGCGGGCGGCGTCACCTTGTCGAGCCGGCCGCGGTCGCCGACCACGTACACCTGGTCGCCCTGGCTGCCCTCGACGTACACCCGCTGGTCCTCGCCGCGGGACAGCCGGGTCGTCTGCTTGTCCTTCGGCAGGAGGCCCTCACGCTGCTGCCGGCCGTCCCGGTCGAACGTGCGGACCGATTTGCCCTGGTTGTCGAGCAGGACCACCGCGTCGCGCCCCGCGACCGGCGTCTCGTACTTGCCCGGCGGCAGCGTCACCGAGATGTCGGCCGACACCCGGCCCTGGCCGAGGCCGGTGGCGTCGACGATGTGCATCTGACTGGCGCCCGGATCGAGCACGGCCACCCGGCCGGACATGTCAGCCGTCGCGATCTTGGCGTCGGCGGGCAGGTCGCGGCCGATCCGGACCGGGCGGCCCAGCCCGTTGCCGTCGACCGGGGTGAACGTGTCGGCGTCGGTGTCCACGAAGACGGCCTGCTTGCCGACCACGGTCAGCGAGCCGGCGTGTCCGGCCGGCGCGCTCGCCCGGCAATCCACCTGCTCCGCCTCCGGCGTCAGCAGACACAGCCCGTTCGAGTCGCGGTGCTGAAGCCACAGGGTGCCGTCCGGGGTGACCACGGGGGTGCCGAGCGGACCGCCGGGACCGGCCGGGATGGTGACCGGGTCGTCGCCACCGAAGCGGACGATCCGCCCCTGCTCCGGATAGACGTAGTAGGGGCCGCCCTTGGCCTCCAGCGCCACCGGCTCCTCGCCGTTAGCCGGGGCCTGCAGCTTGTAGCCCTCTTCGACCTCGAGCGTGGACTTGCCGAAGCGCACGGCGCGGTTGCCGCCGAGCACGTACCCGGCCGTGTCGCCCTGGACCACCTGGGTGTCTTCGGAGTCCATGCCTTCCGCCCGGAACTTGGCGTCCACCGCGCCGTTGCCGTTCACGTGGAAGACCGTGTTCTCCTTGGGCTGGGCGATCCAGTGCCCGAGCTGGGCGAACCGGAGGCCGCCGGAGGAGGCGGAGGCGTCGGTGACGGCCGCGGTCACCCCGGCCGCCACGACGAGGGCGAGCAGGATCAGCGGCAGGCGCCCACCACGGCGCGGCCGCAACACGCGAAGAAGTCGGCTCGTCACTCTCGCGAGCATAGAAGAAGGTGTACATGATCGGTCCATTACGGATACATCACGGTCAATCACCGGTCGTGGGCAACGACAACTCGAAGATCGCCCCGCCCCGGTCGGCGTTGAAGACCCGCAGCGTGCCACCGTGCGACTGGGCCACCCAGCGCACGATGGCCAGACCCAGCCCGTTCGACCCGCCGTGGCTCTTGAACCGCTCGAACGTCTCCTTGGCCATCGCCGGATCGATGCCCGGACCCTGGTCGGCCACGATCACCCGGCCACCGGCCACGGTCACCTGGACGACCGCCGGCTTGCCCTCGACCCGGCCGTGCCGCAGCGCGTTCTCCAGCAGGTTGCCCACCGCCCGCTGCATCAGGCCCGCGTCGGCCCGCACCTTGGTCGGCGCCGTGGTCACCGTGACCGTGGCCTCGCCGGTCGGCGTCTCCTCGACCACGGCCGCGACCAGCTGGTCCAGCCACACCGGCTCGATCACCATCGGCTCCACACCGGCCGCCAGCCGGGCGCGCATCAGCACCCCCTCGACGATGGTGCCCATCCGGCGGGCCAGCTCGACCGTCCGGGGCAGCAGCTCGGCGCGGTCCTGCGGGTTGGCCACCGCGGCCTCGGCCAGGGCGCGCAGGGCCGCGGTGGGCGTACGCAGATCGTGCGCGGTGTCGGCCAGCAACGCCTCCTGCTGCTCCAGGGCCACCGCGGCCGGCCGGATCGCCCGGGTCGCCAGCAGGAACGACGCGACCCCGACGCCGCCCAGCAGCAGGATGCCGCCGCCGAGCAGATAGAGGGTCAGCTCCCGGTGCTCGGCCAGCTCGGCCGACGGGTCCCACATGGCGACCACGGCGCCGGCATACTTGCCGGTCTTGAAGCGGAACGGCTCGGCGTACACCCGGATCAGCCGGCCGTCGACGGTCTCGTAGCCCGTCTGGATCCGGCCGGTCGCCACCGCCGCCCGGGCCAGGCGCTGCATGACCTCGTCGGGCACCGGCACACAGTCGCGCTCGCTCCGGAAGGCGGTGAACGTCTCGGTGGGACCGGGCAGCACCGCGAACTCCGGGCAGTTCTCGCTCAGCGGGTCATCGGGCAGCGACTGGGTGTCGACCGTGCCGTCCTCGTTGTCGTGCACCAGCCGCGACACGCTGCCGGTGACCCGGCTGAGCAGGCCGTCCATCCGGATCTCGCGCAGCTCGGTGTCCGACCGGACCAGCAACGCGGCGCAGATCAGATAGCCCACCGCGCAGATCAGCGTCACCCACAGGGCGAGCCGGCCGGGCAGCCCGCGCAACTGGTCCAGCACCGACGCGCCGGTCACGGGGCGTCACCCCCGATCCGATAACCCCGCCCGCGTACGGTGTGCAGCAGCTCCGGCTCGCCGAGCTTCCCGCGCAGCCGCTTGATCACCACGTCGACCACGTTCGACATCGGGTCGGCGTTGGCGTCCCAGCAGTGCTCGATCAGATCGGTCCGGCTCACCGCCGACCCGGCCCGGCTCATCAGGAACTCCAGGACGGCGTACTCCTTGCTGGTCAGCCCGAGCAGGACACCGGCCCGGCGCACCTGCCGGCGGGCCGAGTCGAGCTCCAGGTCGGCGTGCCGCAGCACCGACGGCCGGCCCGAGCCCCCACGGCGGCACAGGGTCAGCACCCGGGCCGTCATCTCGGCCACCGCGAACGGCTTGACCAGATAGTCGTCGCCACCGTGCTCGAAGCCCGCCACCAGGTCGGCGATCGTGTCCCGGGCGGTCAGGAACAGCACCGGGACGGCCCACCCCTCCTGCCGCCGCCGGTGCACGTAGTTGATCGCGTCACCGTCCGGCAGCATCCGGTCGAACACGACGCAGTCCGTTCCCTGGCGCGAGAGGATCTCGTCCGCGGCGGCGATGTCCCCCGCCTGCGCCACCTCCAGACCGGCCCCGGCCAGCTCGGTCGTCACCGCCAGCCGCAGGTCGTCGTCGTCCTCGACCACCATCACCCGCACCCGCCGCGCCTCCCCTGGGATGTGTCATCGGAACTTCATGCGCGCCGGCGGATGGTAGCCCCATGCTGTTTCGCATCCTCGGTCCGATCGAGCTGCACACGCCCGCGGCGGTGCATCAGCTCGGCGCGGGCAAACCGGCGACCGTGCTGGCCACGCTGCTGCAGCAGCCTAACGCGTGGGTCACGGTGGATCAGCTCGCCGAGGCGACCTGGCCGGGAGCGGCCATGCCCGCGTCGGCGTCGGCCAACCTGAAGACGTACGTGTGGCAGCTCCGCCGCCTGCTGCCCGATCTGGACGGTGCCGGCCGCATCGACCGCCGCGCCGACGCCTACCGGCTGCGGGTCGCCCCCGGCGAGGTGGACGCCGACCGGGCCCGCTCGCTCGGCGCCTCCGCCCTCGCCGCTCCGCCGCCGGCCCGGCTCCCGCTGCTCCGCGAGGCGCTGTCGCTGTGGCGCGGCCGCCCCTACTGCGGTGTCGAGCCGGCGGCGTCGGCGGCGCTCGCCCTGACCGAGCTGCGGCTCGAGCTGAGCGAACAGCTCGCCGAGGTGCAGCTCGAGCTGGGCGACCACACCAACGCGGTGGGTACGCTGCGCGAAGTCACGTCCGAGGCCCCGCTCCGCGAACCGGCCTGGGCGCTGCTGGTCCGCGCGCTGACCGCCGCCGGCCAGCGGACCGAGGCGCTGCTGGCCGCCCGCCGCGCCGCCGAGATCCTGCGGAGCGAGCTCGGCGTGACACCGGGCCCGGTCCTGGCCGCGGCGTCCCACTCGCTCGCCCCGCCCCTGACCGACGTCTCACCCCGACGCGAACTGCCGCGCGACGTGCGCCTGATCGGCCGGGCGCCGGAGATCGCCCACATCCGCCGGGCCGCGACCGCCCCCGCCCCCCTCGTCCTGCTCACCGGCCCACCCGGCATCGGCAAGACCGCCCTGGCCGTGCATGCTGCCCACCAGCTGGCCCCGAACTTCCCCGACGGCCAGTTCTTCATCCACATGCGACAGCCGGCCGGCGCCCTGCTCGACCGGCTGCTCCGCGGCCTCGGCCTGTCCCGCCTCCGGATCCCGCCCGACCTCGACGAGCGGGCCTCCCTGTGGCGCTCGTCGGTGGCCGGCCGGCGCATCCTGCTGGTCCTCGACGACGCCCTGACCAGGGACCAGGTGTGGCCGCTGCTCCCCGCCACACCGGGCAGCCTGACCCTGGTCACGGCCCGATCCCTGGCCGGCCACCTCGACGGCGCCACCCGCATCCCGCTGCATCCGCTCAGCCCCACGGCGGCGAAGTCGCTCTACGCGGCGGCGTCGGCCACCCACCCGAATCCGGCCGGGATCGCGGCCGGGCGGGGCAACCCGGGCGCGCTGCTGCTCGCGGCGACCGCCCCGGCGATGCAGCGGAGGGCGGCGGTATGACAACGGCCCGTTTTGTGGTGACGGCGGCCCGCCGTCCGGCCGCACCTGAGCCGCCGGCTCCCGCCGCGCCCGAAACTGCCACGCGGTCGGCTCCTGCCACACTCGGAGCTGCCACGTCGCCGCCTCCGGCAACGCTCGGAGCTGCCACGTCGCCGGCCGCCCCGTCCACAGGAGCGACTGCTCCGCCGCGCCTGTGGACAGCCGACGAAAATCGTCGTACCCCGCGGCTACCTTCCGGCCCACCCAGTGACCCGGGCGGGGGAGGCGGCGGCCGCCAAGATCGACTTCTTTCGCCGTCGCCACAGGACCGCACGGACCCACGCGACTGGACGCTGCCACGCGACCACACGGCACCCCTGGACCGGGCGACCCCGCGGAATCGCACGACGCCACGTGACCTGCCGGCCACACGCGAGCGCGTGACGACACCGGCGCCCGAGGCGACGGCCGGCGCTCGGCGGCTGGCTGCGTTGCCGGTGTTGCGGATCGCCGCGTGGCAGGTCGCGTTCGTGCTCGCCTTCGTCGCCACGGGACAGGGTCCGGCCGGCGCCGTCGCCTTCGGCACGCTGGCCGCGCTCACGCTTGGGCTGAGCGCCGGCCGGATGCGCGGCGAGTGGCTCTCCACGGTCGCCGTCCGGTGGCTGGCCTTCGCGGCCCGGTCGAAGGAGTGGCCCGGCGAGCACCTGCCGCTCCCCCGGGACTCCACGCTCACCTCGGCCGGCGTGCTCGTCTCAGCGGAAGGCATGACGGTCGTCGTGCGTACATCTGAATTCGCCTTTCCCACCCTCGAAGCCGGCGCCGATCTGCAGCTGATCGGTCATCGCGGCCCGCGTCAAGCGGGGCCGGGCGCCTGGCTCGCGATCACCGTGCGCCGCGATGCCGAGACCGCCACGGACGAGCAGCTGCGCGTTCCGCTCGACAACGTGGTCCGGCGGGTGCGCAAGGAGTTCGCGCTGCTGACGGGGCGGGAGGTCGAGGCGGCCGTGCGCGGGCTGGCGCATGCCGGGCCGTCGCGGGAGACCTGGCGGCACTGGCGGTCGGGGTCGATCACCCAGATCACGTTCCGCCTGGCGAACGGCAGCCTCGCCGTGATGGAACGGCTGCTCGCGGAGGGGCGGGAGGCCGCGGTCACGGTCGCGTTGCGGCCGGACGGCACCGGGGTCGTCCGGGTCGCCGCCCCCGAAGCCCGGGCCGCGGAACGCGCCGCGCGCCGGATGACCGAAGTCACAAGCCTGGAAAGGCTGGACGGGCGGCACGGACCCGCCGTCCTCGCCTCGCTGCCGATCGGAGGACTGCTCTGATGACCGTCCACGTCATGCCCCACGCCGGAATCGACGCGGCGCTGGCCACGGCCACCCGTGAGGTGCTGGTGGCGCTCGACCGGAGCGCGCCGCTGCGGCGGGCCGACCACGACAACCTGCGGCGCGGTGTGCGCTACCGGATTCTGCTGCCGGACGCGGTGCGGGACAACCCCGTGCTGGCGTTGCGGTTGGGACGGCTCGCTCCGGCTGGGGCCGAGGTACGCACGGTGCCGGTCGTTCCCACCGAAGCGACCGTTGTGGACGGTGCGCTGGCCATGCTGCCGGGGGCGATGGTGCGCCTGCCCAGCGTGGTCGGCACGGTGGTGGCGCTGTTCGAGCAGCTGTGGGCGTCGGCCGCCCCGCTGACCCCGTGCGAGGTGACCAACGGCGCCGGGCTGAACGTCCGGGAGCGCGAGCTGCTCGCGTTGCTGAGCGCGGGCTGCACCGACGAGTCGGCGGCGGCCCGCCTGGGGATCTCGGTGCGGACTGTCCGCCGGATGATGGCGGCGATCATGATCCGCCTGGGCGCCCGCAGCCGGTTCCAGGCGGGTCTCAAGGCGGCCGACCGCGGCCTGCTCGCGCGGACCGCCTGACAAGTTGCGTCGATTTCTGCGTCCTTTCTGGCATGACCCCGGAGGCCATGGGTATGCGCCCCGCGTCAGAGACGGATGAAAGGACAACCATCATGTTCAAGCGTGTCGCCGCGGCCCTGGGCGTGGCCGGACTGCTGCTCCTGCAGCCCGCCGCCGCCCAGGCCGCTCCCTCCGACCAGGACACCGCCTTCCTGAAGTCGGCACACCAGTCCAACCTCGCGGAGATCGCCGGTGGCAAGCTGGCCCAGCAGAAGGGCGCCAGCCAGGAGGTCAAGGACCTCGGGGAACGCTTCGTCACCGACCACACGAAGCTCGACGCCGCCGTGCGGGAGGCCGCCGAGGCGCTCGGGGTCGACCTGCCGTCCACACCCAACTCGAAGCAGCAGGCGGTCGCCAAGCGGTACGCGGCCACGTCCGGCGACGACTTCGACGCGCTCTTCGTGTCCACCCAGATGGAAGCGCACATGGCGGCCATGGCGGCCGGGCGTACCGAGATCGCCCGCGGCAGCGACGCCCAGGCGAAGAAGGTCGCCCAGGACGCCGCTCCGGTGATCGCCTCACATCATGACGCGCTCTCCGGCGCCGCCCGTGAGCTGGGCGTTCCCGACACGATCGGCACCGGGACCGGCGGGGCGGCGGCGAGCGACTGGTTCACCGCCCCGGTCTTCGGGCTGGTCGGCGGCGGCCTGGTGCTGCTCGTCTGCGCCGCGGCCCTGCTGCTGCGGCGCCGGCCCGCCTACCGATGACCGTGAACCGGCGCCTGGCCGGCTGGACGGCTCTGGCGGCCGGACTGCTCACGGTGGCCGGCGGCGTTCGGCTCGGTGTCGAGTCGAGCCGTCCGCCGGCCGCCGTGGGCCCACCTCCGGCGCTACGACTGAGCACGCCGTCGGAGGCCGCGCCCGGGCCTGTTTCCGGGCCCGTTCCCGGGAACAGGTCCGGAAAGAGTGCACCGGCCTGGGCGGTGCCCACCCGGGTGACGATCGGCGCGTTGCGGGTGGACGCGCCGGTCGATCCCGCGGGGGTACGCCCGGACCGCTCGCTGGCCGTGCCCGAGGATCCCGATCGGCTGGGCTGGTGGATCGGTTCCGCGGCGCCGGGCACGCCGAAGGGCACCGTCCTGCTCGCCGGCCACGTCGACACCGCCCGGGACGGCGCCGGCGCGCTGTTCCGGCTGGAGAGGCTCAGCATGGGCGCCCGCATCGACGTCCGCGCCGGCGACCGGGTGATCACGTACCGCGCGGTGGCCCGGCGCAGCTACGTCAAACAGCGGCTGCCCGCGGATCTCTACCGGACCGACTCCTCGCCGCGGCTGGTCCTGATCACCTGCGGCGGCACCTTCCACAACGGCGTGTACAGCCACAACGTCGTGGTTTATGCGGAACCGCTGGGAACCGGCAATATGTAGAGCGTGCGGGTACTGGTCACCGAGGACGACGAGAATCTCCGGATCGCTGTCGACTCCTCGTTGCGTGTCGCCGGTTTCGCTGTGGACACCGCCGGTGACCTGCCCGAGGTCGATCTGGCCCTGAGCGTGAACGTGTACGACTGCGCGGTCTTCGACCGGATGCTGCCGACCGGCGACTCGCTCGACTACGTGGCGCGGCGCCGGCGGGACGGGTGGACCGTGCCGGTGTTGTTCCTCACCGGACGCGGCGACACCACCGACCGGGTCGAGGGCCTCGCCTGGGGCGACGACTACCTGAGCAAGCCGTTCGCGACGGCCGAGCTGGTGGTCCGGGTGCGCAAGCTGTGCCGGTGGGCGGGTGACCGCCCGGCGCCGGTCACAGTGCGGTTCGCGGGCATCGAGATCGACCCCGAGCGGTACGAGGCCAGCCGCGACGGCCGCCCGCTGACGTTGACCGCGAAGCAGTTCGTGGTCCTGGAACGTCTCGTGCGGGCGGCCGGTCGGCCGGTGCCGCGGGCCGTGCTGATCGCCGCGGCCTGGGACGAGCTGGTGCCGCCGGCCTCGAACGTGCTCGACGTGCTGGTCGCCCAGCTGCGCGGCAAGCTCGGCAAGCCGGCCGTGCTGCACACGGTGCGAGGCGTCGGCTACCTGATCCGGGCGAATTGAGCGCGCTCGGCCGCGGTCAACCGGCTGTGCATCTGGCCGCTATCGTGTGGCCGGTGAGAATTCGGTACGTGCTCAACAACGCCTACGGCGCCGGCGGAACCATTCGCACGGTCATCAATCAGGCCAACGCCCTGTGCGCCGAGCACGACGTCGAGATTGCCAGCGTGCTGCAGACCCGGGCGCAGCCGGTGTTCGCCATCGACCCGAGGGTGAACCTGGTCTCGCTGACCGGCCTGCGCGACGACGGCTCCCGCTTCACCGACCCGCCCGGCGGGAACTCGCGCTTCTGGCGCAAGACCCGTCGCCTCCGCAACTTCCTGCCGCACGGCCGGGACTACCGGTTCAAGCGCTTCGATCCGATGCTCGACCTGGCCGTGATCCGGTATTTCCGGCGCGAACGGGACGGCGTGCTCATCACCACCCGGCCAGGCCTGAACCTGCTCGCCGCCTGGGGCGCCCCGCGCCGGCTGATCCGGATCGGCCAGGACCACATGAACCTGGGCACCTACCGGCCGAGGCTGCGCAAGGAACTCGTCCGCGGCTATCCCCGGCTGGACGCGGTCGCCGTGCTGACCCAGCACGACCTGGCCGACTGGCGGGCCGCGCTGGGCGACCGGGTACGGCTCGAGCAGGTGCCCAACGGCATCCCGCCGGCCGCCGAGCCCGGTTCGTCGCCGGACGCCAAGGTGGTCGTCGCGGCCGGCCGGTTCTCCCGGCAGAAGGGCTTCGACCTGCTGGTCGAGGCGTGGGCGGCGGTGCACGCCAAACACCCCGAGTGGCGGCTGGCGATCTTCGGCAACGGCCCCGACCGCGAGAAGCTCATCGCCCGGGCCGAGGAGCTGGAGATGAGCGATTCGGTACGCATGCCCGGCATCACCCGCAAGCTCGACCAGGAGCTGGCCGCCGCCTCGATCTACGTTCTGAGCTCCCGCTTCGAGGGGCTGCCGATGGTGCTGCTGGAGGCGATGACCCAGGGGCTGCCGGCGGTCGCGTACGACTGCCCGACCGGCCCGCGGGAGGTCATCGAGGACGGCGTCAACGGCCGCCTGGTGCCCCCGGAGGACGTGGACGCCCTGGCCGCGGCGCTGTGCGAGCTGATCGAGGACCCGGAGCGGCTGCGGGCCATGGGCGCCGCGGCGTTGACGAGCAGCGAGCCGTTCTCGATGCCGTCGGTATCCGCCCACTGGGAACGTTTCTTCGCGGAACTGGCGAAAGATCGGTAGCACTCAGCTTTCATTCAGGAAGGCATGAGCCGGGCCACTGGAGCGTGTCCGAATCTTCCCCTCTGTGCTGACCCCGATAGGAGTCCCATGAGGAGAACGCTCAGCCGTCTCGGCCTCACCTGCGGCGTGATGGTGGCGGTCATCGCCCCGGTCGCCACCACCGCCTCGGCCGTCGTCGTCACCCCGTCCACCCCGCGGACCGGAAGGCTGGCGCAGGTCGGCCCGACTGCCGAACACGGCTTCCCGGCCTGGTACCGCGACAGCGACAACCTCCGCCTGGAGGCCTGCGTCACCGCGGACGACCCGCTGTGCCCGGTGCTGCTGGACGAGGTGCCGAACCCGGACGAGCCGGTCTCGTACCCGGACAACTTCCCCGGCGAGTTCTTCTACCAGCTGGCCGGCTCGACGGTGACGCTGACCAACGGCGTACGCGCGACGATCGGCATGGACCTCGAGGGCGCCTGGGCCGGCGAGGAGGTGGTCGACGGCGACCAGATGGTGTTCGGCCGGGTCCGCATCCGGTTCGCCGCGCCGGAGGGTCAGCGGTTCCGGATCACCCACCCGTACGGCATCGACGACATCGTGGCGACCGACCGGGGCGTCAACATGACCGAGGACATCGGCACCACGCCGCTCGCCTTCGGACAGGCCCTGAACAGCCGGATCGGCCCGTTCCTGAAGTGGGACCCGGCCGTGCTCCCGGCCGCCCCGGCGGGCTACACCGGTGACCCGGGCGTCGACCACAAGATCACCGGCAGCCCGTACAACACGAACTTCGTCCGGATCGAGCAGCTCGACCCGGCCACCGGCGGGGTCATCGGCCAGGTCGGCTTCAACGACCTGTTCAGCGTCCAGGGCCGGATGGCCACCAACGCCGGCGTCGACATCGACCGGGCCACGTACACCACCGACGCGGACGGCGCCGGCTTCATCGAGGTCTTCGCCACCAGCGAGCCCGGCCAGGCCGTCGAGGTCGTCAGCAACCCGGCGCTCGGCTTCCGCGGCACCCGGCTGCGCGGCGTGAACGGCCGGTACTACGGCCGCTTCCCGGTGACGAACTCGGTGCCGGACGGCGCGACCGTCGAGGTGGTGAACAACAGCGACCGGCCGGTGGCGCACAAGACGGCGAAGCTGATCGACGTCGTACGCATCACGGACGTCGAGTACAACGCCGACAACGGCCGGCTGAAGGTGGCCGCCACCTCGTCGGACGGCGACGCCAGTCCCGGCGTACTCACCGCCGACGGTTTCGGCCCGATCACCGGCTCACCGTTCACCGGCGTGCAGGCGCCCCCGCCGTCGATCACGGTGCGGTCCTCGGGCGGCGGCTCGGCCACGGCCATGCTGACCGGCACCGGGCGGCTGTTCCTGCCCGACCGTCCCGTCGCGGCGGCGACCACCGGCAACCCGGTCGTGGTCGGCCAGAACGTGCAGCTGGACGGCACCGGTTCCACGGGCCAGATCGACTCGTACGCCTGGACCCAGGTCGCCGGCCCCGAGGTGACGCTCACCGGCGCCGACCAGGCGACCGCGACGTTCGTGCCCGCCGGGGTCGGCACCTACGCCTTCACCCTGGTGGTGACCGGCCCCGGCGGCGTCAGCCCCCCGGTGACGGTGACAACGCAGGTGATCGACGTGCAGACCCCCACGGCCGACGCCGGCGTCGACCAGACCGTGGTCCGCGGCCGGGCGGTGGCCCTCGACGGCAGCCGCTCCAAGGCGGTCGAGACCTACTCGTGGCGGCAGGTGTCCGGGCCCGCGGTGACCCTGACCGGCGCGACCAGCGCCCGCCCCACCTTCACCTACCCGGTGCAGGCGCTGCCGGCAACACCCGGCCCCAACCCGGCATTCGCCTACGACAACGCGCCGGTCACCTTGGAGCTGACCGTACGCAACCCCGCCGGCATCGCCACCGACCAGGTCATCGTGCGGCCGTCCACCGACAACTTCACCGGCGGCATCACCACCCGCTACCGCACCGGCAACAACGAATGGCGGATCTCCGGCACCAACAGCCTGCTCGCCGGCCAGCGGGTGCAGGTGGTCCTGGGCAGCACGCTAACCGGCCGCACCATCGGCACGGCGGCCACGGTCGACGCCGTCGGCGCGTGGAGCGTCCGGGTCACCGGCCCGGCGCCGGGCACCATCCGCACGGTCAGCGTGGTCTCCTCGACCGGCGCGATCGCGCTGGCCCAGGCGGTAACCGTCACCAACTGACGCACTGAACGACTGAGGGGCGGGGGCATCCCCGCCCCTCATTTGTACCGCCAGGTGAGAGCTCTCGTATGACTACTCGGACTGGTGCTTTGACTGACCAATCAATTCATCGAGATGGGCGGCGAACGACGATTCGCCGATCTTCCCCGCGGCTTCGCGGCTGATCTTCAGGACGGCGACAGCTCGGTCTGGTTGTTTAGCTGCGAGCAGGACTTGTCCCAGCATGTTGCCTACTGCGGCGATGCCGTCAGGGCGTTGGAGTTGCTGGAAAGACTGGAACGAGTCGACGAGCAAAGGGAATGCGGTGTTGTAGTTTCCGCGAGCGAATTCGACTTGGGCGAGTCCCCATTGGGCTGACGCGATGTTGTCCAGGTCGCGCATGACCTCGAAGGCCTGCAATCCCTTGGTGTGTAGCGCGGCGGCTTCGTCGTAGTCGCCGCGCTGATAGAGGATGTTGGCGATCTTGCCCCAGGTGACCGCCGACCCGCGGGTGTCGCCGAGCCGCTCACACGCCGGCAGGACTTCTTCGCGGTGGATGTGCAGGGCCTCGTCATAGTCACCACGCTGGTAGAGGATGTCGGCGATCTGGCCCCGAGTGATCGCCGCCTCGCGAGTGTCGCCGAGCAGCCCGAAGACCGGCAGGGCCTCGTCGCGGTGGATGCGCAGGGCCTCGTCGTAGTCACCACGCTGGAAGAAGATGTCGGCGATCTTGCCCCAGGTGATCGCCGAGCCGCGGGTGTCGCCGAGCCGCTCGCATGCCGGTAGAGCCTCTTCGCGGTGGATGCGCAAGGCTTCGTCGTAGTCACCACGCTGGAAGAAGATGTCGGCGATCTTGCCCCAGCTGACCGCCGCCTCACGGGTGTCGCCGAGCCGCTCGTAGACCGGCAGCTGCACGTCGCGGCGGATGCGCAAGGCTTCGTCGTAGTCACCACGCTGGTAGAGGATGTCGGCGATCTGGCCCCAGGTGATCGCCGCCTCGCGGGTGTTGCCGAGCCGCTCGTAGACCGGCAGCGATTCGTCGCGATGGATGCGCAGGGCCTCGTCGTAGTCACCACGCTGGTAGAAGATGTCGGCGATCTGGCTCCAGGTCATCGCGGCCTCGCGGGTGTTGCCGAGCCGCTCGTAGACGGGTAGTTCGACTTCACGGTGGATGCGCAGGGCTTCGTCGTAGTCGCCGCGCTGATAGAGGATGTCAGCGATGGTTCCCTGGCAGCTTGCGGCTTCCGTTTCGGAGCCTGCGGCCTCGAACAGCTCGTGGGCTTGCTGGAGCAGGTGTTTTGCATTGTCCAGTTCGCCGCGGCGGATCAGGTACGTGGCATGTTCGGCCATGACGCGTGCCTGTTCGAGCGGGTCACCCTTCTGCGGATCATCGACCTGCGCCTCCCGGAGCGCCCGGGTGAACAGCTCCCCGGCGGTGCCACCGTCTCCGCTGGTGGTGGCGGCATCGGCGACCCGCCGTAGCAGGAGAACCGGCACCGGATGCTGACGCCGGTCCAGCAGGCTGATCGCCTGTTGGCCGAGCCGGAACGCGTCAGTTGCCGGGCCGGCGCGTAGTTCGTCGACGGCGGCGGCCGCGCAGGCGGCGGTGACGGCCGGGTTGTCGGCGTGCAGGGCGATCCGGGTCAGCTGCAGGTCAAGAGCCAGGTCGCGGCGGCGGTTGGCCGTGGTTCCGCCCCACGCGGTGAACAACGGGTTCACAACCGCGCCGGCCAGCTCGGCGGCCTCGGCCGCGTCAAGAGGGTCGAGACGTCCGGCCGCCAAGGCGTTGGCGGCCAGCGCCGGCCGCTGCGGATCAAAGCCGTCCGGAAACAGGTCGACCAGCCCGAGACCGACCAGCCGAGCGGCCGACCCACCCGTGCGCCCGGCCAGGACCTCGACTACCGGCTCCGGCACCGGCAGGTCGAACAGGGTCAGCTCACGCAACAACGCGCGATGGGCCGGGCCGGCCTGCTCCAGCAGCGTGTCCAGGGCCAGGTTCTCCAGGAAGGCGCGAACCTCGGCTTCCTCGGGCAGCGCACCCCGGTCGAGGTATGACTCCATACCGGCGACCGCGGCCTCGGCCCGGTCCTCGGTGACCTGATCGCTCAACACCAGACGGAGACCGATCAGATCCTGCAAGCCCGGATTGCCCCGGCTGACCTTGACCGCCCGCTCGGCCAGCTCGAACCGCTCGATCCGCTGCTTCACCGTGACCTGCGCCTGCTGCCGGTTCAGCAACTTACGCTGGGCGACCGACGACAACGGGCGCAGCGCGATCTGCTCCAGCCGATCTTCCAGACTGTTGAGGGTGAACTGGAAGCGGCTGGTCAGCAGCAGACGGCTGTCGGTCTCGGCCGGGTCGAACGCCCGCACCACCCCGGCCAGCACCGGCGCCAGCCGCGGACCGACCCGATGCGGTCCGTCCGGATCGGCCACCAAGATCCGCTCCAGATCGTCGATGATCAACAACACTGGGCGCCCACCATCGGCCGCCTGCCCACACGGTCCGCTCAGCAGGTCGGTCAGCAGTTCGCCGAGAGCCTCCGGGTGGTCACGAACCTCCGCTCGCCGGTGCTTGATCAGTTCGCGGGCTTCCGGATTCGAACGCACCGCGTCGTCGAGCACGTCCAGGATCGCGGCCGCGCTGTAATCACCGAAGACCACCGCAGGCGCGAGATCCGGACGACGATCCGCGATCCGGGCGGCCAGACTCGACTTCCCCAGCCGGCCCTGCCCATGCAGCAGCACCCCAGCCCGATCCGGCGACCGCAACGCCCGCAACGCGCGCTGCAGCTCCGGTCGGCGGCCGACGAACATGGCCGGCGCCGCGACCGGCACATGCTGTTTACGGTCCAGGAACACCTTGGTGCCATGCACCGCCGACACCCGCGACCGCCGCCCGGTCCCGCCCACCACCGGGCCACCGCCGGACGGGCCGAACCACAACCTGGCCAGATGCCAGTCCGACCGCACCCGCCGCGTCGACGACCCCAGCAACGCCCGCCGGGCATCCCCGACCGCGACGGCGAGATCCGCCTGGTTGCTGAGCTGCTGATACAGGTTCTCGGCGAAGGTGGTCGCCGCCAGATCGTCGACCGAACCATCCCAGCCGAGCACCGCCGGCACACCCGCCGAGACCAACCCGGTGGCCATCGAGTGCGCGAGCAGCTCACCAGAGTCACCACCATCGCCGGTCCCGGTCCGCCGCCCTGAACCCGCAGGCAGATGTCCAGCGGCCCCGGCCGCCGTGGCGGTCAGGCACGCCGACACGAACAGCAGCCGCGGCACCTTGGTCAGCAATCTGACCAGCTCGTCCGTGGTGGTCGGCCGGTCGTCGCCGACCTCGTCCTCCATCATCAACGCCGGCACCCCCGCCCCGCCCGGCCGCGCCGAGAAGCTGTTCACCCCATGGCAGGACAGGTGCACCACCGGCATCCCGCCCAGGTCGGCCAGCCGCCGGCCCAGCTCGACCGGGTTCCCGGTGTCCTCCACCACAAGATCAACCCGGGTGTCGTCGACCGCCTTGAGGATCGCCGCTTCCTCGGCCTCGAAGTCCAGCTCATGCTGCCGACGCGGCGACGACGCCATGAACGCCAACCCCAGCCGGAACCCATCCAGCGCCGGCGGCGGCTCCGCCACACCCAGCCGACGCACCACACAGAACCGCACGAACGCGTCCGCCGCGAGGAACCCACCACCGGGCCGGGCCAGCAACTCGAACGGCGCCCGCAACACCGCCCACGCCCGGTCCGACGGCGACCGCGGCCCCCGCACCTCGAACACCAGCGGCGACGGAGCCCGATCGACCAGAGCCGTCAGCTGTCCCTCGTCACCGTCCAGCCAGGACCACAACTCCCGGCCGAGCCCGACAAAGACATGATCATCGGCGCCCGACTGCACCGCCCGCACGTAACGCACACCAAGGTCCGACAGCAGCGCCTCGTCGGCCGCGCCCAGCACCCGCCGAGGCCCGACACTCTCCGTGCCGACCAGCACCTCGAAGCCTGCCTCGTCCACCACCAGACCGGTCACGCCACCCGCCCGCCTCTCCACCCCGCCGACAGGCACCGAACCCTGACCACGCCGATCCGGACCCACCCATCATCCGAGCACACTCCCCCAAATCGGTGAACCCGAGATCGCCGCCAACGACCGCCTACATCTGACGGACAGGTCTCGGACGCGACACCACAGCACAGCCGAAACCGATGCCGGCAATCCGCTGGGTCCTGAGGCACCTCGGCCGATGTGGCGCGCTGGCCCGTGCCGTGGCTGTGTCGAAGGAGGCGGAAGGTTCCATCCCCGCCGTCACGCTGGTCATGGGCCGAGCTGGGCTGTCAGGCGCCCACGCTGCCCACTCAACCCCGCCGCCGCTCACCCCCGCAACAGTGGTAGAGCCTGACGGTATCCGGGCGGCGGCGAGGACGAAGGCCGGCGGGAGCGGCGGCGGGCGGGACGATGGGTCGCTAGTGGATGGTCAGCTGGGAACGCAGGTGGCGGCTGGAAGCGCTGGAGACCTGCTCGGCCACCGCGTCGCGGATCAGGGTGCTTCGGTGGCGCACGTGGCCGTCGGCGTCCTCGGCCAGCAGGTGCGCGTGCATCAGGCGGTCGATGCAGGCCAGCACGTCGGTGACCGGGCGGCCGGTGAGCCGGGCCAGGTCGTCCACGGTCAGCTCGCCCAGCGCCGCGCACAACCGCAGCACCTCCCAGCTGGGCTCCGGCATCCACTCGGTCCGGGTCCGGGCGACCTGCATGGCCACCGCGGCGGTCACCGCGGGGCTCCGGTCGGCCACCGCGACCAGGGCGGCGACGCCGCCGGTGCGCTCGATCAGCTTGGGGTCGAGCGGCGCCAGGTCGAGTTCGGTGAGCGGGCTCAGCCGCAGCACCAGCGGACTGCCCAGGCCGGCGATCGGCCGCTCGCGGATCTGCGACGGGTAGCGGTAGGTGAGCACCACCCGCAGCCGCGCGCAGTGCCGGCCCAGCCAGGCCAGCTCGGCCACGCTCACCTCGTCCAGCCCGGCGGCGTCGTCGACCGCGATCAGCAGCGGCACCGGCCCGCACAGGGTGTCGGCGACCGCGGCCAGTTCCTCGCGGCGCAGCGCGCGCTGCTCGGCCATCGCCGCCTCGACGGTGGCCGGCACGACGCCGCGGACGCCGAGGTCGGCGAGGGCGCTGTGCAGCCAGGTGAGCCGGAGCGCGCCGGCCGAGGCCGGGCCGTGCCCGATGCCGACCCGTTCCGGCGCTCGCCGGCGCAGCTCGTCCAGCAGCGCGGTCTTGCCGGCGCCACTGGGCCCGACCAGGTGCACGACCGGGACCTGGTCGTTGCTGAGCAGCAGTTCGATCTCGGCGTTCCGGCCGAGGAAGCGCTGCCGGTTCTGTTCCGGTGCGGGGTTGGGGGCGCTCCGGGATTCTCCCGTCAGCGAAGGCGGCGAAGGCGGCGGCGAGGGCGTGGCCGACCGGCTGAGCAGCACGTTGCGCTGGAGCTCGGCGGTCCGGGCGGACGGCGCCACGCCCAGTTCGTCGTCCAGCGCCTTGCGGCAGCGCTCGTAGAGGCGCAGCGCGTCGTCGGGGCGGCCGAGGGCGGCGGCGGCGACCATGCCGATCTGGTAGGCGGACTCCAGGAACGGGTCGAGTTCGATGGCGGCCAGGGACAGGCGTAGCGCCCGGGCCGGGTCGCGGTCCATGATCCCGTCGGCGATCTCCAGGTGGGCGTTCTGCAGCGCGACGCGGACCTCGTTGCGGACCGGTTCGGCCCAGTCGGCGTACGGGTCGTCGGCGAACGGCAGCTCGTGGGCCAGGGCGGTGATCTCCTGCTGGAGCGGGAGGCGCTCGGGCGAGCCGGTGGGCACCAGGTCGAGCCCGCGGATCCGGTGGTGCAGGTCGGCCAGGTCGAGCCAGGCCCGGGACGTGTCGAAGAGGTAGCCGCCGGCCCGGGTGACGATGAAGTGGGTGGCCGCGGTGCCGTCCGGCTGGAGGCGGCGGCGGATCACCGAGACGTAGTGCTCGAGCGCGGCCACGTGGTTGCCGGGCAGGTCACGGCCCCAGACGGCGTCGGCCAGCGCATCCTTGGACTGGATCCGGTCGTAGCGGGCGGCGAGCACGCTGAGGACCTGACGGGCACGTCGGGGCAGCCCGGCGGCGGGCAGGCTCACGCCGTCGTCACCGGCCACGTCGAGCCGGCCGAGCACTCTCACCCGCATGGCGCCCCTCCTGACGAACCCGGTGCTCTGATCGGCAGGGCAGTGCCCGGGCTGAAGCCTTTCGCCCGGGTAACCGCTTCCCCATGTCTCCCGTTGATTTCCTCAGATGACGCGGATAGACGTGCGTTGATGATGAGGAAGCGCTTCCCCGTGACGCATACTCCCGGCACCCGTTTCCCCGCGGAGGTAGCCCATGCGTTCATCCCCCTTCCTCAGATCCCTGCTCGCGGCCACCCTGGTCGCGAGCGTCACCGTGATCGCCGCCGCCGCCCCGGCGACGGCGGCCACCCGCACGGTCCAGGCCGAGTCGTACGCCGCTCAGTCCGGTGTCGTCCTGGAGCAGACCGCCGATACCGGCGGCGGCCAGAACGCCTCCTATCTCGCCAACGGCGACTGGATGCGGTACGACAACGTCGACCTCGGCGCGGCCGGCAACCTGGTCATCCAGGCCCGGGTCGCGTCGGTGCCCGGCGGCGGCACGATCGAGCTGCGCACCGGCTCGGCCACCGGCCCGCTGCTCACCACGTTCTCGGTCACCGGCACCGGCGGCTGGCAGAACTGGGCCACCGCCAGCGCCACCGTGGCCAGCCATCCGACCGGGGCGCAGACCGTGTTCGCCCTGCTCCGCAACGGTGGCGGCGACTTCGTCAACATCAACTGGTTCTCGTTCGGCGACGGCCAGCCCGGCGGCGCCGGCTGGGTGGTGATGGACCAGGGGGTGTGGCAGCAGCAGCTGGCCCAGTTCGACGCCATCCCCAACCGCACCATCCCGGGCGGCGCGGTCCGCGTGCCCGAGTTCAACGCCACCTGCTCGTACAGCCACTCCCGGCCGGACGACCCGATCGTGTTCCCGAACATGCCGGGCGCCTCACACATGCACAGCTTCCTCGGCAACCCCTCGACCAACGCGGCCACCACCACGCAGACGCTCCTGCAGAACGCCGGCACCACCTGCCGGCCGGGTCAGGACCTGTCGGCGTACTGGATTCCCAGCCTGACCGACCGCGGCCGGGTGATCGAGCCCAACGACGTGGTCGTCTACTACGGCTCGCGGCTGCCCGACCCGACCCGGACGAAGCCGTTCCCGCAGGGCTTCCGGTACATCGCCGGGGACGCGCGGCTGCAGGTGCCGACGCCGGCCGGGTCGGTGAACGCGTTCTACTGCGCCGGGCCGGGTGGCGAGATCGGCCGGAGCACCGACGGCAACTGGCCGATCTGCGCGCCGACCGCCACGCTGATGTTCCAGCTGGTCTTCCCGGACTGCTGGGACGGCGTGCACCTGGACAGCCCGTCACACAAGGAGCACGTGGCCTACACCTACACCGGCACCTGCTCGGGACAGTTCCCGGTGGCCATCCCGTCGGTGTCGTTCCTGATCGCGTACCCGACGTCGGGCAGTGCTCAGGGTTTCACCCTGGCCTCGGGCATGGCGTCCTCGATGCACGGTGACTCGTGGATGGCCTGGGACAACGCGGCTCTGGGACAGCGGGTCAAGAACTGCGTCGTCCAGAACGCGAAGTGCAACAGCGCCGGCAACTACTGACCTGCCGGCAACGAAAGAGGAAAGGTCACTAGAAATGAGGGCGGCGGTCGCATAGCGTCGCAGATGTTCATCGACGTTCATCGTTGGGAGCTTCTGTGCATGTTCTGCTGACCGCCGCCCTTGTCCTCTCGCTCGCACCGGGTGCTCCGGCGGCGCCGGCGGCGCAGGAATGGACCGTGGCCCAGGACGCGATGACCGCGCGGCTCACCCTCGACGGCGGCCGGCTGAGTTTCGGCGTGGGCCCCTTGTCGCCGGCCCCGATCGGGATCCGGACGACCGCGGCCGACCTCAGCGGCGGCCTGACCTTCACCGGGCGCACCAGCCGCACGGTCCGTGAGCAGTACACGATGACCACCGGCAAGCAGCTCAAGCGGAACACCGCCCTGCGTGAGTCCACCTTCGACTTCACCGGCGCCGGTGGCGCGCGGCTCCAGGTGGTCGTGCGGGTCTCGGCCGAGGGCGCGGCCTATCGGTACGTCCTCCCGGACGGCGCCACCGTCACGGCCGAAGCAAGCTCCTGGGCGATCCCCCCGGAAGCGGCGGCCTGGCTGCTGCCGTACTCCCCGAACTACGAGGAGACCCGGATCCAGACCACGGCGGGCGCCGCGCCGGCCGGCGACTACGGCTTCCCGTCGCTGTTCCGGATCGGCGGCACCTACGCCATGCTCAGCGAGTCGGACGTGGACGGCCGTTACGACGGCGCCCGGCTGACCCACGCAAGCAGCTCTGCCTTCAGTCCGGCGTTGGGTGGTGGCGGGGCTGCGGACGGCGGGGCGTACACCATCAGGCTGGCCGACCCGGCGATCACCGCGACCGGCCCGCTGAGCACCCCGTGGCGCGTCGCCGTCGTCGGCGACCTGGCCACCGTGACCGCGAGCACGCTCACCGACGACCTGGCGCCGAAATCGAAGATCGACGACACCTCCTGGGTACGCCCGGGCGTCGTCGCGTGGTCCTGGCTGTCCGAGCACTCCAGCCCGGCCGACCCGGTGCGCCAGAAGCAGTACATCGACTTCGCCGCGCGCAACCGCTGGCCCTACGTGCTGATCGACGAGGGCTGGAACGCGTCCTGGGTGCCCGAGGTGGTCCGCTACGCCCGGGCCCGTGGCGTCGACGTGCTGCTGTGGTTCCACTGGAGCGCGTTCGACACCGAGCAGGAACGCGACACCATGCTCCCGCTGGTGAAGTCGTGGGGCGTGGCCGGCGTGAAGATCGACTTCATGGACTCGGACAGTCAGGCCCGGTTCCAGTGGTACGACCAGATCCTGCCCGCCACGGCCGCACAGAAGCTGATGGTGAACTTCCACGGCGCCACCATCCCGCGCGGCATCCAGCGCACCTGGCCGCATGTGATGACCCTCGAGGCGGTCCGCGGCGCCGAGCAGTTCCGCACCCGCGCGGCGACCAACACGATCTTCCCGTTCACCCGCAACGTCACCGGTGGCATGGACTACACGCCGGTCACCTGGGCGGTCACCGACCGGGACACGACCGATGCCCATGAGGTGGCGCTGGCCGTGGTCTACGAGTCGGGCTGGCAGCACCTGGCCGACAAGCCCGAGACGTACGAGGCCCATCCGGAGGCGTTGCGCACGCTCAGCCAGATCCCGACGGTGTGGGACGAGACGCGGCTGCTCGCCGGCGCCCCGGGCACCGAGGCGGTGGTGGCCCGGCGGGACGGGAAACGCTGGTGGATCGGCGGGATCACGGCGACGCCCGCGCACACCTGGACGACCGGCCTCGACTTCCTGGGCACCGGCCGCTGGCTGGCCGAGACGCTGCGGGACGGCGGCCACGGCCTGGTCCGGGAGAGCCGGATCGTGCGGAGGACCGACACGCTGGCGGTGCCGGTCGCCACCAACGGCGGCTTCGTGACCGCGCTCTGCCCGTACACCGGATCGGCGACCTGCGACCGGGCGATCGAGCCGGTGCCGGCGACGGTCCTGACCGTCGACCCGCCCTCGGCCGAGGTTCAGCCCGGCGACACGGTTCATGTGAAAGCGACGTTCACCCTTCCGGCCGGCGGCCCGATCACCGACGTACGACTCGCGCCCATCGACCACGCGCCCGTCACCCAGGCCCGTCTCCGCGGCGGCGAGTCTGTCGAGGGTGAATGGGACCTGACCGCGCCCACCGGCGTCACCGGTGACGTCGACCTGCCGATCGTGGCCACCTACACCTGGCATGGCGAGACCGTGCACGTCGAGCAGGCCGTCCGCCTGTTCATCCCGCCGCCCGCCCCGACCGGCGACACGTGGGTGAGCGACCTGGCGTTCCTCAACGAGTCGAATGGCTGGGGCCCGATCGAACGCGACCGCGCCAACGGCGAGAGCGCCCCGGGCGACGGTGGTCCGATCTCGCTCCGCGGCACCACCTATCCCAAGGGACTCGGCACTCACGCGCCGGCCGAGGTGGCGGTCTGGCTGGGTGGCGCCTGCACGTCGTTCGCCGCGACCGTCGGCGTGGACGACGAGGTGACCTCGCCCGGCTCGGTGAGCTTCGAGGTTCTCGGTGACGGCCGCCCGCTGGCGAGCACCGGCGTGCTGCGGGGCACCGACCCGGGCTTCCCGGTCACGGCCGACGTGACCGGCGTCCGGCAGCTGACCCTGCGGGTCACCGACGGCGGCGACAACAAGAACTACGACCACGCCGACTGGGCCGCCGCACGCCTTGCTTGCCGGTAAAACACCCGTCCAAATCCTCAGGACCCGGCCGGACAGGTCGATCTGACGCTTCGTGATCCCCC
The DNA here is from genome assembly GCF_040682035.1 of Actinoplanes sp. NPDC051470. Taxonomy (NCBI): domain Bacteria; kingdom Bacillati; phylum Actinomycetota; class Actinomycetes; order Micromonosporales; family Micromonosporaceae; genus Actinoplanes; species Actinoplanes sp. NPDC051470. The sequence continues at coordinate 107,732 of NZ_JBFBAA010000007.1, forward strand.
CGCCCGTTCCCGCGCTCAGCCCCGGCACCCGCCTGGTGCACGTGGCTCGCCAGCCCATCTTCGATGCGGCCGGTGATGTCGTGGCGTACGAGTTGCTCTTCCGCGGCCGGATGGACGCGATCGACGCCGGACGCCGGGACGCCTACGCCACCAGCCAGGTCATCCTGAACGCGTTCGCCGAGTTCGGGGTGGACGCGGTGGTCGGCGACCGCACCTGCTTCATCAACGTGACCCGTGAGTTCCTGATCGGCGAGCTCACCCTCCCGTTCGGCCCGGAGGGCGTAGTGCTCGAGGTGCTCGAGAGCATCACCGTGGACGACGAGGTGGTGGCCGGCGTGACCGCGCTCGCCGAGGCCGGCTACCGGATCGCGCTCGACGACTTCGAGCTCGGCACGGCGCACGAGCGGCTGCTCCCGCTGGCCTCGTACGTCAAACTCGATCTTCTGCAGTCCAAGCCCGGCGACCTCGCCGAGGTGGTCCGCCGCTGCCGGGCCTACCCGGGCATCGTGCTGGTCGCCGAGGGCCTGGAGACCGGCGAGCAGCTGGCGCTGACCAACCGGTACGGCATCGAGCTGCGCCAGGGCTACGTGCTCAGCCGCCCGCAGGTGCTCACCGCGACCGCGCTGACCCCGTCCCGGATGCACAGCCTGCAACTGCTCGGCGCGCTCAGCACCGTCGACGGCGACCTCGACCACGTGCTCGAGATCATCGCCGCCGACCCGGCCCTGACGCTGCGGCTGCTCCGTGCCACCAACTCGGCCGCCGTCGGCATCCCGGGCCGGGTGTCCTCGGTGCGGCAGGCGGTGGTCCTGGTGGGTCTGGCCCAGGTACGCCGGTGGGCGATGCTGATGGCCGTCGAGGAGGCGGCCGACGCCACCCCGGCCCAGATGGCCGACGCCCTGACCAGAGCCCGGCTCTGCGAGAACATCGCACCCTCGTTCACGGTGAGCCCGGACGCGGCGTTCATGGCCGGCCTGATCTCGGCCGTGGCCCAGTTGCTCGGCACCTCCCCGTCCGCGCTCGCCCACGAGCTGCCGCTGAGCCTCGAGATCGGCACCGCGCTGGCCCGCGGCGCCGGCCCGCTCGGCCAGGTGCTGCGGGTGGTCAGCGCGTACGAGCACGGCGACCTGACCGAGGCCGCCACCGCGTACCGCGGCGACGACCTGGTGGGCAGCGTGATGGCCGCGATGCGCTGGTCGACGATGACGCTGGGAGCGGCGCTGTGACCGCCCCGGCCCTGCTCCGCGACGAGCGCGCGACGCTGCTGGAGAGCGTCGCCGAGCTCGAGGCCCGGCCGGTGTCGGCCCTGCGGACGATCGTCGAACCGGCCACCGAGATCCGCCGCCGGGCCGAGGAGCTCGGCGAGTCCGAGATCGCCCAGCGTGCCCGGCTGCTCGTGATCAGCGTCGGGCTGCGCGAGGGCAAGATCGAGCAGAGTGGCCGCGAGGCGCACCAGGTGCTGGCCTGGGCGCAGCAGAACGGCCACGCGTACCTGACCGCCCGGGCGCATCAGGAACTCAGCATGTTCTACCGCCTGATCGGCGACCTGGAGTCCGCGCACACCCACGGCGTCGAGTGCGTCTCGAAGCTGCCCGACGACGTGCCGCCGCACATCATGGCCCGGCACGTGGTGCGGATGGCCATCGCGGTCGACGAGAACGGGCACCACGCCGAGGGCGACCGCCGGTTCCAGGAGGCGCTCGACCTGGCCACGGCGGCCGGCGACATCGAGCAGACCGTGCAGATCCTGAACAGCATGGCCTACACCGAGTACGAACGGGAGAACGAAGAGTCCGCGCTGGCCCTGGTGCAGCGCATGCGCGACATCGAGGCGAAGAGCGCGTTCTCGTTCAGCGCCGGCCAGATCGACACGATCGCCCGCATCGAGATGATGATCGGCGATCACGACGCCGCCATCGCCACCCTGAACGCGGTCCTCGACCCGTCGTCCTCGGTGGTCGGCAACGAGGGCGACGCGATCGCCATCTGCCTGCACTCGCTGGCGCTGGCCTACCGGCTGGCCGGCCGCTACGCCGAGGCCCAGGAGGCGCTCAACGGCGTCCTGACGCTGGCCGACGAGCGGAGCCTGCACCGGATCCGGGCCCTGGCCCGTGAGGAGCAGGCCGCCCTGTACGCCGCGACCGGCCAGTTCGAGAAGGCGTACGAGGAGCACCGCGAGTTCCACACCGAGATGAACGCGCTGTCCTCGCTGGCCCGGGAGGCCCGGGCCCACGCGCTGCAGGCGGTGTACGACGCCGAGGAGGCCCGCCGGGTCGGCGAGCACTTCCGCGAGATGGCCCACCGGGACGCGCTGACCGGCCTCTACAACCGCCGGTACGTCAACGAGCGGATGCCGGCGCTGCTCGGCGAGGTGGCCTTCGACGGCACTCCGTTGTCGCTGGCGCTGATCGACCTCGACCACTTCAAGCGGATCAACGACACGCTCTCGCACAGCACCGGCGACTCCGTGCTCCAGCACCTCGGCCAGTTGTTGATGGCCGAGGCGGCCGGCGGCGGGGAGATCGCGGCCCGGATGGGCGGCGAGGAGTTCGTGCTGATCTTCCCGGCGACCGAGGCGGACGAGGCGGAACGTCGCTGTGAGGCGCTGCGCCGGCGGATCGCCGATTACCCGTGGTCGACGATCACGGGCACGCTGCCGGTGACCGCGAGCATCGGCATCACCACCGTGTTCGACGGTCAGTTGCCGTCGTCAGCGATCCTGTCCCGCGCCGACCGCAACCTCTACGCCGCCAAGCACCAGGGCCGCAACCGCGTCGTCGCCGACTGACGGCACGACGCGGTCACGGCCGCGGTGGCACCGTTGATCAGGGCTTGATCGGCAGGGTCTCGCCGGCCAGGATCTTCTTGCCGCCGGCGACCTTGGCGTCGTAGGGGCTGGGCAGCTTCCACAGCTTGGCCAGCTGGGCGGCGTCGTCGTAGTCGTAGCCCTCCTTGAAGAAGGCGTCGACCTGCTTGTCCTTGACCGGCTGGTCGGCCGGCACGACGTAGCCCGGCTTGACCGGGAGCTTCTCGCCGTCGAGCAGCTTCTGCCCGGCGATCGCCTTGACCTGGATGAGCTCCTTGTCCTGCATCTTCCAGAGCTTCTGGAGCTTCTTGCCCTCGCCCAGGTCGTAGCCGGAGGCGAAGTACTTGTCGAGCGCCTTCTCCTCCTGGTCGGAGACGCCCGGGCCGGCGTTCGGCCGCGACGCGTCCTCCGTGGCGCCCGGCTTCGCGGCCGGGCTAGGGCCGGCGGCCGGGGCGCCGGCCTGCACGACGGCGACCCCGCCGGAACTGGCCGCGGCCGCGTCGTCGGCGCGGAGCAGGCCGGGGATCGAGAATGCGCCGGTGATGACCGCGGCGCCGAGCACGGCGCCTCCCGCGGCCTGGATCAGGCGGCGGCGACGGGTCTTGGCGTGCTCGGCCGACTCCAGGGCCTCGCCGAGCTCGTGGGAGTCATGATTCTCGTTGGTCACGTCTCTTGAAATGCACCAGCGCCCGGTTCTGTGCACTCAGGGCTCGAGAATTCCGTCGGCGATCTTCCCGGCGAGGGCGAAAGCCGACGTCGCCGCCGGTGACGGGGCATTCCGCAGGTGGGTGACGACACCAATCCGGTCGATCATGAAGTCGTCGACCAGCGCGCCGTCGCGGCCCAGCAGCTGCGCCCGCACCCCGGCGTGAACCGTGCCGTCGAGGTCGCCGACGGACAGCGACGGCACGTACCGGGCCGCCTCGCGGACGAACGCCCGCTTGTCCACGGCCATCCTCATCTCGTGCAGGCCGGTCCGCCAGAACCGCCGGGCCAGCCGCCAGGTGCCGGGCCAGGTCGCGGTCAGCCAGACGTCCCGGGGGCGCCAGCGGGCCAGGGTGTACGCGTCACGGGCCGGCGCCAGCAGCGCGGTCGGGCCCAGCATCGTGTGGCCGTCCACGTGCGGTGTCACGTGCACGCCGAGGAACGGCAGCCGCGGGTCGGGCACCGGATAGATCATGTGCCGGGTGAACGGTTCCCGCAGCCGCAGGTAGGCGCCCCGGAACGGGATGACCCGGGTTCCACCGGCCGCGCCCAGCCGGTCGGACCAGAGGCCGGCGCAGACCACCACCCGGCGGGCGCGGAGGGAGCCGCCGCGATGGTCGACGACCCCGTCCGGGCCGACCCGGGTCACGTCGACGCCGAGGCGCACGTCGGGCAGGGACGCCGCGATCGACCGGGCCACGGCGGCGAAGTCGGCGATCCCGGTGTCCGGCGCGTGCAGGGCGGCCACGCCGCGTACAGCCGGTTCGAGCTCGGTGAGCTCCGCCGCCCCGATCCGCCGGAGCGAGGGCACCCGGTTGGCCACGCCTCGATCGAAGAGGGCGGCCAGGCGCGGGATCTCGTCGGCCGAGGTGGCCACGATCAGCTTGCCGCAGCGGACGTGCGGGATGTCGTGCTCGGCGCAGTACTCGTACATCATCCGGGCGCCGCGCACGCACAGCCGCGCCTTCAGCGACCCCGGCGGGTAGTAGATCCCGCCGTGGATCACGCCGGAGTTGTGGCCGGTCTGGTGGGCGGCCACCCGGTCGGCCCGGTCGAGCACGACGATGGTGTCGGCCGGCCGCCGGCGCTGAACCTCGCGCGCGACGGCCAGCCCGACGATGCCGGCGCCGACCACCACAAGATCGGCGTCCATACCGGCGAACCTACCCCGCGGTCCAGTACAGGGCCCGGGCGAACGGGGCGTACAGGCCCTTGGGGTGGGCCCGGAACAGCGGCTCGGTGCCGAACAGGACGGCCCGGCCGCCCCGCGCGGTCGGCCCGCTGATCACCGCCGCCCGCCCGGCCGCCTCGGTCGAGGACGGCAGCCAGTGGCCGGCCACGAGCGGGGTCGAGGCGTACCGCTGCTCGACGGTGAACCCGGTGCCGGTGAACCACAGCGGCGAGTAGACGAACGAGTGCGGCGGCGAGCCGGCGCCCACCACGGGCCCGGTGTTGTCCACCGCGACCACCCCGTTGGCGTCGCTCCGGGCGGCCACCGCGGTCGCCGGGAGCAGCCCGGCCGCGGCGTTGAACGCGGCGCCGGTCGAGCCGCGGGTGACCACGCCGCCGCGGGCCAGCAACTCGTCGACCTCGGCCCGGCCGGTCGCGTTGAGCCCGGCGTAGGACAGCCCGGACGAGACGACCAGGGTGTCCACGTCGGACAGATCGGCGCCGGCGTTGAGCCGCGCCGTGGAGACCACGCGCGGCTGGAATCCCATGTCCCGCAGCACGAACAACTCGTCGGCCGAGACCGCGGCCGCGATCGTGGGCCTGGTCAGCGGGGTGCCGGTCGCGGACCGGGGCGCGGCGGTGAACCGTACCCCGAAGCGGTCGGCCACCAACGAGGCCGCGTCGCGCGCCGCGGCCGGTACCAGCACGGTGGCCGCGGTGGTCTGCCGCACCGCCACCCCGAGATCGAGCAACGTGTTGAGCGCCCGCACGTCGCTGCCGTCCCGGAGGGTCAGCAGGAGGTCCCTACCTCCCGACGGCACGTGACCGGCGGGACCGGCGGCGACCACCGGACGGGTGGACACGCGCGGGGCGGCTGCGCGGCTGATGTCGACCGGCGCGCCCCAGAGCAGGCGGTGGCTCCAGCCCGAGATGTCGTACATCTGCGGCACCAGCTGGGAGATGTCGCGACCGGCCTCGAGCAGCACGTTGGCCAGGCCACGCTTCGGCTGGCGCATGTCGACGAGGTAGGTGCCGCGCGGGTAGGAGCGGCCGGTGAGCGTGAAGGCGTGCGTCGCCCGGGTCACCCGCACGTCGTTGGCGATCAGGTGGTCGACCAGCCGGGCCGCGGCCGGGCCGCTGTCCGGGATCACGTACGCGCGCGGGAAGGTCGTCGAGTAGCGGTCCTCCGGGCCGAAGCCCTCGACAAAACCGTCCGGGATCTCCGGCGACGGCTCGCCCGCCCAGCCCCGCCGGAACTGCTCGATCTGGCCCTCCAGCAGAGATCGTCGGTGCACATCGGCGTACGAGATCGCCGCGGTGATGGTCGCCGAGGCCACGTCGGTGTTGACCGCCGAGCGGCGGCGCAGCTCCTCGACCGGCAGCGAGTCGTAGACGCCCCGGTTGACCTGTAGCGGAATCTCCACGGTGTGGCCGACCGCGCCCTGGTAGATCCCGTACATCGGGGTGAAGATCGGCGGCCAGTCGTCCCAGTCGCCGGGCGCGTAGTCACGGAACGGGATGTCCGCCCGCGCGGTCTCCGGGTGGCCGAGCCGCTGGATCGCCGCCTCCATGCCGAGCGCGTTCGGCAGCGCGTGCTTGATGTACAGGTCGTACTCGTAGTTCTGGCCGTGCGGCGGCGTGGCCGGTTCGATCAGCGTGGTGCCGGTGTAGCCGTGCTCGTCCAGCATCACGAACGGCTGCGTCCCGATCACCACGTCGCGCACCGCCCGGGACTCGGGCTGCGACCCGGTCGCGTGGTCGCGGTTGATGTCGAAACCGGCGCCGTTGACCCGGGTCCCGGCGATGCGACCGTCCGGGTTGTTGGTCACGGTCACATACACGCGGGTACGCGCGAGCAGCGCCGCCGTGGCCGGGTCGGTCGCGCCGGCCAGCCGCTCGATCACCCGCAGCGCCCCGTCGGTGCCCTCCCACTCGTCACCGTGGATGTTCGCGTTGATCCAGACCGGGGTCTTGTAACCCAGCTTCAGCGCCGCGTCCCGGTTCGCCTGACGCGGATCGTCCTCGATCAGCGCCCGCCACCGGTCCTGCTTCCGGGCCTGGGCGGCCGTCTCGGGCGCGGTCACGGTGACCAGGTAGAGGTCGCGGCCCAGGGCGGAGTGCCCGATCACCTCGGCCGACACCCGGTTCGAGGCCTGCTGCAACGCGTTCAGCTTCGGCGCGATCCCGTGGTACGGCACGAGCCCGAGCTTGATCGACTTGTCGGCGGGGTTCTCCGGGTAGACGCGCAGCACGTTCTGGCGGGGGTAACCCGTCGTACCCGTAGCGATCTTGAACGTGGACGCGGATTGCCCGATCGGCGGAATCTCCGCGGCGACCGAGTTGCGCTCCGGCCCGTTGCCGAAGTCGCGAGTGGAGGGACTGTCGTCCGGTGCGGCCGGCGCGGGGTTACCGAGCAGGCCCGTCATCAGCAGTGCGGCAGCGAAGCCGGTGAAGGTGCGCTTGAGATCCACGAGGTGACCCTACGCAATCACCATCATGAATTTAAGTGGTTGTCGCCGCTCGCAGCCTCATCGGCGGACCCCGGAGGTTCTTGAGCCGCACGGCACCCTAATGGGATGCTCGGTGCCATGTGCACCGAGAAGCGTTCGCAGCTCACGCGCCGTGCCGCCGTGATCGGGGCGGCCGCGGCCGTGACCACCGCCGCGCTCGGCGCCTCCGCCGGCCCCGCGTCCGCCTCCACCGGTCACCCGGTGCTCGGCCGTCACCTCCAGGACCTCACGCACCCGTACACCACCTCCTTCCCCGCGTTCGAGCCGGACGAGGCGCCGCGGCGGGAGACGTACGCGACGATCGAGGACGACGGCTACTACATGCAGGAGTGGCGGATCATCGAGCACACCGGCACGCACGTCGACGCGCCCGGGCACTTCATTCCCGGCGGGCGCCTCTCGACCGAGCTGCGCCTGGCCGAGCTGATCACCCCCGCGGTCGTGGTGGACATCGCGGCCCGTGCGGCGCGTGAGCCCGACACGATGGTCACCGTCGACGACCTTCAGCGGTACGAGCGGCGCCACGGCCGCATCCCCGACGGCGCGGCGGTGCTGATGTACTCCGGCTGGGCCGCCAAGGCCGGCGACGCCTCGGCGTACCGCTCGCACTTCCCCGGCTTCTCGGTGGAGGCGTGCGAGTGGCTGCTGCGCCGGCGCCGGATCCGGTCGCTGGGCGTGGACACGCTGAGCATCGATCCGGCGCCGTCGGAGACGTTCGACGTACACCTCGCGCTCCTCGGCGCCGACCGCTACGGCCTGGAGAACCTCGCCCACCTCGACCGCATGCCGCCGGCCGGCGCGACCATCGTGGTCGGCCTGATCCCCTACGAGCAGGGCTCCGGCGGCCAGGCCCGCATCTTCGCGACCTGGTGAGCCCTTCTACGCGGTGACACTCAGGAGGAACTCGGCCGCCGGCAGGGCGAAGACGGCCACCACGCCGGCCATGCGCGGGATCGTCGGCGTGCGCGCGAGAATCGCGTAGGCCACCACCACGACCGGCGCCATCCCCCACTGGAACGCCACCGGGTGGTAGCTCAGCCACAGCGCGGTGGCCACCACCCACATCACCAGCCCCGCCCGATAGCACCGCTCCGCGCCCCACCGCACCGCCGACGTGATCAGCCCCGCCGCGCGATCGGCGCCCTCGTCGAGCACCGTGGTCGGCAGATAGAGCGCCGCCGCGAGCAACAACCCCAAGATCACCCAGATCATCGGGTACGCCGTGACGGGCCGATGCAGCGCCCATCCCGCGGCCGGCGCCAGCACCCCGACGACCAGCGCGTTCACGGCCACGTCGAAGCCCGGCCGCGCCTTGAGCCGCAGCGGCGGCGCGCTGTAGGCCCACCCCAGCCCGAGCACCACGACCGCACCGGCCAGGAAGACCGGCCCCAGTGCCGCCGCCACGACCAGCGTGGCGGCGGCACTCCCCCGGTGCCAGCGCCGCAGCAGGTCCGGGCTGAGCTGCCCGGTGACCAGCGGCGCTGTGGCCTTGCGCGGATTGACCCGGTCGCTGGGCAGGTCGTACAGGTCGTTCTGGGCCAGCACGGTCGTCCACACCAGCGGACCCAGCAGCACGGCCAGCAGCACGGCCCGGCCCGGCGGCAGGAGCTGCCCACCGGCCAGCACCGACCCGAGAAAGGCCCCGCCCCAGCCCAGCGGCCAGAACCACGGCCGGGCCAGCCGGATCATCGCTGCCGTCCGGATTCTCGCTGCCGTCCGAGCCAGTGCCACCATGCCCTGAACGCTAGGAATTTCCGGCGGCCGCGTGATCCCGCGCGAGCGCGAACCGCCTCCCCCTGGCGAGGGAGCCCGCTACGTGGCCGACCAGCGGATCACGGTGCGCGTACGCAGAGCGACCTTGCCGTTGATCTTGACCCGGTACTTCTCGGTCACCGTGCGCCGCGTCTGCCACTGCTTCGACTCCGCCTTCCGGCCGCCGCGCTCGACCGTGACCGGGCGCAGGTACCACCAGCGCCCTTCGGTGCCGGCCGGGCCGAACAGGCGGATGTACTTCGTTGTCGCCCGGAACGGGTCATCCGTCATCGGCCACGGCGCGCCGCCGACGTTCAGCAGCGGCTGCAGCGCGCGGTACCAGGTCCAGGCCATCTTCTGGTAGCCGAACTCGTTCGGGTGCAGCCGGTCCAGCAGGTCGGTCCCGTCGACGCCGGTCTGGTCGACCAGGCCCACCCGCTCCCCCTTGCTCGCGACCACGGCCGGGATCCGCGCGTTGTAGGCGTCGATCTGCTTCGAGTACATCCGGCGGGCGGTCTCGTCGTTCGACCCGACGACCTTCGCCACCAGCACCCGCACGTCCGGCGACGCGGCCAGCAGCTGGCCGATGAGCAGGCTCAGCCGATCCGCCGCGCCGACCGCCTCCGCGGCGCTGCGCATGTCATTCGTCCCGATGTGCAGCAGCACGATGTCGGGCCGATAGGTCGCCATCCACCCGTCGGCCTCCGCGGCGATCTGCCGGATCCGCCAGCCCGAGTGCCCTTCGTTGTCCCGGTCGACGCCGGCCTCGGCGCCGGACGACTGCGACCCCACGAAGTCGACGTCCACGCCGGCGGCACGGAGCCGCTGCTGCAGTGCGACGCGGTACGACCCCATCCGCACCGACCCGATCCCGTACGTGATCGAGTCACCGAGCGGCATGATCCGCACCGGCCCCGAGCCGTCCTCCGCCACCGGCTGCGTCTCCAGGCCGCTCTCCGCCGCCGGCACCGTCTCCGGGCCGGCCTCCGCCACGGTCGCCGCGACCGCCGGCGTCGCACCGGGCAGGGCCACGGCACACGCGCCGGCGCCGCCGACCACGGACAGAGCGACGACGGACGCCAGGGCCAGACGCAACGTGTTCATGCCCTTCGTTATCGAACGCGAGCGGGAGCGGATTGAGCACACTCCCGGTGCGGTTCAGGAGCCCCGCGGCCTACAGCCCCTCGACGATCAGCGTGATCTTCCCGTCGTCCTCGAGCCAGAAGTCCTGGACCATGCCGGTCATCAGGACGTCGCCGCCCAGACTCCACCGGACCGGCGAGGCGAGCACCTGCTCCCTCGAATAGGCGTCCAGGGCTCCGGGCTTGAGGTGCAGGTCGAAGCGGACCGGCTCGTCGGACACTGCGGCTCCTGACGTCGAGGATCGAGGGAAGCCCGGACCGTACGTGAGCTTTGCCCCGCTTCCGTCGCACCGGCTGTGCGGGCGCTGGTGGCTCGGCGAAGTGTCGTACCGTCGTGGCATGCTGGCGCCCGTGATCGTGGAGTTCGAGTCCGAGCTGTGGGTCTGGGCGGCCCGGCGCGACGACAGCTGGACCTTCGTGAGCCTGCCCGTGGACGAGTCCGAGGAACTCCGCGAGCTGGTCGGCGGCCTGGCCCGCGGCTTCGGCTCGGTGCGGGTCCGCGCGGCCATCGGCGGCAGCAACTGGCGTACGTCGATCTTCCCCGACGCCGCCCGCCGGTGCTACGTGCTGCCGGTGAAGAAGGCGATCCGCCGGGCCGAGAAGCTCAACCCCGGCGACACCACCCTGATCACCGTCGAGACCGTCGATGTTTGACCACCTGGTGGCCGAGATCGGCGCCGACCCCCAGGTCGTGGGCATCGTCCTGACCGGCTCCCACGCCCGGGGCACCGCCACCGACCGATCAGACATCGACCTGTGCGTCGTCACCCACGCCCCCCGTGAGCGCCGCCGCGAAAAGGTGATCGACGAGTTCTCCCGCACCCCCCGGCAGTTGGCCGACACCAGCGACACCTACCAGCGCTACACCTTCCGCGGCGCGCGTGTCCTCCTCGACCGAGGCGGCGTCCAGCCCTTGGTCGACCAGCAGGCCACGCCCACCCCCGCCGAGGCGCGAACCTGGGCCCGCGACAACCTCGACGGTTACGTCAACTTCCTCTACCGCGCCGCGAAGTCCCAACGCGACGGCCACCCCACCGCGGCCGCCCTCGACCTGGCGGAAAGCATCCCGTGGCTGCTGACCACGGTCTTCGCGCTGCACGGCCGGCTGCGGCCGTACAACAAGTATCTGTCCTGGGAGCTAGAGAAGTTCCCGCTCGGCGACCCATGGAACGCCCTGCCCGAACGAGCTTCAACCCACCCGGCGTCCCTCTTCCCCGACGTGGAACGCCTGGCCCGAACGCAAGGCCACGCCGACCTACTCGACTCCTGGGGCGACGACCTGTCCTTGATTCACCGCTCCTTCGACCCCAGCCGCCGCACCACCCGCTGAACCCCCAACGCGACCACCCCGAGCACAAGACCCAGCAACGCGTTGAACACCGGAATAGCCACGTATCCCGGCAACGGAATAGCTTCGGCCGAGGCAAGAACCGGCTGCAGAGACAGGTTCAAGAGAATCGCGAACACTCCATAAGCAAACCCGGCCACGCCCAGCGTAAGAACCGGATTCCCCACCCGCGCCACCACAACAGCCACCACCTGAACCACACAGATGACCACGGTGACCACAATCGGCCCGACCGGCTTCCCCAATACCCCACCGTCAAAGGCGCCGACAACACTGAGCACCGGCCGAACCAACCCGAACAACCCCAACACCACTGCAAGCCGAAAATTCATACCGCCGACGCTAGAAACCCCGGCGCCCCCACGAATCCGCTCAGTGTCGACGATCCAGCCGGGGTTTCCCCTGAGTTCCGACCCGCATGCCTGCGGCGCAAGCCCAGTCCTGACGTTCGAAAGCCCAGCTCAACGACCATGAGCTGGGCCACCATCAGGAGGGCGACGGACGAGTCGGCCTGTACGCCGGATTCTGTGACCGGTGCCGGAGCACCGCGGCGGTCATCCATCTCGGCCTGCCGTTGCCGACAGGCTCTTGCGGCCTACCCGCAGGCTCGGGCGAGCAGCCCTCGAACGCCTGCGCCGGCCACCCCCGGCCCGTGGGCCGTGAGCAGCCTTGCTTGGCCTTGCTCCGGGTGGGGTTTACCGAGCCATCCCGGTCGCCCGGGATGCTGGTGAGCTCTTACCTCACCGTTTCACCCTTACCGGCGGGGGCGAACCCCCGTCGGCGGTTTGCTTTCTGTGGCACTTTCCCGCGGGTCGCCCCGGGTTGCCGTTAACAACCACCCTGCTCTGCGGAGTCCGGACGTTCCTCGGCGGCATCCGTCAAGGATGCCGACGCGACCGCCCAGCCGACTCGTCCGTCGCGACGCCCAGTCTACGGTGCCCGTAGATTCAACCTTGCCATGGACCTTGGACACGTACTTCTGCTGCTCCTCGCCGGCCTGCTCGCCGGCGGGGTGAACGCGCTCGCCGGCGGCGGGTCGCTGATCACTTTCCCGAGTCTGATCGTGACGGGTCTGCCGACGGTCGAGGCGAACGTCACGAACTCCGTCTCGGTGTTCCCGGGCTACGTCTCGAGCGTGTTCGGGAGCCGGCACGATCTGGCCGGGCAACGCCGGCGCATCCCGGCGGTGCTGCCGGCGTGTGTCGTGGGTTCCGCCGCCGGTTGTGCGTTGTTGCTGCTCACACCCGCTCGGGCGTTCGAGTTGATCGTTCCGTTCCTGGTGCTGGGGGCGGCCGCGACGCTGTTCTTCCAGGATCGGCTGCGTGGCCTGGTCGGGCATCCGCGTGCGCTGAGCCCGCGCCGCCGGGCGATCACCCTGCAGGTGGTCGTCCTCATCGGCGCCGTCTACGGCGGTTATTTCGGGGCCGCGCTGGGCGTCATGTATGTCGCGGCGCTCGCCCTGGTCCTCGACGAGACGCTCAATCGCATCAATGCCCTGAAGAATGTCCTGTCCGCCACCGTGGGCGCCGTCACCGTTGTCGTGTTCGCGATCTTCGGCCCGGTCAATTGGCTGGCCGTGCTGATTCTCGCTCCGGCGACAATCGTCGGCGGGTACGCCGGAGCACGCCTCGCCCGCCGCCTCCCGGCCCGGGTTCTGAAGGCGCTGATCGTCACCTTCGGCACGACAATCGGCCTGATCCTGCTGGTGCGGGCCTTCGCCTGATCCAAAAAGCCTGATCCAAAAAAAGGGGGTGCGGGCCTTCGCCTGACCCGAAAAAAGGCCACCGCCTGACCCGAACGAGGGTCACCCGGTTGGCGGGCCGTGCCACGCTGGCCGGGTGTCCGAGGAATTCGCCGATCAGTTTCTCGAACAACTGCAGGCCGAAACGTACGCCCGCCTGGGAATCACGCCCGACTTCGAGAGCCTTTCCGCTCCGCCCGGAATGGCCGTGACCGTATGGGAGCAGTCTCTCGGGCGCCCGCTCACCCCGGCCGAGGTCCGCGAGGCCGAGGCCTTCCCCACCGCCGATTACGCCATGCGACCAACGAAATTCGAACACCCTTTCGCGTACGCGATGATGCGCACTCTGACCCGGCACATCGAGAAGGTGCTGGCCGACCACGACATCGGCCTGCCCAGCCGGCCGCGCTTCGGGACCCTGGCGACCGGCCAGGTCAACGCCATGACCGTCGCCGTTCCCGGCGGCGGCCATCTGGTGCTGCTCGAGAACGAGTTGCTGACCTTCGCCAACCTGATCTGCAAGGCCATCGTGCTGGCCTGCCCGGCGACGGAGGCCGAGGACGGCTGGTTCGGGTTCTCGACCGAGGCGCCGGCGCATCTCGACGAGGACGACACCGCCGTGGTCCGGTTCACCGAGACGCTCCTGGCCTATCTCGTCGACGGCCGCCCGGCCGCCGCCCCGCAGTATCTCCTCGGCAGCTGGCGCCAGCAGATTGTGACGTCGCTGCTCCGCGACGCCGTCGAGTTGTTCGTCGTGGGTCACGAGTACGGCCACATCATCGGCGGTCATCTCGGTTCGGCCCGGCTGCGGTCGGCCGGAGTGGTGCCGGTCGAGCAGGTCGACTACGCGTGGCAACAGGAGTACGAGGCGGACTACATCGGGGTCCACCTCGGCGTCCTGGCCATGCGCGAGAAGATCGAGGTCGACGCCGACTACGCCTTCTGTGGTTTCGAGATCTTCTTCAGCGCGCTGGACATCATGGACCGCGCCGCGAGCCTGCTGCAGTTCGGCGACGAGTCGGCCCGGCGGCTGGGCAGTCACCCGCCGAGCTTCGACCGCCGGGCGACGCTGCGCGACTCGGCCGTACGCCTGGTCGGCGGGGACGAGTCGGGGCACCCGCTGGGGCTGGGCCGGGCGTACGCGGCGGTGCTGGACACCCTGTGGGAGCGGGCGCGGCCGGCCGTCGTGCGTGCGCGCCGGCACGGCGTACGCCTCGCACCGATGTGGACTTTCGCCCTGACCACCCCGGCCGCTCAGGAGGCGACGTGACACCCGACCGCGACACCCGGCGGATGCTGATCGTCGACAACGACGACGTCGACTTCGCCCGGCGCACCGCGGCCGAGCACGACGTGGCGCTGCAGCGGGTCGAGATGCGCGGTCTCGAGCCGGTGCTGACGACCACCCTGCTGCTGTTCGGCGCCGCGGCGGCGGTCGGGCTGGTGACGTCGCTGGTGGACCGGCACCGCGGCGGCCAGATCATCGACCTTCGCCCGGGTACGCCCAGGCCGGTCTACCGCAGCAAGGACGTGATCTTCGGCCTGGTCGTCATCTTCGCCCGGGACGGCCGGGTGACGGTCGAGGTGAAGGAGCCGGCCGGCATGTTCGGCCAGGTGCTCGAGGCGCTGACGGCGCTGCTCGGCGAGCTGGCCGGCGCCGGTGTCGCCGACATCGCTCCGGCGGTCACCGAGAAGGTCGGCGACGCCGCCCGGATCAGCACGGAATCAACCGGCTCACAGTGACGAGAGGCCGTCCGGCCCGATCGCGAAGATCACCTCGTGGGGCTGGCGGCGGAGCAGCGCCTCCTGCGGGGTCAGGCCGAGCAGGTGGCGCAGCAGCAGCCGGCTGACCATCTCGTGGGTGACGATCAGCGGGCGCCGGGCCGGGTCGGCCGCGATCTTCTGGAGCGCGCGTAACGCCCGCGGGTCGGCGTCGGCGTAGCTCTCGCCGCCGGGGAAGCGCCACTCGTACTTGTCCTCGGCCCGGTCCCACCACTCGGCCGGGTAGCGGGCCTCGATCTCGGTGTCGGTCAGGCCGGCGAAGGTTCCATGGTGGATCTCGGCCAGCTCGTCGACCACCACCACGGACAGGTCGAGGGCTTCGGCGATCAGCCGCGCGGTGGACGTCGCCCGGCCCTGGGGGCTGGTGAAGACCCGGTCGGCGCCGGTCGCGGTGACCGCGTGCCGGCGGGCCTGCTCGATGCCGACCGCGGTGAGCGGCGCGTCGAGCTGCCCCTGCCGGCGCCCGACCACGTTCCATTCCGTCTGGCCGTGGCGGGCCAGCAACACCCGCTCCCAGTTGCCGATCACCGCGTCAGTATGGCGAAGTCACCACGAGTAACCAACAGACCCCCATGAATCTTGTCCGGATGCCACCGGGTATGGCCCTCTCAGGCCGCCTGCACCCGGCCGCCGAGTTGCTGGGCGACCTCCAGATCGTTGCCTTCGAACCAGGTCTCGGCCACCTTGCCGCCGGTGAGGCGGAAGATGATGATGCCGGTCTCGTGCACCTTCTGGTCGGCCGCGGGCAGGTCCAGGTAGCCGCCGCGGTAGGTGGAGCGGACGGTGTAGCGGATCACCAGCCGGTCACCCGACTCGATGGCGTCCTCCATGACCGGTTCCTGGTCGGCGAAGGCCGTCGAATACCACTGCAGCCAGTCGATGAAGTCGTCGCGGGTGCCCGTGCCGCCCGGCCCGTGCGGCAGGTAGTCGTCGGTGGCCAGCTCGGCGAAGGCCTCCCGGTCGCCGCGTGCGCACATCTCGAACCAGGCCCGGGCGATCTCCTTCGGCTGCATGGCCTCACCTTGCCGGATCGAGCGGCATCCATGCCAGAAGACACGCGCTACGCCCAGGTACGGGCATACTCCGCAAAATCCGTGCTGTGCACCGGAATGACACAGATCAGAAGCCCGCCGGGTACGCGCAGCGTCCGGCACCCCTGCCAGCTGCCCACCTCGACGGCGCCGAGCCCCACCAGCCGTGCCGTCTCGGCGTCCACGTCGTCGGTCTCGATGTCCAGGTGATAGCGGGCGTCGCCGTCCTCCAGCGCCTGCACCGCCACACTGACATGCGGCAACGCCCCGGCCAGCGAGGTGTACTGCTCCTCCCCCGCCACCGGCGTGGCCGGCACCCCCAGCGCGGCCCCCCAGAACGCCGCGGCCGCCGCCGCTTCGCCGCCAGGAACATCGATCAACAGCGTGGACAACCGGCTCCGATGCATCCCGCGACGCTACCCCAGGACCGAAAAGCCCCGAACGGGCGATCTTGGTGAAGGAAGGCGTCGGAAAACGCAGGACTGGTTTGATCCTGGTCTTACCGCTGTAGTAGGAAGCTTTCGTGGCTGACGACGTATTGGGCACCATCGAAACGCAGGTCGCGATGTTGATGCGGCTTGGTGAGGCGACCCGCCGCGCTACCGATCTGAAGCCGCATCGCGCGCTCGACCGGTCGGCGTACGTGATTCTCCGGCATCTGGAGTCGGCCGGCCCGTTGAACGTGTCCGCCCTCGCCGACCGCCTCAACCTGGACGGCTCGACCGTCACCCGGCAGGTCACCGCCCTGGAGAACGCCGCCCTGGTGGAGCGCCGCCGCGACCCGAACGACGGCCGGGGCACGGTGATCGCGGCCACCGACCGCGGCCTGGAGCAGATGGAGGCGGTCCGGGTGGCCCGCCGCGCCGTCTACGACCGGGTGCTGCGGAGCTGGACCCCGGACGAGCGCGCCGCCCTGGCCACGACGCTGACCAGGTTCAACGGGTCGCTGGAGGAATACATGAGGGCGCCGCGCCCCTGAGGCGAGGGACGCGGCGCCGTGTTACCGGGAGCGGATCAGGTGGAGGAAGCCAGTTCGTCGTCGGGCTTGGCCCGCGAGGACTCCAGCCGCGGGTCGCCCTCGTCGGCGAAGTAGTCGTCCGCCGTGGTCGAGTCCACGCCGTCCGGTGTCTTGGCCGCCCGCAGGATCAGCGTCACCACGACCGCGACCAGCAGGTTGACCAGGACGGTCACGAAGCCGACGTAGATCGTCTTCTTGGTGTCGAACCCGAAGTCGGACAGCGGGAAGGCCGAGCCGCCGAAGTGCGCCCGCTTCGTCGCCAGGTTCGGGATCTGCCACAGCATCCAGAAGCCCAGGCCCATGCCGGCCACCCAGCCGGCGATCAGCCCGCCGCGGTGGAACCACCGGGTGAACAGGCCGAGCGCCACCGCGGGGGCGGTCTGCAGGATGATGACGCCGCCGATCAGCTGCAGGTCGATGGAGAACTGCGGATCGAGGAAGATGATGAAGCCGACCGCGCCGACCTTGACCAGCAGCGACGTGATCTTGGCGACCGACGCCTCCTGCGCGTGGGTGGCGTCCTTGCGGAAGTACTCCTTGTAGATGTTGCGGGTGAACAGGTTGGCCGCGGCGATCGACATGATCGCGGCGGGGACCAGCGCGCCGATGCCGATGGCGGCGAATGCGATCCCGGCGAACCAGGACGGGAACTGCGTGTCGAACAGCAGCGGGACGACAGTGTTGCTGTCGACCGTGCCCTCCCGGGCGCCGGGCAGCGGCTTGACGCCGGCCGAGATGGCCGCGTAACCGAGCAGCGCCAGCAGCCCGAGCAGGAAGCTGTAGGCGGGCAGCGCCGACATGTTCCGCTTGATCACGCTGCGGTTCTTGCTGGCCAGCACGCCGGTGATGGAGTGCGGGTAGAGGAACAGCGCGAGCGCCGACCCGATGGCCAGGGTGAAGTACTGCAGCTGGTTGTTGGCGTTGAGCGTGATGCCGTCGCCGGGCGCCGGTGAGGCGTTGAACTTGGCCTGCGCGTCGTCGAAGATGCTGCCCCAGCCGCCCAGCTTGTAGGGCAGGTAGATCACCGCGACCAGGATCACGATGTAGATCAGCGTGTCCTTGACGAAGGCGATCAGCGCGGGGGCGCGCAGACCCGACTGATAGGTGTACGCGGCCAGGATCGCGAACGCGATGATGATCGGCGCGTGCCGGGCGATCACGCTGTCCCCGGTCATGCCCATCGTCTTGAGGACCGCTTCGATGCCGATCAACTGCAGCGCGATGTACGGCATGGTGGCCACGATGCCGGTGATCGCGATCAACAGCGCCAGCGTGGGCGAACCGAACCGGTTGCGCACGAAGTCGGCCGGGGTGACGAAGCCGTGGCGGTGCGACACCGACCAGAGCCGGATCAGGATCAGGAAGAACATCGGGTAGATCACGATGGTGTACGGCACGGCGAAGAACCCGGTCGCGCCGGCGCCGAAGATCAGCGCGGGGACCGCCACGAAGGTGTACGCGGTGTAGAGGTCGCCACCGACCAGGAACCAGGTGATCCAGCCGCCGAAGCTGCGCCCGCCCAGCCCCCACTCGTCGAGGTGGGCCATGTCCTTCGGCGCCCGCCACCGCGCGGCGACGAAGCCCATCGCGCTGACCAGCAGGAACAACAGCGCGAAGACGATGATCTGGGTGATGTGCTCGCCCATTGGGTCACCGCCTCTTCGTGGTCATCTTGTAGACCACGGTCGTGGTGATCACGCCGAGGAGGATGAACGAGAACTGGATCCAGTAGAAGGCCGGGAATCCCCACAGCCGCGGTGAGTCGAAGTTGAAGAGCGGGGTGATCAACGGCACCACGATGGGGATGACGAGCAACCAGTTCCACGGGCTGCGGTCACTCCGCGGCTGAGGCGTTGGTTCGGACATGGGCGGGACCGTCCCGTGAGCAGCGACAGGGTAATCGTGAGGTTAACGACGACACCGGTTCTTAACCGATCTTCCTGCGCCGAACGGCTCCGGTGGTGCGCCGAACGGCACCACCGGAAAGCCGCTCCTACCGCAATCCGCGCGCGATCGTCCTGGTCAGCGTGGCATTCGCGTCGTCGCCGTCCAGCGACCACACCATGGCGCCGCCGAGGCCCTTGTTCTTGATGTAGTTCGTCTTCTGGAGCAGCTGCTCCGGGTCGTCGAACGTCCAGAAGGTGGTGCCGTTGTAGAGATAGGTGTGTCCGGCGCGCTTGTCGCGGTACACCGTGTACCCCTCGGCCGGCAGGTTCTTCAGCGTCTTGTAGTCCTCGGTGCCCGCCGCGAAGAGGCCGGGCGCCGGGCCGGTGGCCGCGCCGAAGAGCCCGTCGGTCACCCCGGTCCAGCCCTGGCCGTAGTAGGGAACGCCGAGCACCAGCCGGCCGCGCGGGGCGCCCCGGTCGAGCCAGGTGTCGATCGTGGTGGTGATCGAGAAGTCGGGGTTGTCGGGCGCCCCGGCCGGCACGCGCAGCGCCGACTGCTGGTTGGCCCGCTGCTCCCACGATCCGTGGAAGTCGTAGCCCTGCACCGTACCGAAGTCGAGGTAGTTGAAGATCTTGTCGGCCTCGAAGCCGGCGTCGATCTTGGCCGGGGCGGCCGGCAGGAACGCGGTCAGCTCGTACTTGTGGTGCCGGGCGCGCCCGAGGCGGTCCAGCGAGTCGCGGAAGGTGGCCAGCAGCCGGGTGAAGTTGTGCTTGTCCTCGGGCCGGATCACGTTGCCGGCGTTGCCCTCCGAGCCGGGCCATTCCCAGTCGAGGTCGATGCCGTCGAAGATGCCGGCCGCGGCGCCCGGCGCGGCGCCGGGCAGGTTGCCCCGCAGCCACAGGTCCACGCACGAGTCGACCAGGCGCCGGCGGGACTGCCCGGTGGCGGCGGCGTCGGAGAACCACTTGGACAGCGTCCAGCCGCCCAGCGAGATCAGCACCCGCAGCCGCGGGTTGGCCGCCTTGAGCTCGGCGAGCTGGTTGAGGTTGCCGGCGATCGGCTGCCCGGCCACGTCGGCGACGCCGTCCACGCTGGTCTCGGCCGGGAACGGCACCTGCCAGTCGGCCCACGGGTCGGCCGAGGCGCAGAGGCCGTCCTCGGTGACGTTGCCGAACGCGTAGTTGATGTGGGTCAGCTTGCTCGCCGCGCCCGAGGTCTGCAGGTTCGCGACCGGGAACTGACGACCGTAGATGCCCCACTGGGTGAAATATCCGACCTTGACGTACGGACGGCTGTGCGCCTGCGCCGGGGCGGCGGCGACGGTGAGCGACACCAGCATGGCGGCGCCCACGGCGAGAAGACGGCGGAGCGGACTTCGCATGAGCACTCCAACAGTGAAGAAAGTTTCCTGTTGGTGATGGAAGCTAGCGGCGGGCATCGACCCGGGTCAAGACGTCAGCGCAGGTGGGCCGTCTCGTTGACCGATCTGACCGCGATGTTCCCATCCGGCCAGACATCCATCATGGACACGCCGGCCGCGTCCAGGAACAGCCGATGCAGGAACCCGTCACCCGCGTCCAACGCGTCGCGCAGAATCAGCTTCAGCGGCGAGACATGCGAAACCAGAACCACGGTCATTCCCGGGTACGCCGTGAGCACGGCCCCCAGAGCCCGCCGCGCCCGCGCCGCCACCGTGCCGAACGATTCGCCACCGGGCGGCGCCACGGCCGTCGAGTCGAGCCACGCGTCCATCTCGCCCGGCCAGCGCTCCTTCACCTCGGCGAAGGTCAGACCCTCCCAGTCGCCGAAGTCGCACTCGATCAGATCGTCCAGCACGGTCACCTCGACGCCGCCGACCTCGGCCGCGATCAGCTCGGCCGTGCGTACACATCGGGTCAAGGGCGAGGTCACCACCGCGCCGACCTCGCGGGCCAGCCCGGCCACCCGCCCGGCCGCGGCCATCGCCTGCGCCTCACCCTCGTCGGAGAGCGGGATGTCGCCGCGGCCCGAGTAGCGGCCCTGCTTGGTGTAGGCGGTCTCGCCGTGCCGGACCAGGATCAGCCGGGTGGCCTCCTCGGTCGAGGCCGGCGGCGCCCAGGACCGCGGCGTCGCCCGGCTCTCCCGCTTCTCCGCCTTCTCCGGCGAGGTCGAGGGCGAGGGCGAGGGCGGCACATCCGGGACCTTCTTACCGGCGGCCTCGTCCATCGCGCGGTTGGCCAGCGCGTCCGCCGCCCGGTTCTGCTCGCGCGGGATCCACTCGTAGGTGACCTCGGCGAACCGCCCGACGAGCTGCGCGGCCTCGGCGGCCAGCGGGCGCAGCCCCGGGTTCTTGATCTGCCAGCGGCCGGCCATCTGCTCGATGACCAGCTTGGAGTCCATCCGCACGTCGACCCGGGTGGCGTTCAGCTCGGCGGCCGCCTGGAGCGCGGCGATCAGGCCGGAGTACTCGGCCACGTTGTTGGTGGTGACGCCCAGCGACGCGTACCGCTCCAGCAGCACCTCGCCGGTGGCCGCCTCGCGCACCACCGCGCCGTACCCGGCCGGGCCCGGGTTGCCCCGCGACCCGCCGTCGGCCTCGACGACGACGTGGATCTGAGCCGGCCGGCGCTCGGCGGTTCGGCGCTCGTTCACCGCGATGATCCGGACCGTAGCGTCGTGACTCCCGCGCTCACAGGCCGGATTCCGCGGTACGAACCATGATCCGCCGGCACTCCTCGCAGCGGACGACCTCGTCGGCCGGGGCGGACTTCACCCGGTTCAGGTCGGCGCCGTACAGCTCGATCCGGCAGCCGCCGCAGCGCCCGGCCCGGAACAGCGCGGCGCCCAGCCCGGAGTCGGTGCGGATCTTGTCGTAGAGGGTGACCAGGTCGGCCGGCAGATCGGCGGCGAGCGGACCCCGGGAGGCGGTCTTGAACTCCTCCTCCTTGGTGATCTCGGCCAGCGTCTCGTCCCGTCGCTGCTCGGTCGCGGACCGCCGGGCGACCGCCTCGCCCAGCCGGGCCTTCACGTCGGCCAGCGCCGCCTCGGCGGTCTCCTTCTGCTCCATCAGCTCGAGCTCGGCGTCCTCCAGCTCGGACTGCCGGCGGTTGAGCGTGGCCAGCTCGTGCTGGAGGCCCTCGATCTCCCGCATGGCGGCGCCGGCGTCGAGCCGCTTCTGGTCGCGGTCCTTGCGGGCGCGTACCTGCTCGATGTCCTTCTCGAACCGGGTGATGTCGCGGTCCAGGTCGTCGACCGCCACCTGGGCGCGGACGCGTTCGTCCTCGAGCGCGGAGATCTCCCGCGCGACCGCCTCGATCTCGGCCAGCTCGGGCAGGCTGCGGCGGCGGTGCGCCAGCTGGGCCAGGGCGGTGTCGACGGCCTGCAGGTCGAGCAGGCGCCGCTGGGCTTGCGGTGCGGCCTTCACGATCGGGACTCCTTCTTCGGGCTATCAGCATGCACAGTCCACGGGTCCGTGTCCACATCGGACACCACCACGTCGACCGGGAAACGGTCACGCAACCAGCCGGCCAGTTCGTCCAGCCACGGCCGCTCGCTCGCCCAGTGCGCGACGTCGATCAGGGCCGGGCCGCCGCTCGCGAGGTGTTCGCCGGCCGGATGATGACGAAGATCGGCGCAGAGGTACGCGTCCACGCCGGCTCGCGTGGCGACGCCCAGGAAGGAGTCGCCGGCGCCGCCGCACACGGCGAGCGTACCGATCATCCGTTTCGGGTCGCCCGCCGCGCGCACCCCGGCCGCGGTGGCCGGGAGCCGGCTCGCGACGAACGCGGTGAGATCGGCCAGGGTCATCGGGCTCATCGTCCCCACCCGGCCCAGGCCCAGCGTGTCGCTGCCCTGGTAGGGCACGAGCGGACGGGTGCCGGCCAGGCCGAGCCGGTCGGCCAGGGCGTCCGAGACGCCCGGCGACGCGATGTCGGCGTTGGTGTGCGCCACGTAGAGCGCGATGCCGGCGCGGATCAGGCGGTGGATGATCCGGCCCTTGTACGTGTCCGGCGCGACCGAGGAGACGCCCTTGAGCAGGAGCGGATGGTGCGCCACGATCAGCTGGGCGCCGGCGCTGATCGCCTCGTCCACCGTTTCGGGGACGCAGTCGACCACGCAGAGGATCCGGTTGACCGGGGCGTCGAACTCGCCCAGCACCGGGCCGACCCGGTCCCAGTCCTCGGCGTGCTCGCGCGGGTAACGCTCGTCGAGGGCGGCGACGACATCGGTCACGGCGGTGGTGGTCACGGCCGCCAACTCTATAGCTACTGGGAGAGCGCGCCGGGCTCCACCGTCACCTTCTCGCTCACCACCTGCAGGGCGCGCCGCCAGGGAAATCGCGACCGGAAATGGTCGGTGTGCCCGGGCTTGCCGAGCCGGCGGTCGTCGTAGAGCACGTGCACACCCCACGCGGTGAGCTTGGCCAGGCTCTCGTGCAGCGCGGGGTGCCGGGCCATGATGTTGTTCGTGTACGGGACCACGGCGGTCGGGATCTCGAAACCGTAGGCCTCGATGAGCAGGCCCAGCACCAGGGTGTCGGTGATGCCGGCCGCCCACTTGTTCACCGTGTTGACCGTCGCGGGGGCCACGATCATGGCGTTGGCCTGGGGCAACTGGTCGGGTTCGCCCGGTTTCTTGTACCAGCTCCGGACCGGATGACCGGTCTGGCGCTGGAGGGCGTTGACGTCGACGAAGTTGCGGCCGTCGGGAGTCGTGATCACGCACACCTCCCAGCCCTCGTTCTGCGCCAGCGTGACGAGCTTGCCCACGTCACGGGCCATCGGCGAGCCGCACACCAGGATGTACAGCACGCGTGGGGGGTTGATCGTCACGTGCGGACCCACCTCATACGCCGACTCCCATCTGTTCGGCCAGCTCCGCGATCGGCGCGGGCGGCGTCCCCCGCGTGCGTCGCAGCACGTCGGAGAGGACCTCGTGGGCGAGCGGGCGGCAGCGGATCTCGGACGGGGCGAGCCGGTCGCCCTCGAGCAGCATCTCGCTGGCCTTCTCGACGTCGCCGATCTGGGCGTACCCGCGGGCGATGTCCAGGTAGTAGTGCGCCCGGCGCTCCGGGAGCATCGCCTGGAAACCCTCGTGGTCGATGCGTTCGTACATCTCCACCGCAGTCCGGCCGTCGCCGAGCTCGACCGCGGCCGCGGCCCGGTGCAGCTGCACGTTGGTCGGGCCGAAGCTGGTCCAGTAGTGGTTCTGGTCGCCGCCGAGCTGGATGGCCGCCTGCTCGGCGCCGCTGATCAGGTCGCGTACGGTCGCGCTGTCCCCGATCCGCGCGGCCGCCATCGCCCCGTTGAGCAGCAACATCCCGTAGACCGACAGCCGCTCGTCGCGGGTGCGGTCGGAGCCGGAGTCGTAGCCCGGGGCCAACCGGTTGGCGATGTTGACGTTCACCTCGAGCGACGGACGGGCCCGCCCGAGCGCGAGCAGCGCGCTGCCGACCCGGTAGCTGGCGATGCCGGCCAGCAACTGGTCGCCGGCCCGCTGGGAGACGGCGATCGACCGGTCGGCCGCCAGCCAGGACAGCTCGTGCTCCCCCACCTTGCGCAGTGCCGAGGAGGCGATCTGGTAGACCTGTCCCAGCAGGTGCGCGGCCCGCTCCTTCTGTTCGCTGTTGGCGTGCGCGGAGTCCGACGCCTGGGCGTCCCGAAGCAGTTTCGGCAGCGTGCGCGCCAGAACGCCGTACTTGGCGTGCTGATAGGTCAGCCAGGCGTGGCTGACCGCCTTCTGCATCTCGTCCAGCGGCGGACACTGCGGCGCGGGCTGGAAGAACGCGCTCATCTGGTCATATCGCTCCAGAGCGGCGCGGATCTCCTCGACCTCGACCTGGTCGATGCAGTTCGGCGTCTCCGGGCGGCGCTCGACGTCCTTGCCCAGCAACAGCTGGACATCCACCTGCAGGACATCGGCGATCTCGTAGACGACGGAGAACTTGTCGAGCCGGCGGACACCTCGCTCCACCTTGTCGACCCAGCTCTTCGACTTGCCCAGCCGGTCGGCGAAGACCTGCTGGGACATCTTGCGGCGGCCGCGCCAGTAGGCGACGCGACGCCCGATCGGCAGCTCGTCCACGGGTGCCTCCCCAACTCATCCGGCGACCCCCACCGGTGAGCTTCCCTTGTGTCGCCTGCAGTGTCGACCACACGTGCCACCTCTGGTCGCACAAGCTGTGTGATCGCCGGCATGGCGAGACTCGTATTTTTACATGCAAGTTGCAAAAAGTGGATCTGAGCGGACCAACGACGCGTGTCGTGCTTGGACACGGCAGTCGCGGCTGATATGGCCGTACCGATCCTTGACCGGGGGTTTTCCAACCATGCAGAGGAATCGCCGACGGCCGTTCGGCCGAGCCGCCTTCCTCGATCGGCTTCGCCGGTGGCGGTTCATCCGTCGCTACGAGACGCACGGCTGGCGGGTGCTCGACGACGATGTCGAACAGGGACAGATCAGGCTGGCGACCGGCCTGCGCTTCGACGCCCTGGCCGTGCCGGACACGATCGGCCTGCGCGTCCTCGGCGCCACCCGGCTGCACGCCGAGCTGGACCTGCCCGACCTGCGCGGCCCGGTGCTGGGCACGCCGGCCGGTTCCTGGCTGTTCCTGGTCGGCCCGGGCGCGCCGCTGCGGTCCGACCTGGAGGGTGTGCTCGGCATCGTCCGCCACGGCCGCGGCTCCTGGGTGCCGGCCGCCCCCGGGCGCACCGACGAGGGACCGATCCGCTGGGTGGTCGCCCCGGAACGGGTGGGCTGGCGCCTGCCCGCCTCGGCCGCCGTGCAACGCATGCTCGCCCGCCACCTGACCGGCGCACGGCCCATACCCCGGCTCGCCGTCCCGCGCCAGACCTCGACGTCTCGCCGAGCCGCCTGACCACGCATCGCGGCCGGGGCGTTGCGTCATGTGGACAATCGGACACGCCGCTGCCCACCCGACCGCCGGATCGTTGACGCTGGTAGCGGTCGGTTGACGGGCATGGGCGGGGGCACACATGTCGAGAGACAACGTAGTGGGACGGTTTGCGCAGGTCGAGTCACCCGAAGGGGTGAATGCGATTTTCCGGCACGCGGGCACCCGTCCGTCCGGTTCCCGGCCCACGGGTTCCAGACCCACGGGCAGCCGCCCGGCCGGCACCCACCGGCCCCTCCGAGCCCTCAGCCCGAACTTCGGCTGACCGCCCGGTCGTTCCGGCGCCGGTCACCCTCGGGTGAGCGGGCAGCAACGCCCGGCGGTCGCGGCACGGGCGCGACCGCCGATGAAGGTCGCGGAGGCGGCGAGCAGGTGCTGTGCCCGTACCTCAGCCTGATGTTGATCTTCAGGCCTTGGAGCCGGTCGAGCGGGCGCGGACGTGCATGCGCTCGCCCTGGGGGCCGAAGATCGAGAGGAACTCGACGGCCTCGCCGGTGGCGCTGCCGAACCAATGGGGCACGCGGGTGTCGAACTCGGCCGCCTCGCCCGGCGGGAGGACCAGGTCGTGGTCGCCGAGGACGAGGCGGAGGCGGCCGGTCAGGACGTAGAGCCACTCGTAGCCCTCGTGGGACTTCGGTGTCGGCTCGGTGCGCTTGCCGGCCGGAATCAGGTGTTTGAAGGCCTGGACACCACCGGGTTGCCTGGTCAGCGGGACGATGGTCTGGCCGAAGGCCTGGACCGGGCGGGCGTAGACGCGGGGGTCGCCGGTCGGCGGGGCGCCCACCAGGTCGTCGAGCGGGACGCGATAGGCCTGGGCCAGGGGCAGCAGCAGCTCGAGGGTGGCGCGACGCCGGCCGGACTCGAGGCGGGACAGGGTGCTGACCGAGATGCCGGTCGACTCGGACAGCGCGGTCAGCGTGGTGCCCTGTTCCTTGCGCAGCGCCCGCAGCCTCGGACCGACGGCCGCGATGACGTCGTCTTTTGCCATCATGGCAAGCAAGTTTGCCACGCAGCGACGGCTGGTGGACCGTCGGACCCATGACTTATGACGTGGTGATCATCGGCGGCGGGGCCGCCGGACTGAGCGGGGCGGTCGCCCTGGGCCGCGCGCGGCGGAGCGTGCTCGTGATCGACGGTGGCGAGCCCCGCAACGCACCGGCCGCGGGCGTGCACAACTACCTCACCCGGGACGGGATGTCGCCGGCGGCGCTGGTCGCGGCCGGGCGTGAGGAGGCGGCGCACTACCGCGTGGAGTTCCGCTCGGGGCAGGTCGGCGAGGTGACCGGGGTGGCGGGCGACTTCCGCGTCGGCGAGGTGAGCGCGCGGCGGATCATCGTCGCCTCCGGCGCGCGGGACATCCTGCCGGACATTCCGGGCCTGGCCGAGCGGTGGGGCCACACGGTGTTGCACTGCCCGTACTGCCACGGCTGGGAGGCACAGGACACGGCGATCGGGGTGATCGTGACCTCGGCCTCGCCGATGTCGGCGATGAAGGGGCTGCTCTGGAGCCAGTGGACCGGCGACCTGCTGCTGTTCCTCAACGACACGTTCACCCCGGACGCCGACCAGGCCCGGCAGCTGGCCCGGCGTGGCGTGCAGACCGTCGCCGGGAAGGTCGAGGAGGTCACCGACGCGGGCGTACGCCTGGCCGGCGGCGCCGTGATTCCCCGCGATCACCTGGTCGTCGCCACCCGGATCGAAGCACGGGTGGACTTCCTGGCGCCGCTGGGTCTGAAGCCGGTCGAGCACGCGACGGGGATGGGCACCCACCTGGCCGTCGAGGACCCGAGCGGCCGCACCGCGGTGCCGGGGGTGTGGGCGGCCGGGAATGTGGCCGACCCGATGGCCCAGGTGATCGGCTCGGCCGCCGCCGGCCTGGCCGCGGGCGCCGCCGTCAACGTCGACCTGATCATGGCCGACGTGGCGTGATCGGGTTTCCGGGCGGGCCGCATCGCCGAGGGGGTACGAGCGGCCCGCCCGCCTGCGGGTACTCCCCGCAGGTACCAGACGAGATCGGCGCTCGCCGGGCCCACTTGAGCCGCCCCCGGTTGCGGACCGGGTGTTTGTCATGGATGTCGGACCTCCGCTCAACCCGGCCACCGGCCGGTCCGCCCGGCTCGGACCGGCCGGCCGGGATCACCTCGGGGTGGTCGGGCGTTCCGGGCGGTCGACCTCGCCCAGATGCTCGAGCCGGGCCCGGATGCCGGCCGGGCTGCGGCCGAATTCGTCGGACAGTTCGCGCCGCGAGGCGCCCTCGCGGTGGCGGGCGAGCAGCCGCTCGTCGTCGCCGGGACTCCAGCGGGCGCCGTGGTTGGCCGCGCGGCGGCGGCGCGCCGTCACGCGGTGGTGTTGGGTGTGCAGGGCGACGAGCCCGGCCAGGGTGGAGGTGAGGACCTCGGCCATGGCGGGGAGCTCACCGCGCGAGATCCCTCCGCTGATCTCGCTCAGCACGCGCCCGTCGCGGTCGCAGCCGACCACGGCCAGGTCGATGCGGGTGTCGGGAGCGCCGGTCGCGGTGATCAGGAACTGGGTGTGGCCGACGGTGATCTGACGTTCGAGGGACAGCTCGGGAGGCGGCGCCTCCGGCGGCGGGTACCGGTTGTCATCCATGCCCGAAAATCTAGAGCCACCCCCTGACAGTTTTCCCCGACGCGAACCCGCCCGCTCCGCCCCCGTTCGCCGGCACCTTGACCACGCATGACGGCACGGCGACAGTCGATGGATGACGGCGGCGCCGGGAAGCCTGTGGCGCAACCGCGAGTTCACCCTCCTATGGCTCAGCCAGGCCCTGTCCGACCTGGGCAGCGCGATCGCCGCGCTGGCCGTGCCCCTGCTCCTGCTCGGCTCCGGCTGCTCGCCGGCGCAGGCCGGCCTGGTCGGCACCGTCGGCCTGGCCGTGATCGTCCTGGGCCGGCTGCCGGCCGGGGTGCTGGCCGACCGGGTCGACCGCCGCCGGGTGATGCTGGCCTGCGACGTGGTGCGCCTGCTGGCCTTCGGCGCCCTGGGCGTGCTGGCGATGCGGGGCGCGGCCACGCTCGCCGTGGTGGTCCTGGTCACGGTGATCGCGGCGTCGGCCCAGGCCTGCTTCGGCACGGCCGAGCACTCCGCGCTGCGCACCATCGTGCCGGTGGCCCAGTTGCCGGCCGCGGTGGCCCGCAACGAGGCCCGCTCGTACGCCACCTCGCTGGCCGGGCCCCCGATCGGCGGTCTGCTCTTCCAACTGGCCCGGTCGCTGCCGTTCGTCGGCAACGCGGCGACCTTCCTGCTGTCCCTGATCGGCGTGGCGCTGATCCGCCGCCCGCTCCAGCAGCCGCGCGCCGAGCAGCCGGCCGGCCACGCGAGCGCGCTCGCCGAGGGTCTGCGGTTCGTCTTCGGCAACCCGTTCCTGCGGGCCGTCCTGCTGATCGCGGCCCCGCTGAACTTCGCCATCCAGGGCATCATCTTCACGCTCATCGTCACGTTGCAGCGGCACCACACCCCGCCCTCGGTGATCGGCACAGTGGAGACCATCGTCGCGGTCGGCGGCCTGCTCGGCGCCCTGGTGGCGCCGACGCTGCAGTCCCGGGTCCGCCTGCCGGTCCTGATCCGCGGCATCTGCTGGACCGCCGCCGCCTTCCTGGCCTGCAGCGCCCTGTTCGCCGAGAGCGTGGCCGCGGCCGTGCCGATCGCCGCCGCCGTCTTCCTCGGCCCCGCCTCCAACGCCGCGCTCTTCGCCCACCAGGCCGCGATCACCCCCGACCGCCTCCAGGGCCGCGTCGTCAGCGTGGTGATCACGGTCGCCACCTCGGTCGCCTCGTCGGCGCCGCTGCTGGCCGGCACGCTGATCACCGCCTGGGGCAGCGCTGTGGCGATCCTGTTCTTCGCCACGGCGGTGGCCGTCTCGGCGGTCGCCGCCACGGTCAGCCGGGGCATCCGGGTCATGGGACCGGTGGAAGAGTTGGCCGGGTGACCGTCCCGTCGCCGGTGCTCCGCGCGTTCGGCCTGACCGGCCCGGCCCGGCCGCTCAGCGGGGGCAAGGGCGGCACGTGGCGCTGCGGCCCCGCCGTCCTGAAGCCGGCCGAGGGCGAGCCCGAGACCGTCTGGCGCGCCTCGGTGCTGGCCGCCCTGCCACCGTCAGCCGAGTTCCGCGTCGCGCAGCCGCTGCGCACCGCCACCGGCGAGGTGGTCGTCGACGGCTGGGAGGCGACGACCTGGCTGCCCGGCGAGCCCGACCCCGGTCGCGTCGACGACGTCATCCGGGCCGGCGAGGCCTTCCACGCCGCGCTGCCGGGCCTGCCCCGCCCGTCGTTCCTGGACGACCGGGACGACCCGTGGAGCTGGGGCGACCGCCTGGCCTTCGGCGAGCCGGTTCCGCCCGGCGCGACCGCACCCAGCCGCCTGCTCGAGCCGCTCCTGGCCGCCCGCCGCCCCGTGGAGGCGGACAGTCAGGTCGTCCACGGCGACCTGCTCGGCAACGTCCTGTTCGCCGAGGGCCTGCCGCCGGCGATCATCGACTGGCCGGCCTACCACCGCCCCACCGCCTGGTCGGCCGCCGTGGCGGTGGCCGACGCCCTGGTCTGGCACCGGGCCGGCCCAGGTGTGATCACCCGCTGGGAGCGGCACTTCGCCGAGTGGCCCCAGATGCTGGTCCGCGCCCTGATCTACCGCATCGCCACCTGGTCCGCCGCCCGCTGGGAGCAGCCGCCCGACGACGCCTACCGCCCCACCGTCGGCCGGGTCCTGAGCTACGCCGGTCAATGACCCGACAGGCCCATTACGCAGGGCCGACGCAGGGGTTACGGTGCGGGAATGGCCGCATTCTGGCTGGGCGCGGTGGTCGGTGGCTGCGCGGTCGCCGTCGCCTCGGTTTGGGCAGGTTTCTTCCTCTATCGACGACACCTCGAGGCCATGGCGGCCGCCAAGATCCACCTGGAGGCGGTCCGCCGCACCCAGTACGAGTCCGACCTCCGCTGGCGCCGCCAGGCCGCCGAGTGGGACAGCTTCGCCGGCCAGGTCCTCTCCAGCGCCGACGGCCACCGCTTCGGCTACCTGCTGACCCTGATACCCACCCACTCAGGCCTGCGGCGCTACGAAGATCAAGATCAAGCTGAGGTACGCGCACACGACGGCCCCGCCCCCTCCGCGACCTGAGCGACAGTCCGGCCCGTGCCGCGTCCGCCGGGCTGAGCTGCCCACTCACTCCAGCGCTCCCCGCGAACCAGACGCCAGCGCCGTCCCCACCCGGTCAACTCCACCGCGAATCATCGCCCCGTACTCATCATCCGGAAGCGCATCAACATGCGTGACCGCCACCGCCAGATGCTCCCGCGACTCGGCCAGCCTCCCGAGCCGCCGATACACATCGGCCAAATTGAGATGCAGCGACGGCAGAAACGCCCGAACCTGCCACGCCCCGTCATACCGGCGAGCCCGCTGATCATCCAGATCCGAGACCGCCGCCAACGCCCGCAGATCCCAGACGAGCTCATCCGTCAGGTCATCCTGAAGATCAGCCAAATAGTGCGCCACGCTGCACCGATGCAGCGCATCCCCACCCTCCCCCACCCGTTCCCACAGCCCCGCAAGCGCGTCCCGGGCCGCCCCTCGTTCCCCCGCCCGCCCAAGCTCAACCGCAGCCCCCACCGCCGCCATAACCTCATCAGCCATGCAGAGAGCCTGACCCCTCGACCAGATCGAGGGTCAAGCCGCGAGAGTCCGAGCTTCTCGATCCGCTGACAGGACGCACCACACCGCAAGACCGCCAGGCAGCACCGATCGCCCTGACCGAGCAAGGCGCGGAGTTCAAACTTCACCAGGCCCGGCCAATCGCAATGCCGGGCCGGCCGGATTTACACAACGATTCGCAGAACCGAAATCTGTGATCTGTCTCGGCTCGAATGTCGATGTGGTCTTTTGGCCGATGAACGCGACAACTCGGCTCTGGTACGCGCTCTAACTCCGCCGTCCTGGAGGACGTCCGTAACAAATGCCTGTGCTGCGCAACCTGAACCGGCACTTCGCCAAACCTTCGGTCAGCAGCCGGCCTCCCCACCATCCGAGTGCATGACATGCGTCATATCGTCGTCTCGATGTCATGAAGCTGACCTCAAGGTCTAAGCCCAAAGGGTGGCGGCCCGTCGAAGACGTGGCGGCCAGCCCACCGCAAAGCCGGCGGCAAGCGACACCGTGGGGGCGTCCGGGGGCTCGGCCCCCGGAGCCAGCATGACGTGAGGACCCGGTGAGCGCGTTCCGCGAACAGACTCCTCCCCGGAACGTGGGCGCGGTAGGTTTCGAACCTACGACCCCTCGCTTGTAAGGCGAGTGCTCTCCCACTGAGCTACGCGCCCGGGTCGACGCGCCAGGAGCGCGCCGCCGGGATGGTCATTCTATCGGAGCTGGGAAACCGTCTACAGCGCCGCCAGGGCTGCTCGCCAGGCTGCCTGGTCGCGGCGTTCGCCGGGACCCAGTTCCTCGGCGAGGACGATGGTTCCGCCGCGGTCGATGATGAAGGTGCCACGGTTGGCGAAGCCGCCGGCGGTGTGGAAGACCTGGTACGCCTGGGCCACGCCCCCGTGTGGCCAGTAGTCGGCCAGGATCGGGAAGTCGAAGCCCTTCTCCGTGGCCCACACCTTGTGGGCGTAGGTGGAGTCGACGCTGACGGCCAGCACTTGGACGTGGTCGTTCTGGTATTCGTCCAGGTGTTCCGCGACCTCGGTGAGTTCGCCCTGGCAGGTGCCGGTGAACGTGAACGGGTAGAAGATCAGCAGCACCGCCTTGCGTCCGGCGAAGTCGTGCAGGCTGATCTCCTGGTTGTTCTGGTCCTTGAGGGTGAAGTCCGGCGCCTGTTCACCCACCGCCAGCGGCATCTACTTCTTCTTCGCGGCTCGCGGTGCGACCAGTCGGGCCCCGGTCCAGTCCTTGCCCGCGTTCAGCGTGGACGTCTGCTGAAGTCCGGCAGCCGGGGCGGATTCGGTCACGTCGCTCGGCTCGACGTGCCCGTCGCGACCCGCCTTCGGGGTCAGCAACCAGACCACGCCACCGTCGGCGAGGGGGTTCAGGGCGTCGGTGAGCAGCTCGAACAGATCACCATCACCGTCGCGGTACCACAGCAGCACCGCGTCGACGACCTCGTCGGTGTCCTCATCGACCAAATCACCAACGCGTTCGGTCAGGGCGTCACGTAGGGATTCGTCGACATCGTCGTCGTATCCCATCTCCATGACCACCATGTCCGGCTCGAGGCCGAACCGGTCCGCCAGGCTGCGTACGCCGTCGGCCTGACCAGCGGTCGCGCTCACTGTCTAATTCCTCCTATACGGTTCTGTCTTGACTGGGGGTCAGTCCACACACTTGCAGGCCCGCGCGCAAGTGGCGCACCGAGTGTGTGGCAATTTACCGTGCCAGCAGGGCGTGGGCACCCTGTGTGATGGCATCTTCACCGACCAGGACGTACGAGGCTGCCGGACCGAGCGGGATCAGGGAATCGGCCGAAGCGATGAGCCTGGCCGATCCGACGAATCCGCCGTCCACCAGGGCGGCCAGAATGCCTTCGCCGACGCCGCCGGTGCGCCGGGTCTCGTCGACGATCAGGACGCGTCCGGTGGCCGCCGCCTCGCGCCGGAGGTCGGCCGTGGGCAGCGGGGACAGCCAGCGCAGGTCGACCACGCGGGAGCCGTACCCCTCGTCGGCCAGCTTGGCCGCCACCCGCAGCGACATCCGCAGGCCGTTGCCGTAGGTGACGATGGTCAGGGCGTCGGCCGACCCGACCGGGTAGGTGCGGGCGCGGCCGACCGGGACGTGCTCGTCGTTCCATCGGCCGGGCTCGGTGTACGGCGCCAGCCACTCGTTGTCGCCCGGTTCGTACAGGTCACGGGTGTGGTAGAGGGCGATCGGCTCGAGCATGACGCACACGCTGCCGTCGACCGCGGCGGACGCCACGCAGGAGCGCAGCATGGCCGCCGCGTCGCCGGGCCGGGCCGGCACGGCCACCACCAGGCCGGGCACGTCACGCAGCACGGCGACCGCGTTGTCGTTGTGGAAGTGGCCGCCGAAGCCGGGCTGGTAGGCGAGCCCGGCCACCCGGACCACCATCGGGTTCCGGTAGGCGCCCTGTGAGAAGTACGACAGCGTGGCCGCCTCGCCGCGCAGCTGGTCCTCGGCGTTGTGCAGGTAGGCCAGGTATTGGATCTCGGGGATCGGCAGCCGCTCGCCCAGCCCGGGCCCGCGCAGCCCGCCGCCGAGCGCCAGCCCGAGGATGCTGGTCTCGTCGAGCAGCGTGTCGAAGACCCGGTCGGAGCCGAACCGGTCGCGCAGGTTCTTGGTGACCCCGTAGACGCCACCCTTCCGGGCGACGTCCTCGCCGAAGATCTCGGCGCCCGGCTGGCCGAGCATGGTGTCGGTGAGCGCGGCGTTGATGGTCTGCGCCAGGGTGAGCGGGCCGTTCTGCTCGGGCGGTTTGCCGCCGAAGACCCGGGAGCGTTCCTTGGCGGCGATGCCGGTGGCCCGGACCGCGGCGTCGGCGATGTGGCGTGCGGCGCGCAGCGGCCGGCGCGGGGCGAGCGGGGCGATCACGTCGGCGGCGCCGGACAGCTTGGGTTCGCCGATGACGTCTTCGGCGACCTTGCGGACCTGCCAGCCGATCTCGTCGTACCGGGAGATCAGGTCGTCGGGTTTGCTCTGGCCGGCCTCGACGAGCAGTTCGGCCGTGCGGACCAGCGGGTCGCGGCTCAGGTCGGCGGCGATCTCGTCGGCCGAGCGGTAGGCCACCTCGGCGTCCGCCCCGGCGTGACCCATCAGCCGCACCATCGAGAGATGAAGAACGGCGGGGGTACGCGTGGAGCGCACGAACTCGGCGGCGGAGGAGGTCGCATCGAAGACGGCGGCCAGATCGCACCCGTCGGCCGTGAAGTAGCGGATCCCGGGCCGGGTGGACAGCACGGAGCCGACCCAGCCGGACGGCGACGGCACGCTGATGCCCCAGCCGTTGTCCTCGCACACGAACAGCAGCGGCAGCGGCACGGACGTGTGCCCGAAGTATCCGGCCGTGTTCAGCGCCGCCACGGCCGAGGCGTGGTTGACCGAGGCGTCGCCGAAGGAGGCGACGACCAGGCCGTCGTCGGCGGTGACACGGGCCAGGCCGACGGCCCGGGGCAGGTGGGAGGCGATCGTCGAGGTGGTCGGGATGATGTTCAGGTCGGCGCGCCCGAACACCTTGTGGCGCCCGCCGGCGATGGGTTCGAGCGAGGAGGCGACGACGCCGCGCAGCACATCGCGGGCGGCCGTGATCAGGGCGTCGGCCGACGATGAGGCGGCGCCGGCCCGGGCCAGGAAGAAGCCGGCCGAGCGGTAGTGGAGCAAGGCCGGGTCGGACGGGCGCAGGGCGGCGGCCAGCGCCGCGTTGCCCTCGTGTCCGGAGGAGCCGATCGTGTAGAAGCCCTCGTTGAAGCTGCGCAGCCAGCGGGCCGCGAGGTCGAGGTGGCGGCTGGTGAGCTGGGCGTCGAAGAGCAGTTGAGCCTGGGCTCCGGTGAGCGCGGAGCCGTCCCGGACGGGTTCGTCGGGCGAGCGTCGCTCGGCGGGCGGCTCCAACGCGGACACCGCGTCCCGGAATCGCTCGTCGAGGTTCTGCGGGGTGGTCACGGGTCCATCGTTGCCGACCCATGCGAGACGCGCCAACGCTGTGGACAGTCACCGACACCCGGAGTAGCTTCAAGGTTTAGAACATTCTGAACCTTGAGGAACTTACGTGACCGAACTGGCCCCCGAACGTCGGTACGCCGAAGATGCCGGGCTCGTCCTGACCAGCATGGGCATGCCCCAGGCGTACGGGAAGCTGATGGGCTGGCTCCTGATCTGCGAACCGGCGGCACAGAGCGGCGCCGAGATCACCGCGGCGCTCGGGCTGTCCAAGGGTTCGGTGAGCGGCGGCCTTCGCATGCTCGAGACGGCCGGGCTGGTGCACCGGGTCGCGATGCCGGGCCGCCGGGGGACCTTCTTCCGGATGGCGCCGGACGCGCTCATGCGGGCCGCCGGGTCGGAGAAGTTCACGCAGTTCCGTGAGCTGATGGACCGCGGGCTCGACGTGGTCGGCGGCCGCGACGCGCCGGGGGCGGAACGGCTGCGCGAGACCCGCGACTTCTACGCGTTCATCGAGGTCGAGCTGCCCAAGCTGATCGAGCGCTACCACCGGGAACGGGGAGAGACATGACGGCCATCAGCACGCGCGGTCTGGTGAAGACCTACGGCCGCGGTCGCCGCGGCCTCGCCGGGCTCGATCTCCAGGTCGAGAGCGGTGAGGTGTACGGCTACCTGGGCCCCAACGGCGCCGGCAAGTCGACCACGATCCGGATCCTGCTCGACCTGATCCGGCCGACCGGCGGCGAGGTCAGCGTGCTGGGCCTCGACCCGCGGCGGGACGGCGTCGAGCTGCGCCGGCGGATCGGTTACCTGGCCGGGGACTTCGTCGTGGCCGGACGACAGACGGGACGCCAGCTCCTGGCGTACCTCAGCGGTCTGCGTGGCGGCCGGGGCCGCGACCGGTTCGCCCAGCTGGCCCACCGTCTCGACCTCGATCTGGATCGGCCGATCCGCGGCCTGTCCAAGGGCAACCGGCAGAAGGTCGGGCTGGTCCAGGCCTTCATGCACGAGCCCGAGCTGCTGGTGCTGGACGAGCCGACCAGCGGGCTCGACCCGTTCCTCCAGCAGGAGTTCGTCCACCTGGTCCGGGAGGCGACGGCGCGCGGCGCGACGGTCTTCATGTCGTCGCACGTGATGAGCGAGGTGCAACAGACCGCCGACCGGGTCGGCATCATCCGGGACGGCCGGCTGATCACCGTGGAGAGTGTCCACTCGCTGCGGGAACACGCTGTGCGCAGCGTCACGCTCACGCTGGCCGGCCCGGCGCCGGCGGACGAGTTCCAGGGGCTGCCCGGCTTCACCGACGTCACGGTGACCGGCGCGACCGTGCGCGGCCGGCTCGCCGGGCACACCGACGAGCTGGTCAAGGCGGCGGCCCGGCACACCGTGGTCGATCTCCTCTGCGAGGAGCCCGACCTGGACGAGATCTTCTTCCACTTCTACGGGGATCAGCATGTTGCTGCTTAGAGCGCTCTGGGAGAACCGACGATCGCTGCCGGGTTGGACGGTGGCCATCGCCGGCGTCGGTCTGATGTACGCCGCTTTCTGGCCTTCCATGCGTACGCCGGAGATGTCCAAGGCCCTGGCCGCCTACCCGCAGGACATGCTGGCCGCGTTCAACATGAGCGACCTGACGTCGGCGGCGGGCTACCTGGGCAGCACGGTCTACGGGCTGATGGCGCCGCTGCTGATCGCGGTGTTCGCGATCACGTGGGGCGCCCGCGCGGTGGCCGGTGACGAGGGCGAGGGCACGCTCGACCTGATCCTGGCCCATCCGGTGGGCCGGCTCACCCTGGCCCTGCAGCGGTTCGCCGCGCTGCTGGCCGGCCTGGTCGTGGTCGGCGCGGCGCTGCTCGCGGCGATGCTGGCGGTGCGCGGCGCGGCCCAGCTCGGCGACGTGCCGGTCGGTGGGCTGGTGGCGATGAACCTGCAGCTGGTGCTCCTCGGCGCGTGCCTGGGCGCGGTGGCGTTCGCGGCCGGGGCGGCGACCGGCAGCCGCGCGGTCGCCCTCGGCGCCGGCGCGGTCGTGGCGGTGGTCGGATACCTGGCCAACAGCGTCATGCCGATGGTCGACGGCCTGTCCTGGACCCGGAACGGGTCGATCTTCCACTGGTATCTCGGCGGGTCGCCGATGCTGGACGGTCTCCAGCCGGGCGCGGCGGCGCTGGCCGCGACCGCGGTGCTGCTGGTGCTCGCCGGGAGCTTCGTCTTCACCCGGCGTGACATCGGCTGATTCGGCTGCGACGCCTCCGGGTGTGATGCTGCACTCGTCGTGTGATCCTGCGTACGTTCTCGCTGAGCGTGCTGTGCCTCTCGATGTCCGGTGTGGCCTTCCTCGTGATCGACCTGTACTTCTAGGTGATGCGTTCCGAGGTGATCACCATCCGCACCGGCGACCGGCCGGTGGTCCGCGACATCACGAGCGAGGCCGCCGACTTCGTGCGTTCGCTCGGTGACGGGCTGCTCCACGTCTTCGTGCCACACGCCACGGCCGGGCTGGCGATCATCGAGACCGGCGCCGGGTCGGACGACGACCTGCTCACGGCCATCGACGACCTGCTGCCGGCCGAGGACAAGTGGCGGCACCGGCACGGGTCGCGGGGGCACGGGCGCGACCATGTGCTGCCGGCCTGGATCCCGCCGTACGCGACGCTGCCGGTGCTCGGCGGGCAGATCGCGTTCGGCACGTGGCAGTCGCTGTGCCTGGTCGACCCCAACGGGGACAATCAGACCCGCCAGGTACGTTTCAGTTTCCTGAACGGTTAGTTACCCGCGGGTACGACGGTCGGCGTGACGCTTGGGACCGCCAAGGGGCAGGATGGAGACAACACCGCGTGGCGCACACAATGCGGCGCGCGGCCGACACACGACAAGAGGACTGCCTGTGGCTACGGAGCGCAAGCGCCCGGTGATCAGCGACGGCCTGCCGAGCCAGCTTCCGGACATCGACCCCGAGGAAACGAACGAGTGGGTCGAGTCGCTGGACGGGGTCATCGACGAACGTGGCGCCAAACGAGCCCGTTACGTGATGCTGCGCCTGCTCGAACGGGCGCGCGAGCGGCAGGTCGGCGTGCCGCCGCTGACCTCGACCGACTACATCAACACGATCCCGCCCGAGCAGGAACCCTGGTTCCCGGGTGACGAGTTCGTCGAGCGGCGCATCCGGGCGTTCATCCGGTGGAACGCGGCGATGCTGGTCCACCGCGCGCAGCGTCCCGAGATCGGTGTCGGCGGTCACATCTCGACGTACGCCTCGTCGGCCTCGCTCTACGAGGTGGGCATGAACCACTTCTTCCGGGGCAAGGACCACCCGGGCGGCGGCGACCACATCTTCTTCCAGGGCCACGCCTCCCCCGGCATGTACGCGCGGGCGTTCCTCGAGGGCCGGCTGAGCGAGAACCAGCTCGACGGCTTCCGGCAGGAGCTGTCGCACTCGGGTGGCGGCCTGCCGTCGTACCCGCACCCCCGGCTGATGCCGAACTTCTGGGAGTTCCCGACGGTCAGCATGGGCCTCGGCCCGCTGAACGCGATCTACCAGGCCCGGTTCAACCGCTACCTGCAGAACCGCGGCATCAAGGACACCAGCCAGCAGCATGTCTGGGCGTTCCTCGGCGACGGCGAGATGGACGAGGTCGAGTCGCTCGGCGCGATCGGCCTGGCCGCCCGCGAAGAGCTCGACAACCTCACCTTCGTGATCAACTGCAACCTGCAGCGGCTGGACGGCCCGGTCCGCGGCAACGGCAAGGTGATCCAGGAGCTCGAGTCGTTCTTCCGCGGCGCCGGCTGGAACGTGATCAAGGTCGTCTGGGGCCGGGAGTGGGACCCGCTGCTCGCCGCGGACACCGACGGCGCGCTGGTCAACCTGATGAACGTGACGCCGGACGGCGACTACCAGACCTACAAGGGCGAGTCCGGCGCGTACGTGCGGGAGAACTTCTTCGGCCGTGACCCGCGCACGCTGAAGCTGGTCGAGGGACTCAACGACGACCAGATCTGGCAGCTCAAGCGGGGCGGCCACGACTACAAGAAGCTGTACGCGGCGTACAAGGCGGCCACCGAGCACACCGGCCAGCCGACCGTGATCCTGGCCAAGACCATCAAGGGCTGGACGCTGGGCTCCCACTTCGAGGCCCGCAACGCCACGCACCAGATGAAGAAGCTGACCCTGGACGACCTCAAGCAGTTCCGGGACCGGCTCTACCTCGACATCCCCGACTCGAAGCTGGAGGAGAACCCGTACCTCCCGCCGTACTTCCACCCGGGTGAGAACTCCGACGAGATGCAATACCTGCAGCAGCGCCGCAAGGAGCTGGGCGGGTTCCTGCCGTCGCGCCGCACCACCACGATCCCGCTGAACATCCCGTCGTCGGACCGGTTCGGCGACGTCAAGCGCGGCTCGGGCAAGCAGAAGGTGGCCACCACGATGGCCTTCGTCCGCCTGCTCAAGGACATCATGAAGGACAAGGAGTTCGGCGCCCGCTGGGTGCCGATCATCCCGGACGAGGCCCGTACGTTCGGCATGGACTCGTTGTTCCCGACCCGCAAGATCTACTCGCCGCACGGCCAGACCTACACCTCGGTGGACCGGGAGCTGTTCCTGTCCTACAAGGAGGCCACGAACGGCCAGATCCTGCACGAGGGCATCAACGAGGCCGGCTCCACGGCCAGCTTCATCGCCGCCGGCACGGCCTACGCCACGCACGGCGTCCCGATGATCCCGCTGTACATCTTCTACTCGATGTTCGGCTTCCAGCGGACCGCGGACGAGCTGTGGGCGGCGGCCGACCAGATGACCCGCGGCTTCCTGCTGGGCGCGACCGCCGGGCGGACCACGCTGAACGGCGAGGGCCTCCAGCACGAGGACGGGCACTCGCTGCTGATCGCGGCGACCAACCCGGCCGTGGTGGCCTACGACCCGGCGTACGCGTTCGAGATCGCGCACATCGTCGAGAACGGCCTGCACCGGATGTACGGCGAGAAGCAGGAGAACATCTTCTACTACCTCACCATCTACAACGAGCCGATCGTGCAGCCGGCCGAGCCCGCCGATGTGGACGCGGACGGCATCCTCCGGGGCATCTACAAGTACTCCCCGGCCTCCGACGCGACCGGCGCCCGGGCCAACATCCTGGCCTCCGGCAGCGCCATGGGCTGGGCCCTCAAGGCCCAGCACCTGCTCGCCCAGGACTGGGGCGTCGCGGCCGACGTCTGGTCGGTGACCTCCTGGACCGAGCTGCGACGGGACGCGATCGAGGTCGAGGAACACAACCTCATGCACCCGGGCGACCAGCCGCGGAAGCCGTACATCCAGCAGAAGCTGGAGAGTTCCGAGGGCCCGGTGGTGGCGGTCAGCGACTTCATGCGGGCGGTGCCCGACCTGATCAGCCGCTGGGTGCCGGGCGACTACACCTCGCTGGGCACCGACGGCTTCGGCATGAGCGACACCCGGCACGCGCTGCGCCGGCACTTCCACGTCGACGCCGAGTCGGTCACCGTGGCCACGCTGCGCCAGCTCGCGATGCGCGGCAAGGTCCCGTCGCACGTCCCGGCCGAGGCGGCCCAGAAGTACGCGATCGACGACGTGACCGCGGCGCCGGTCGGCGAGACCGGCGGCGACAGCTAGTTCCACTCCGCTGAGCGCGGGTTCCCGAATTCCGGGAGCCCGCGCTCAGTTGTTTTTCGGGTGCGCCGAATAGCCGGATATGGCCCAGATCCGACACAAGATCCTCGCTCTCGGGCTCGGCGGGGTGCTCGGCACCGCCGGGGTGCTGTTCGCGGTGGGCGCCTGGCAGAGCGACACGTTCGCGGACGACACCGAGGCCCAGGTCGGCCGGCTCACCTCGGAGGACCTGACCCGCAGCACCGAGGAATCGTCGCGCCTGGTCGCCACGGTCGGTGACGAGATCCAGAACCGGGTTCAACGGCAGATGGGTACGGTGACGAAGCTGCTCGCCGAACGCGGCGGCGCCACGCTCGGCGGCGAGACCGTCACCTGGACCGCCACCAACCAGGTCAGCCAGGCCAAAAGCACGGTCCGGCTGCCCCGGATGACGATCGGCGGCCAGTGGCTGGGCCAGAACACCAGCCTGCGACGGAAGACCCCGTTCGTGGACGACGTGACCTCGCTGGTGGGCGGGACGGTGACCGTCTTCCAGCGGATGAACGACGCCGGCGACCTGCTGCGGGTGGGCACCAACGTGCGGGCCAAGAGCGGGGCGCGGGCGATCGGCACCTACATCCCGACCACCGGGGCGGACGGCGCCCCGAACGCGGTGGCGGCGGCGATCAAGGCGGGCAAGTCGTACCGCGGCGTGGCCATGGTCGTGGACACCTGGTACATCACCGCTTACGACCCGCTCAAGGACGCCTCCGGCCGGGTGATCGGCGCGCTGTACTTCGGCGTGCCACAGGCCGAGGCGCTGAAGAACCTGACCGCGGCGATCAGCGCCAGCGAGATCCGGGAGAACGGCTGGGTCAGCGTCTACAGCACGGGCAAGGCCGACGCCGGCCGGCTGATCGCCTCCAGCCTGGACGACACCGCCGGACGGACCGGCCTGGACGCGGTCGACGCGGCCGGCACACGCTACGTCGAGCGGATCGTCGCCGAGGCGCCGAAGCTGGCCGCCGGAGCCACCTGGCAGGCCACGTTCGAGCTGCCCGGCGCGGCCGGGGCGCCGGCCGGTGACACCACGACCACGGTCGCGTTCTACGCGCCATACTCGTGGGCGATCACGGTCGGCGGTTACGACGCCGACACCACGGGCGCGGTGGACGCGGTGCGCGACGGCCGCCGGACCATGCTGCTCGTCTTCCTGGTCGCGGCGCTGCTGCTGGCCGTGGTGGGCGGAGCGGTGGCCGCCGTGCAGTCCAGCCGGATCGCCGGGCGGCTCCGGGACCTCACCGGCGCCCTGGACCGGCTGGCCCGCCGCGACCTGACCGTCACCCTGGCCGGTGGCGCAACCGACGAGATCGGGCGGGCCGGCGCGGCGCTGAACAGCGCGGTGACCGAGCTGCGCGAGGTGATGGTCGAGGTGAACGGCGCGTCCGCGGACGTCTCCCGGGCGGCCGGCGAGGTCAAGTCCACCGGCGCCGACCTGACCACCTCGGCCGAGACCGCCTCGGGGCGCGCGGGCCGGGTGGCCGGGTCGGCCGAGAGCGTGTCGCACGCGGTGCAGACGGTGGCCTCGGGCGCCGAGGAGATGGGCGCGTCGATCGGCGAGATCTCCAGCAACGCCCAGGAGGCGGCGAAGGCGGGCCGGGACGGCGTCGAGCTCACCGCCACCGCGTCCGGGGTGATCGAGGAGCTGCGCGGCTCGACCACCAAGATCGCGGACGTGGTGCGGCTGATCGCCA
The DNA here is from genome assembly GCF_040682035.1 of Actinoplanes sp. NPDC051470. NCBI lineage: Bacteria > Bacillati > Actinomycetota > Actinomycetes > Micromonosporales > Micromonosporaceae > Actinoplanes > Actinoplanes sp. NPDC051470. The sequence goes on from NZ_JBFBAA010000007.1 coordinate 150,481, forward strand.
GCATCGCCGAGCAGACCAACCTGCTGGCGCTGAACGCGACCATCGAGGCGGCCCGGGCCGGGGACCTGGGCAAGGGCTTCGCGGTCGTCGCCGGTGAGGTCAAGGATCTCGCCCAGGAGACCGCCAAGGCCACCGAGGACGTGACCACCCGGGTCACCGCGATCGAGGGCGACACCGCCCGGGTGGTGACCGCGATCGACCGCATCACCGCCGCGATCGGGCAGGTCAACGATTTCCAGACGGCGATCGCGGCGGCGGTCGAGGAGCAGGCCGCGACCACCGCCGAGATGACCCGCAACATCAACGAGGTGGCCGGCGGCAGCATGGAGATCGCCACCGGCATCGGCGAGGTGAGCTCGGCCGTGGAGAGCACCCGAACCGTCGTCGCGGTGTCGCACCAGGCCGCGACCGAGCTCGACGACACCGCCCGGCGGCTATCCGGCCTGGTCGCCCGGTTCACCGTCTGACCGGTCCCGGACCCGGTCCAGGTGGGCGTCGAGCCGGTCGAGGCTGATGTCCCAGAACTGGCGGTAGTCGTCGACCCAGTCGGCGGCCGGGCGCAGCGACGCCGCCTCGAGCCGGCACGGCCGCCACTGCGCCTCGCGCCCGCGGGAGATCAGGCCGGCCCGCTCGAGCACCTTGAGGTGCTTGGAGACGGCCGGCAGCGACAGCTCGAACGGCTCGGCCAGCTCGTTGACCGTGACCTGGCCGTGGGCGAGGCGGGCCAGGATCGCCCGGCGGGTCGGGTCGGCGAGCGCGGCGAAGACCACGCTCAGAGGATCCGTCGCCACGCCGGTGTTCGCTAGGCCGGAACGTAGGTCAGGACGGCCACACCGGTCTTGGTGGTCCAGGAGTTCGCCAGCGACAGGGCGACCTTGGTGCCGTCGTCCCACAGCTTGCGGCCGGCGCCGACCACGACCGGGAAGACCATGATCCGGTATTCGTCGACCAGGTTGTGCTTGGTCAGGTGGTTGAGCAGGTTGCCGCTGCCGTTGACGATGATGTTGTCGTGCTGTTCCTTGAGGCCGCGCACCGCCTCGGCGACGTCACCCTCGATGAACGCCGCGTTCCACTCGGGCTCGGTGAGCGTGGTGGTGGCGACCTGCTTGGGCATGGCGTTGAACTTGCGGCCGAACTCGCCGGTCTCGGCCTCCATCCCCGGCCAGGCCTCCTTGAAGCCCTCGTAGGTGACCCGGCCGAGCAGCTGGATGTCGGCGGTCATGGTGTTCTGGAACTGCCAGTCCTGCAGCTCGTCGTTGAAGTAGGGCCCGCTCCAGGACGGCTCTTCGAAGACGCCGTCGAGAGTCACGTACTCCACCGCGTAGATCTTGCCCATCCTCAGCTCACCCCTCGTGCTTCACCTCTTGGTTAATTAGCTGGATGGTAAATTACGCATCCGGACCGCGCGGCGTCAAGCGACACTGGACGGGGTTTGTCCGGACGTCTAATCTCCGAGAAACTTTCAGCTTTCCCAAGGGGTGCAGATGGCGGTCGCGGCGCTCGCCGAGCCGGTCGTGCCGGTCCGGCGGACCTGGGTCGGGCTGCTCTTCGCGGCCAACCTCGGCCTCTTCACGGCCAGCTTCACCCCGGTGCAGATCCTCCTGCCGCTCCAGATCGCCGCGCTCGGCATCAGCGGCAAGGAGGCGGCGCTGGGCCTGGTCACCGGCCTGGCCGCGGTGTGCAGCATCCTCGCCTCGCCGCTGGCCGGCATGCTCTCCGACCGCACCCGCCCGAGGCTGTTCGGCCGGACCTTCGGCCGGCGACACGTGTGGACGCTGGGCGGCTGCCTGACCGCGGCGCTGGCGCTGGCCTGGCTCGGCCAGGCGCCCGACCTGGTCACCGTCGCGGTCGGCTGGTGCGTGGCCCAGGTCGGGCTGAACGCGATGCAGGCCTCGCTGAGCGCCGCGGTGCCCGACCGGGTGCCGGTGGCCCAGCGCGGGTTCGTGTCCGGGTGGGTCGGCATGCCGCAGGCGCTCGGGCTGGTGATCGGCGCCGTACTCGTCACCGCGGTCTTCGCCGGCGTACCCACCGGATATACCGTTCTCGCGGTCGTGCTGGTCGCGCTCGGGGTGCCGTTCGCGCTGGCCACACCGGACGATCCGATCGAGCGGACCCAGGTCGTGCGGGCCACCTGGCGGATCAGCCTGCGTGAGCACCCAGACTTCGCGTGGGCCTGGGGCACCCGGTTCCTGGTGCTGCTCGGCAACGCGCTCGGCACGCTCTACCTGCTCTATTTCCTGACCGACCGGGTCAAGCTGGCCGACCCGGAGACCGGGCTGCTGATCCTGATCATGCTCTACACGGTCGGGATGGTGCTCACGGCGGTGTTCTTCGGCCGGATGTCCGACCGCACCGGCCGGCGCAAGATCTTCGTGATCTGGTCCGGCGTGGTGATGGCGGTGGCGGCGCTGATCCTGGCGCTCCGGCCGACCTGGCCCGCCGCCATCGTCGCGGCGCTGGTGCTGGGCCTGGGCTTCGGCATCTACCTGGCGGTGGACACCGCGCTGATCACCCAGGTCCTCCCCGCGGCCAACGACCGCGCGAAGGACCTGGGCGTGATCAACATCGCGTCGTCCGCCCCGCAGGTGCTGGGGCCGGCGATCTCCGCCCCCCTGGTCACCCACCTGGGCGGATACCCGACGCTGTTCGGGGTCACCGCGGCCGTGATGCTGCTGGGCAGCGTCCTGGTCACGCGGATCAGATCGGTGCCGTGAGGCCGGCCCCGGCCTTGCTCGGGGCAGGCGTCAGGCCGGCAGGGTCCAGCGCTGGTTGGCGCCGGCGAAGCAGTCCCAGATCTGCAGGCGGGTGCCGTTGGCCGAGGCGTTGCCACTGGCGTCCAGGCACTTGCCGCTGCCGGCGTTGACCAGCGTCCCGTTCGACTGCGCCGACCAGCTCTGCGCGCCGGTGCCGTTGCAGTCGTAGATCTGGACCAGGCTGCCGTTGGCCGTGCCCGCGGCGTTGACGTCCAGGCACTTGCCCAGCCCGCGGATGGTGCCGTCGGCGCCGATGGTCCACTGCTGGGCGTTCGAGGAGTTGCAGTCGTAGAGCTGCACCGCGGTGCCGTTGGCGCTGCTCGCCGCGTTGATGTCCACGCACTTGCCGGCGATGCCGGTGATCTGACCCGTACGCCCGCTCGGCGGCGGCGTCGTGCCCCCGCCCGTCGCGGTCTCGTAGATCGCGCTGACCAGCGACGTCGAGCCGGTGGTGTCCTGCGACAGCTCCCAGTTCATGATGCCGCCGGCGTTGGCCATGGCCCAGGTGGTCTTGCGGCGGATGGTCGGCAGGCCGTTGTAGCACTCGCCGGCCGAGGTGCAGTCCCGGTTGGCGTTCGCCGGGTCCCGCGCGACCAGGGCGCTGTACGCGACGTAGTCGACGCTGCCGCCCCGGCTGTAGAACGGCACGCCGAGCACGGTCTTGGCCTTGGGCAGGCCGCGGCCCTTCCAGAAGTTCGCCGCCGCGATCGACCAGTCGTAGTTGGCGTGCGGGCTGCCGCCGTCGTACGCCATGATGTTCAGCCAGTCCACGACGCCGAACACGGCCGGCTGGACGAAGTTGGCGGTGCCGCCCTCGCTGACCACGGCCGCGGTGAGCAGCTTGCCCTCGGCGTGCAGGGCGTTGCCGAGCTGGGTCATCAGGGCGGTGTAGTTGGTGCTCTCGGCGCTGGAGTCGGGGTATTCCCAGTCGATGTCGATGCCGTCGAGGCCGTAGGTGCGCACCGCGCTCATCACGGCGTTCACGAACGTCGTACGGGTGCCGGAGCCGGCCGCGAGCGCCTCGAAGTTGTTGTCGTTGCCGTCGTTCCAGCCACCGATCGCCAGCGAGACCTTGGTGTTGTTCTGGTGTCCGAGCGTGACCAGTTGCTGGAGCTTGCCGGTGTTCTCGATCGGCTGGAGCGACCCGTTGGCGTTGGGCAGCGCGAACGCGTAGTTGATGTGGGTCAGCTTGGCGTACTGGATGGCGGTGACGCTGCCGGCCCAGGACGGCATGTAGCCGACGCTCTTGAAGCCGTTGGGGAGGACGGCGGCCTGGGACGGGCTCTGGAGGGTGAAGGCGGCGGTGGTTCCGGCCACGAGGACCGCGGCGGAGGCGGCCAGGGCTCGAAGTCTGCGCTTCATGGGGATGGCCCTTCACTGACGGAGGTGAATGTTCGGGGCCTGAATATTAAGAAGGTTTACTAATATTCGTCAATACATGACGTGATGGAAGCCCGGTGACAACCGGGTCGACGAGCGCCGTAGGCTTGTCGGGTGACTGTGCGCGTACGCTTCGCCCCTTCTCCGACCGGAATGTTCCACGTCGGCGGCGCCCGCTCGGCGCTGCAGAACTGGATCTTCGCCAAGCAGCACAACGGCGTGTTCGTGCTGCGTGTCGAGGACACCGACGCCAGCCGGAACCGTCCGGAATGGACCGAGGGCATCCTCGCGGCGATGGACTGGATCGGCATCGAGCGCGGCGCCTACGAGGGGCCGCACTACCAGTCGTCCTACGCGGCCGAGCACACCGCCGCGGCCACCCGGCTCTACGGCGAGGGCCGCGCGTACTACTGCGACTGCACCCGTGAGGCCGTCGCCCTGCGCGCCACCGGCAAGACGCCCGGCTACGACGGTTTCTGCCGCGACCGCGGGCTCGCCCCGGGCGAGAAGACAGCCCTTCGCTTCCGTACGCCGGACCAGGGCGAGACCGTGATCAACGACCTGGTCCGGGGCGAGCCGACGTTCAAGAACGAGCTGCTCGAAGACTTCGTCATCGCCCGCAGCGACGGCAGCGCGGTGTTCCTGCTGGCCAATGTGGTCGACGACATCACCATGGGCATCACCCACGTGATCCGCGGCGAGGAACACCTGCCCAACACGCCCAAGCAGCAGCTGCTCTGGGACGCGCTCGGCGTCAAGCCCCCGGTCTGGGGACATGTGCCGGTGATCGTCAACGAGAAGCGCCAGAAGCTCTCCAAGCGGCGCGACAAGGTGGCGCTGGAGGCGTACCGCGACGAGGGCTACCTCGCCGCGACCATGCGCAACTACCTGATGCTGCTCGGCTGGGCCCCGTCCGGCGACCGCGAGATCGTGCCGTGGTCCGAGATCGAGGCGGAGTACCGCATCGACGAGATCAGCCACGCGCCGGCGTTCTTCGACGTCAAGAAGCTGCGCGCGTTCAACGGCGACTACATCCGGGCGCTGACCGCCTCGGAGTTCGCGTCGGTCTGCGCGCCCTGGCTCAACGGCACCGACACGATCCCGGCCCCGCCCTGGGCGCCGGCCTCGTTCGACATCTCGGTCTTCATGGCGGTGGCGCCGCTGGCCCAGACCCGCATTGCCGTTTTGTCGGAAATCGTGGAGTATGTGGATTTCTTCTTCCTCGACGAGCCCACGATCGACGAGGCTTCCTGGGCCAAGGCCATGAAAGACGGCGCAGCGGACATTTTGGACGCTACGGCCGCCGCGTTCTCGGAACTTCCGGAGTGGTCGGCGGAGCCGCTCAAGGAAGCGCTCGAGGCGGTCGGCGTCGCACGCGGGCTCAAGCTGGGCAAAACGCAGGCGCCGGTCCGGGTGGCGATCACCGGGCGGTCCGTCGGGCTGCCGCTCTTCGAGTCGCTCGAGGTGCTCGGCCGCGACCGTACGCTCGCCCGGATCGCCGCCGCCCGCGGCCGTCTCTGATCCCGTTGTCCGAACCGTTATCCGAGCTGGGGCAACCTCCGGCCGGCGGGTGACGTCATAGAGATGTGGCCGTCCGCTGGCCGGGTGACCGGCCCCCCATCGGGTTGCCGGTTACGTATACCATTCGCCTGCCGATCATCGGCAGGCATCGGCCGGTCGGCGGATCCCAGATAGCTCCAAATCGTCCCTTCGTCAGATGCGGCGAGCCGAGTTTCCGGGAAGTCTGTCTACGACGGGGCGTGGCACGGGTCGGCGGGGAGGCCGGGATGGTTCGAGGGGTGATCACCCGATTCGTGTCGGCGGCCTGCGCGCTCGCCGTCGCTTTCGCGATGATCGTCGGGTTGGCGCCGGGCACCGCTCAGGCGGCCCCCAAGGCGCCGAAGCCCAACGCGGTGATCATCACCGGTCCGAAGATCGAGAAGATCACCATCTACAGCGCCAAACAGAGCGAGCTCTTCCAGCTCCTGCTCAGCGAGGTCAGCTGGATGTCCACGGCGACGCCGCAGACCACCGCCCCCACGGCCAAGAACCTCGGCGTCAAGTACGTCGTCGTCGTCGCGGCGGCCGGCAAGCAGCAGCAGATCTACGACCTCTACCCGCTGGCCGTCGGCGGCCCCCGCGCCCACCGCGCCGCCAAGCAGCCCAGCGGCAAGACCGTCGACGGCTGGTTCTACGGCCGGCTGACCATGTCGGAATCCCTCCGCTACGCCGGCGTCCCGCTCGAGAAGCGCAGCGACGTCATGAACGGCGGCATCGGCGGCGGGTTCACCGAGCGGTCGACGGCCGAAGAGGTCAACCCGGTCGACACGGTCAACGACGCGCTCACCCAGCTGCGCCAGCTGTTCCTGCTCAACGGCGCGGTCCTGATCGTGATCCTCTTCGGCCTGGCCGGCATCGCGTTCCTCATCCGCCGCAAGGTCTAGCGGGCTTTAGGAACCGGAACTTTCAGCACCGGGCAGGCGGCGTCCGGTCCGGTGCAGTCCTCGTTCGGGTCAAAAGCCGACATGACGCGTACGTCCACCGCGACGCCGGCCACCTGCGCGGCGCTGAGCGGCGGACGCCCGTCGGCCCGCCGGCCCGTGCCGCGTTCGCCGGTGGCCATCACCGCGATCACCCGCCCGTCCGACACCCGCCGGGCGATCGCCTCGTGCACCTGCCAGTCCACATCCCGGTCGTCGCTGTAGCGGGCGTACTCCATGCCACCGTCACCCATCGGCCGGGCGCAGGCCTGCCGATCGTTCCGGAGCGGAAAACAGAGCCCGTCCGGCGCCGCGTAGACGGCCACCTCGACCAGCCCGCGAGGCCGCCCCGTGGTGGCGTGGGCCACCGCGTACTGCCGCCAGCCCGGCCCCGCCCCCGGCTCCCGAGGCACCGCCTTGAGCCCGTTGTCCCGAAGAACCGGCTGAAGCGCGACCAGCAGCGGATCCACCACCGGCGCCGGCCCCACCACCGGCGTGGCCTGCCGACGCATCTGATAGGGCGTCGGAATGGCCGCCGTGGCCAGCGCATACCCGAAGCCGGCCACCACCGCCGCCGAAACCATCCCCGCCGCGACAATCTTCCGAACCCGCCGCCGCCGCATCTTCTCGGCCCGCCGATAGACCGCCGCGACCCCGTCCCCAACCGGCGGCTCCCCCACCAGAACCCCGGCCAGCAGCCCGCCCCGTCCCGCATCCACCCCGCCGCCGGCTTCCCCGGCCTCCCCACGCCCCGCGCCCTCTACCGCCCCACCACGGCCCGCACCCTCAGCCGCCGCGACCTCGACACCGGCTTCACCCGCCTCGCCGTCCGGGGCCCGCAACGACCCACCGCCGGCTCCCGCCGCGTCGACCTCAGAACCGGCGTCATCTGCCTCATCGCGGCCAGCAGTCCCCACGGCGGCTTCAGCGGCCTGCTCGCGGAGGTCATCGGTCGCGCGCTCAGCGATCCCGTCGTGCGTCCCTTTCTGGTCCCCCACTGCGGAGGCGTTCCTCAAGGCGGCTCCCTCCGCAACGTGCGCGAGATCATCCAGGCGCACCCCGTTCTGGGCGGGCGTAGCCGCCTTGCCGTTCTGGGTGGCGTCGCCGGCCAAGCCAGAGGAAGGTGCGACCGACGCGGGCGACGCGGCCGGTGCGGAAGGTGCCGCCGACGCGGGGGTCGTCGCGCGTTTGGGCGCCGCCCTCTTGGGGGCGGCGGTCATGGCGGCCTCGACGTCGCGGGCGGCCGTCGACCTAGCGCGGGAGGATTCGGCCGCGGCGGCCTCCGGGCTTCCTAGGTCGATCTCGGTGGTTGACCCGCGCTTGGCGTCGTCGTGGCCGGGAGCTGTGGTCATGCCGGGACCGCCTCGGGGTTGAGCAGGTCTTGCAGGGCGGCCAGGCCGGCCGCCTCGTAGGCTTCGACGCGCTCGTCGGGCAGGTCGAGGATGTCGGCGGTCTCGTCGACGGTGAAGCTGTCCCACTGGCGCAGGACGATCACGGCTCGGCACCGGGGTGACAGCTTGTGCAGGGCGGCCAGGACGAGGACGGCCCGGATCGGGTCGGTGTCGCCGGTCGTGGCGTCGGGGCTGGCGACGAACAGGTGTTCGCGGCGCGGGGCCTTGCGCTGAAAGGCGGCCATCACGTCGGCGTACACGTACGCGTCGGGGTCTTCCACCGCGCTCCGGGCGCTGTCGCTCACGAACCGGGCCAGCGCCGCCTGGGTGACCTCCTCGGCCAGGCCCCAGTCCCCGCACATCAGGAAGGCGGACCTGCGCAGGTCCCGGTAGCGGTCGGCCACGAAGTCGTGCAGCCCCTCGTCGTTGTCGCCTGCCATCTCACGCCCCCGCGTCGCGTACCTTTTGCACCCATTTATAGGCCGCCGCAGGCAAGATCAACGCAGAACCGTGCTCACCGCCCCCGAACGGCGACCTCCACCAGCCGCACCAGGTCGTCGAGGTCGGCGTCGTACTCACCCTCGCCGGGCCGGCCGGGCAGCCCGCCGGTGACCTCGCCGGTCGCGTAGCCCAGCAGGAACGCGCAGATCATCCGGGCCAGGCGCGGCTCGTCGTCGGGGCCGGCGCCGGCGTCGTGCAGCACCCCGCGCAGCGCGGCGGTCAGCCAGGAGGCGGAGGCCCCGGCCGCGGACCGGTTCAGCAGCAGGGGGAACGCGCCGGGATGCGCGTGGGCGAGCGCGCGGACCGCCCGCCCCAGGGCGCGGAGCCGCTGCCGCCAGTCGGCGTCGCCGGGTCCGGCGCAGACCGCGCCGAGCTCGAGGTGGAGAAGGTCGACCAGGCCGTCGAGAAGGGCGTCCTTACCCCCGACGTACGGGTAGAGCGCCATCGACGTGAGCCCGACCCGCTGAGCCACCGCGCGCATCGACATGGCGCCCAGTCCCTGCTCGTCCACGAGCGCGAGCGCCTGGTCGAGAATCAGCCGCCGCTTGTCATCCACGCCGTAACGGTTGTCGCCCCGCCCTCCCGCGCGAATCGGACGCGCCGCACACGGCCGCGTGTCCACCCGACCGGGCGACCCGGGGTCAGCTCAGCACCAGCGGCCGGGCGGGCGGCCACGGCCGGCCGCGCGACGGCGGGGACGCACCGCGCCGTGCAGGTGAGCACCGGCCCAGCCGCGCAGGCGGGTGCGGCAGCCATCGCGACCGGGGGTGTCCTTCTCGTCGCCGGCCGCGGGCACAGCGGCCGGCTGCGGCGCGAGCTCGGCTTCCCCGGCCTCGGCGGGCTCAGGTTCGACGCACAGCGGGCCGTCTTCGCGGTCGCTCATGTGGCCTCCTCTCCTCGCCGGTTGCCCGGTTCCATCGGCACGTTCGTGGTGGTCATGAAGCCGCCGGCCTGTGATTCAGGACGACACTGTGCCAGCTCACCGACCGCAGCCACGGCACAGACTCACTGCAATAACGGTCAAATAGTGCAAAAGTTCCCTTAGGGCTCAGCCGTCTCGCGCAACCGCCGACCATCCTTGCTCGCTCACTCCATGGTCACCAAATACAACTACTCTCCGTAAGCAAAGATGCGGAGCCGCCGGAGACGTGGAGATGCATGCTGCCTCGGTCCACTACCCGCTGGCAACCCTCGAACGTCTGAATCGCCCCGCACCGACCAGCTCAACCGCTATGCCCCGGTCGGTGTCGGGCACCTGACGCGAGAGGGTGCCATCCCACAACCTGGCACGGTCACTATCACGGAAAGTAGCCATATGGTCATGGAGATCGCAGAGAGCGGATCTTCAAGGCGAAGTACGAAAGCGCACATCGCGCGAAACGCCGCAGAACGGCGCGTCCACTAGCCGACGGCCGCGGCCCTCCGAGCCGCCCGGGCGTGGAGGCGGGCGACCAGGTTGGCAAGGGCCGGGACCACCGCGGCCGCCAGCAGGAAACCGCCCAGAACCTGGGAGGGGTAGTGGGCCAGGAGAACGACTCTGGTCAGCCCGATCACCAGGGCGAAGGCGATCGCGAGCGTCCAGACGACAGCGCGGCGGGAGCGATGGGCGTGGTGGCCGGTCACCGAAGGACGGTGGCCGGGCGAAACCGACGAGCCGCCAGACAAAAACGGCGAGACGCCAGGCGAGACGCCCGGCAGGGCGCCGGGCAGGGCGGCAGGCGAGAAGCCGGGCGGGGCCAGCAGCAGGATGGCGACGAGGGCGGCCGCCGCGGCGTTCGCGGTGTGGCCGCTGGGGAAGCCGTACGAGGCGACCTGCACGAAGCCGTCCGGCGGGCGAGCGTGCGGCAGCAGCAGGTGGAACAGGGACCACAGGATCGGGATCAACGCCGTCACCGACCACACCAGGTGGCCGGCGGCGTGCTTTCGGCGTACCCGGAGGATTGCACCGAGGGTGAGGCCCGCCACCAGGAAGGGAATCGTCTCGGCCGCGTCCGTCAGGATGGTGACCGTGTCGATCAGGGCGGGATGGGCGGCGCCGAAGGCCCGGAACGCGTCGGCCCCCGCGCGGTCGACGGCACGGAGCCAGCCGGCCAGCACGGCGACCGTCAGCAGGACGTAGAGGATCGCGGCGGTGGCCGGCACCGAGGGGCGCACGCGGGGGATCATCCCGATGATCGTGACATGCGGGCGACGGAGGGCTGGGCGCCGGCGCGTGCGACGCTGAACGCATGAACGCCAAGCCGCCGCTCGCGGCCACCCTGCGCCGGATCGAGCGGCATGCGGGGAAGCTGGCCAGCGCGGCGGTGGCGAAGATGGACGAGACGCTGCCGTGGTTCCGGGCGCTGCCGGCCGACCAGCGGGCGTGGGTCATGCTCGTGGCCCAGGCCGGCGTGCGGTCGCTGGTGGAGTGGTTGCGGTCGGGCGGGACGATCGGTGGCGACTCGCAGGAGATCTCCGACGAGGTGTTCGCGGCGGCGCCCCGGGCGCTGGCCCGGTCGATCACGCTCACACAGACCGTGGCGCTGATCAAGGTCACCATCGACGTGGCCGAGGCCGAGGTGAACGCGCTGGCCGCGGCCGGTGAGGAGGAGGCGCTCAACTCGGCCATCCTCAAGTTCTCGCGGGAGATCGCGTTCTCGGCGGCGCGGGTCTACGCGCGGGCGGCCGAGTCGCGGGGCGCCTGGGACGCGCGGCTGCAGGCCCTGCTGATGGACGCGCTCCTGCGGGGCGACACGCCCGACTCGGTGGCCAGCCGGGCGTCGGCGCTCGGCTGGACCGACAAGCCGCCGGTGTCGGTGGTGGTCGGCAAGTCCCCGGGTGGCGACATCACCGCGGTGATGCACGGCGTCTACCGGGCCGCGAGGCGGGCGCGGGTCGAGGTCATCTGCGGCGTGCACGGTGAGCGGCTGGTCGTCGTCGTGGGGGGTACGGACGACCCGAAGCTGACCGCGAGCCAGTTGCGGGCCTCCTTCGGCGACGGTCCGATCGTGGTCGGCCCGGCCGTGCCGTCGCTGGACCAGGCGTCCGAGTCGGCGAGGGCGGCGCTGGCGGGCTACCGGGCGGCGCCGGCCTGGCCGGGGGCGCCGACCCCGGTGGCGGCCGACGACCTGCTGCCCGAGCGGGCCCTGGCCGGTGACCTCGAAGCGCGGCGGATGCTGCGGCACGACGCCTTTGGTGTGCTGGTCAAGGCCGGTGGCGGCCTGCTCGATACGCTGGACGCGTTCTTCGCCGCCGGCGGGGTGCTGGAGAGCACGGCCCGGGAGCTGTACGTGCACCCGAACACCGTCCGCTACCGGCTGAAGCGGGTGGCCGAGCTGACCGGACTGTCCCCGCTGGACGCCCGGGAGGCGTTCGCGCTGCGGATGGCGCTGAGCCTGGGCCGGTTGGATCCCGGAGCGTAAAAGGCGACGCGAATCACTGCCCACGTTGAGGAAACGTTCAGGCGACAAATCACCTTTTCACCGGCGAGTCCACCCAGCCTTTGTAGGATTCCTCCAACGCCGGTCGTAGGGTTTCGTGCATTGCAGCAGCCGCGCAACGCACCGAGATCCGGGAGAGTCAGATCGTGCTCGCCGTCCTCTCCCCCGGTCAAGGCTCCCAGAAGCCTGGCTTCCTCGCTCCTTGGCTCGCGCTCCCCGGCGCTGAGGCCCGCCTCCGCTGGTGGTCCGCGCTGGCCGGGGTCGACCTGATCCAGCTGGGCACCGAGGCCGGCGCCGACGAGATCAAGGACACCGCGCGTACGCAGCCCCTGCTGATCGCGGCCGCGTTGCTGGCCGCCGAGCACCTTCCGATGTACGACGTCGGCCTGGTCGCCGGGCACAGCGTCGGTGAGCTCGGCGCCGCCGCGCTGGCCGAGGTGATCCCGCCGGAGACCGCGATCACGCTGGCCGGCGTCCGGGGCCGCGAGATGGCCGCCGCCTGCGCGCTCGAGCCGACCGGCATGAGCGCGGTGCTCGGCGGCGACGCCGACGCGGTGGTGGCCGCCATCGAGGAGGCCAAGCTCTACCCGGCCAACCGCAACGGCGCCGGCCAGATCGTCGCCGCCGGCGCCCTCGACGCGCTGGCCACCCTGACCGTGGACGGCGCCCGGGTCCGCGCCCTGCCGGTGGCGGGCGCGTTCCACACGCCGTACATGCGTCCGGCCGAGGAGGCGCTGGCCGCGATCGCCGGCGGGATCACCACCTCCGCCCCGGCCCGGATCCTGCTCTCCAACTTCGACGGCACCGCGGTCGCCCACGGCCGCGAGATGCTCCAGCGCCTGGTCCGCCAGGTCACCGCGCCGGTCCGCTGGGACCTGTGCATGCGGACGCTGCGCGACCTGGGCGTGACCGCGATCATCGAGCTGCCACCGGCCGGCACCCTGGCCGGTCTGGTCAAGCGGGAGCTCAAGGGCGACGACGCCCCCGAGATCCTGACCCTGAACACCCCCGACGACCTGCCCGCCGCCCGCGATCTGATCGCCCGGCACGGCATGGCGCCCAGCCTCGAGCCGACCCCGCTGTTCCGGGTCGTGGTCGCGGCCGGCGCCGGCCTGTTCCACCCCGCCGACGACCTGACCGAAGGCCAGCCGGTGTCCACCGGCCAGGTCATCGGTCAGGTCATCACCCGCCAGGGCGGCGTCGACGTGGCCGCACACGCACCCGGCGTCCTCACCGAGTGGCTGGCTCACGACGACGACCCGGTCGCGCCCGGCCAGCCGCTGGCGCGCATCGGCGGGCCGCAGTGACGGCCCGTCCCGCGAACGAAGGAGCTGCCCGATGAACGCTGGTTCCCGCATCGTCGCGATGGGCCATTACCAACCGTCCCGCGTCGTCACCAACCACGACCTGGCCAAGATCGTCGACACCAACGACGCGTGGATCCGCGACCGGGTCGGCATCGCCGAGCGCCGCCTCGCGGTCAACGAGACGGTCGCCGACATGGCCACCTTCGCGGCCGAGAAGGCGCTGGCCGGCTCCGGCCTGACCGCGGCCGACATCGACATGGTCGCGGTGGCCACCTGCACCTCGGTCGACCGCTGCCCGAACGTCGCCACCCGGGTCGCGTCCCGGCTGGGCATCCCGGCGCCGGCCGCCTTCGACCTGAACACCGCCTGTTCCGGCTTCTCCTACGCGCTCGGCACCGCCGACCACGCGATCCGGGCCGGCGCCGCGCGCAACGCGATCGTGATCGGCGCCGAGAAGCTCTCCGACGTCACCGACTGGACCGACCGCTCGACCGCGGTGCTCTTCGGCGACGCCGCCGGGGCGGCCGTGGTGACCGCGGTGCCCGAGGGCGAGGAGCCGGGCATCGGCCCGGTGCTCTGGGGCTCGGCGCCGGACAAGGGCGACGTGCTGCGGATCGAGGGCTGGCGGCCGTACATCGAGCAGGAGGGCCAGATCGTCTTCCGCTGGGCCACCACCGCGCTCGCGCCGTTCGCGATGGAGGCCTGCGAGCGGGCCGGCGTCAAGCCCAGCGACCTGGCCGCCTTCGTCCCCCACCAGGCGAACACCCGCATCATCGACGGCATCGTGAAGCGGCTGGGGCTCGGCCCTGAGGTCGTGGTCGCGAAGGACCTGGTCGAGTCCGGCAACACCTCCGCGGCGAGCGTGCCGCTGGCCCTGTCCAAGCTGGTCGAGCGCCGTGAGGTGCCGTCCGGCGCCCCGGTGCTGCTGTTCGGCTTCGGCGGCGGCCTCACCTACGCCGGACAGGTCATCCGCTGTCCGTAGCGATATCCCCACCGATGGAAGGAAACAACTGACGATGGCAACCCGCGCTGAGATCACCTCCGGCCTCGCCGAGATCCTCGAGGAGGTCGCCGGCGTGAACCCGGACGACGTCGCCGAGGAGAAGTCCTTCACCGATGACCTGGACGTCGACTCGCTCTCCATGGTGGAGGTCGTGGTCGCCGCCGAGGAGAAGTTCGGTGTGAAGATCCCCGACAACGAGGTCCAGAACCTGAAGACCGTCGGCGACGCCGTTTCGTTCATCGAGGCGAACCACTGACATGAGCAGGCCAGACGTCGTCGTCACCGGGCTCGGCGCGACCACCCCGTTGGGCGGGGACGTCGCGTCGACCTGGGACGCCATGCTCGCCGGCCGCTCCGGGGTGAGTGCTCTCACCCAGGAGTGGGCCGAGCAACTGACGGTACGCATCGCCGCGCAGCTCGCGGTCGAGCCGTCCGAGGTTCTCGAGCGGGTCAAGCTCCGCCGGCTGGACCGGTCCGAGGCGATCGCGCTGATCGCCGCGCACCAGGCCTGGGCCGACTCCGGGCTGGCCGATTCGGGGCTGGACGGCGAGCGGCTGGCGGTCAGCTTCGGCAGCGGAATAGGCGGCGCGCAGACCCTGCTCATCCAGGACGACATCCTGGAGGCCTCCGGGCCGCGCAAGGTCAGCCCGCACACGGTGCCGATGCTGATGCCGAACGGCCCGGCCGCGTACGTCGGCCTCGAACTGGGCGCCAAGGCCGGCGTGCATTCGATGGCCAGCGCCTGCGCCACCGGCGCCGAGGCGATGGCCCTGGGTCTCGACATCATCCGGTCGGGCCGGGCCGACGTGGTGGTGACCGGCGGCACCGAGGCCGTCGTGCACCCGCTGCCGATGGCCGGCTTCGCCGCGATGCGCGCCATGTCGACGCGCAACGACGATCCCCAGCGCGCGTCCCGTCCGTGGGAC
Source organism: Actinoplanes sp. NPDC051470 (assembly GCF_040682035.1). NCBI lineage: Bacteria > Bacillati > Actinomycetota > Actinomycetes > Micromonosporales > Micromonosporaceae > Actinoplanes > Actinoplanes sp. NPDC051470. Next base: position 165,641 of record NZ_JBFBAA010000007.1, read on the forward strand.
AAGGGCCGGGACGGTTTCGTGCTCGGCGAGGGCGCCTGTTCCCTGGTCATCGAGCGGGCCGACCACGCCGAAGCGCGCGGCGCCCGGATCTACGCCCGGCTCGCCGGGGCCGGCATCACCTCGGACGGGTACGACATCGTGCAGCCGCACCCGCAGGGTGAGGGCGGCATCCGCGCGATGACCAAGGCCATCCAGGACGCCGGCCTGACCAAGGCCGACATCGTGCACATCAACGCCCACGCCACGTCGACCCCGGTCGGCGACATGGCCGAGATCCACGGCATCCGGACCGCGATCGGCGACCACCCGGTGCTCACCTCGACCAAGAGCATGTCCGGCCACCTGCTGGGCGCGGCCGGGGCGCTCGAGTCGATCGCCACGGTGCTGGCCATCCGCGAGGGTGTCGTCCCGCCCACGATCAACCTGGACGACCCGGACGACGAGCTGACCCTCGACGTGGCGGCCCACAAGGCCCGCCCGATGGACATCCCGGCCGCGATCAACAACTCGTTCGGCTTCGGTGGCCACAACGTGGCGCTCGTCTTCACCCGCGTCTGACCGTCAGCTGGGAGCAGCCGTGACGACCCTTTCCTCGGAGACCGGATCTACCACCGCCGATGAGCGCGACCCGGAGCTGAGGCTGCGGGGGTTCTTCGATCAGGGGACGTTGCGGCTGCTCGCGCCGCGGGACGACAGCGGTGTGCTGTACGCCCGCGGCCTGGTGGAGGGCACGCCGGCCATCGCGTTCGCGTCGGACGGCACCCGGATGGGCGGCGCCCTCGGCGTCGTGGGGTGCCAGCACGTGGTCGACGCGATCGATCTGGCCGTACGGGAGCGCGTACCGGTGATCGGCCTCTGGCACTCCGGGGGCGCCCGCCTCGCGGAGGGCGTGGTCGCGCTGGACGCCGTGGGCCAGATCTTCGCGGCGATGGTGCGGGCGTCCGGCCGGGTGCCGCAGATCTCGGTGGTCCTCGGCCCGGCGGCCGGCGGCGCGGCGTACGGTCCGGCGCTCACCGACATCGTGATCATGAGCAAGGCCGGCCGGATCTTCGTGACCGGCCCCGAGGTGGTCCGCAGCGTCACCGGCGAGCAGGTCGACATGGAGCGGCTGGGCGGCCCCGAGCCGCACGGCCGGCGGTCCGGCGTCGTGCACATCACCACCAAGGACGACGCGACCGCGCTGGCCGAGGCCCGCCGGCTCACCACCCTGCTCGGTCACCAGGGCCGGCTCACCCCGGTGGACGCCACGGACCACGACCTGGGTGCGCTTCTCCCGGCGCAGACCAACCGGGCGTACGACGTGAAGCCCCTGGTCCGGGCCCTGCTCGACGAGCCCGGGGTGGAACTGCACGCCAAGTGGGCCCCGAACGTCGTGACCACGCTGGGACGGTTCGCCGGGCGCACGGTCGGCGTCATCGCCAACAACCCGCTGCGGCTCGGCGGCTGCCTGGACGCCACCAGCGCCGAGAAGGCCGCGCGCTTCGTGCGGATGTGCGACGCGCTCGGCGTGCCGCTGATCGTGCTGGTGGACGTGCCCGGCTACCTGCCCGGCCTCAGCCAGGAGTGGGACGGCGTGGTGCGCCGCGGCGCCAAGTTGCTGCACGCCTTCGCCGAGGCGGTCGTCCCGCGGGTCACCCTCGTCACCCGGAAGGCGTACGGGGGCGCGTACATCGCCATGAACTCCCGCGCGCTCGGCGCGACCGCCGTCTTCGCCTGGCCGGACGCCGAGATCGCGGTGATGGGCGCGAGCGCCGCGGTGAACATCCTGCACCGCCGGAAGCTGGCGGCCGTCCCGCACGAGCGGCGTGAGGCGCTGCGCGAGGAACTGGTCGCCGAGCAGATCCGGGTCGCCGGTGGGGTCGGCCGGGCCCTGGAGATCGGCGTCGTGGACGACACGATCAAGCCCGAGGACACCCGCCGCCGCATCGCCGAGGCCCTGGCCGCGGCCCCGGCCGCACGCGGGGCGCACGGCAACATCCCGCTCTGAGCGACGATCAGCCGACCCGGGTGAGCAACGTCACCGGGGCACCGTCGCCCGCGTAGCGATAGGGCTCCAGCTCGGCGTCCCAGGCCGTGCCCAGCGCCTTCTCCAGCGCGTGCGAGAGGGCCTCGGGCGCGGGGGCCGACGCCATGATCGAGCGCAGCCGATCTTCGCCGATCTGGATGTCGCCGGACGCGCCCATCGTGCCGTGGAACAGGCCACGGCCGGGCACGTGCATGAAGCGCTCACCGTCGACGCCCGGGCTGGGCTCCTCGGTGACCTCGAAACGGATCATGGGCCACTGCCTGAGGGCAGCAGCCAGCTCGGCGCCAGTCCCCTGTCGTCCCGACCAGGAACACTGCGCCCGGCGCATGGCGGGATCAACCGGCTGCGCCGTCCAGTGCAGGGTGACCGGCGCGGTGAGGACGCGCGCGATCGCCCACTCGACGTGCTGGCACACGGCGAGTGGGGTCGAGTGGACGTATACGACGCCACACGTTTGCACGGTGACCTCCCGAGGACCGAGATGCGTCTTCCCCTACGACCTCGACCGCGGTTGATCGTGTCCCATGATGCCGGTTGCCACGGATGGTGCGCCAGAGAAACCGCAATATCGACTATGGGACCGGCCACAGGGGCACACCCGGCCTAACGCCCGGACCTGCTCCGACGGCACGGCATGACCGCCCTCGTGTACGATTACTGCGGCCTTTTTCTGCACATGCTTTTCCCTTAGGAGTACCGCCGTGGCGAGCAACACCTCAAAGACCGCCCGCGCCTCAGTCCGCGCCGGTCAGGGTTCTGGCGGAGCGCTCAGCGTTCTTGGTGAGTACAAGTACCTGATCCCGCTGGCCGAAGGCCGTTTCGCCTACGTGCGTAACCTGACCAACGGCCGCACCAACCACCTCCGCACCGACTCCGACGCCTTCGTCGAAGAGATCCGCGGCCTGGTCGCGGCCGGTCACGGCGCGAAGGTCCGCACCGAGCTCAGCGCCCTCGACGCCGCCCACCCGGCGCACGGCTGGGCCGACACCGAGAAGCGCCTGGTCGACGCCGGCGTCTTCGAGGGCTGATCCCGGCCCCGCCGCTCCACCGCGAACGCCCATCCTCCCCCGGCGGGACGGATGGGCGTTTTCGCATTTCCTGAAGATCAAGACCAACGGCCTCAGTCGAGGAGCTCGACCCAGCCCGTGTCGAGGTCGTAGATGGCGCCGACGACGTCGACACGGCCGGCCGCGATCGCCTCGGTGACGCCCGACAGGTCGCGCATGCGGCGGGCGGTGCGGGTCACGTGGGCGCGCATCGCCTTGTCGGGGGCGTCGGGATCGTCGGCGCCGACCGCCTCGACCGCCGGCGCGATCTCGTCGACCAGGTAGCCGATGTCGCCGCCGGGACGCTCGCCCGCCCGCAGGGCCTCCACCGTCGCGGTGACCGCGCCGCACCGCACATGGCCGAGCACCACGATCAGGGGCACGCCCAGGGCGCTCACCGCGAAGCTCACCGAGCCGGCCACCGCCCGGTCGACCACGTGACCGCCGGAGCGCACCACGCAGATCGAGCCGAAGGTCTGGTCGAAGATCGCCTCCAGCGGCACGCGGGAGTCGATGCAGCCGAGCACGACGGCGTGCGGCTGCTGGCCACCGGAGACGGCGGCCGCGGCGGAGACGTCGTGGCCGTTCTGCGGCCGGCCGCTGACGAAGCGGCGGTTGCCCGCGACCAGGGCGGCCAGCGCGTTCGCGGGGCTGCGGGCCAGGTCGGTGGCGGCGGGCGTCGTGGAGGGCGAGGGGGCCGTCATGAGGTCATTCTTGCCGAGCGGAACGGCTCGGGCACCCACTGCGACGCAGCTCACGTCGTACCGTGAATGACCTTTGCAATTTGCATCTACACGCGTGATGCTTATTACCCGCGGGTATAGCGGGGGCGTGCGACTCGCGGAGGTGCCCATGCCCGAACGCTCGGAAGTGACCCTTCCGGACGGCGTGCGGTTGCAGGTCGAGACGTCGGGACCGGCCGACGCCCCGGTGACCGTGATCCTGCTGCACGGCTGGTGCCTCGACCGCCACATCTGGCACCACCAGGTCAAGGCGCTCGGTGACGTGCGGGTCGTGGCGTACGACGCCCGCGGCCACGGCCGCTCCGACGCCACCCTGCTCAAGGCGGCCACGCTGCCCCAGCTCGGCGCCGACCTGGCCGAGGTGATCCGGGCGACGGCGCCGACCGGGCCGGTGGTGCTCGTGGGTCACTCACTGGGCGGCATGACGATCATGGAGTACGCGGCCGACCACCCCGAGGAGTTCGCCGAGCGGGTGGCCGGGCTGGTCCTCGTCTCCACCACGGCCGAGGGGCACACGCACACCCGCTACGGGATGCCGGCCCAGCTGGCCACGCTGTTCCGCTACTACGAGACGATCGGCGCCGGCGTGCTGGCCCGCTGCGGCACGTGGCGGCCACACCGGATGATGACGCCGGTGCTGCGGCCCACGGTCCGGTGGCTGCTGTTCGGCGACGACTGCGACGACACCTCGCTGACCGTGACCATGCGCGGGGTGGGCCGCGCCTCGCTGCGGTCGATCGGTGGCTTCCGGCCTTCGATCGGGGCCCAGCAGCGCCTGGAGACGCTGGCCGCGTGGACCGGCGTACCCGCCGCGGTCCTGGTGGGTGACCGTGACCGGCTCACTCCCCCGGCCTGCGCGGAGTCCATCGCCGGGGCCCTGCCGGGTGCCGAGGCGACCGTGCTGGCCGGCGGCGGGCACATGCTGATGCTGGAGCGCCCGGAAGAGGTGACCACCACGATCCGCGACGTGGTGCGCCGCGCGGCCGGCGCGACGCCGATCAGGCAGGGGCGCGGGCGGCGGGCGGCGGAAGGTTTCGATGAGGCCGCATAGCGCGCCGCGATCGACGCGGGGCACTGCTCAGGAGTAGGTTCGTATGTCCCCCTTTTCGCGGCCGCACGCGGCCCGGGCGGGGGCGAACCACGAGGGAGCAGATCGAACTTGAGCGACGCCACCATCCTTCAGCAGGAGATCGCCGTCGAGCAGGAGCACGTCGACCGGGTCTACGCCCGGCTCGCGGAACTGCGCCAGGACGCCTCCCGGGCCGAACGGGACGGCTACCGCATGGCCGGCGTCGGCACGTACGGCGCGCTGGTCGAGCGCGACGCCATGGTGTTCCACGCGGCCCGGCGCCGGCACGCGCTCGACACCGAGTACGAGGGGCTGGTCTTCGGCCGCCTCGACCTGACCACCGAGGCCGTGCACTACGTCGGCCGGATGGGCATCCGCGACCAGGACTCGCAGCCGCTGGTGGTCGACTGGCGGGCGCCGGCCGCGGCCGCGTTCTACCGGGCCACCCCGGCCGACCCGATGGGCGTGGTCCGGCGCCGGATGATCCAGTCCAGCCGCGAGAAGGTCACCGGCATCGAGGACGACCTGCTCGACCCGGACGCGGCGCCGGACGGCATGCGGGTGGTCGGCGACGGCGCCCTGCTGGCCAGCCTGTCCAAGGCGACCGGGACCGGCATGCGCGACATCGTCGCCACCATCCAGCGGGAGCAGGACGACGCGATCCGCTCCCCCGCGTCCGGCGTGACGATCGTGACCGGCGGGCCGGGCACCGGCAAGACCGCCGTGGCCCTGCACCGGGCGGCGTACCTGCTGTATTCGGACCGGAGCCGGTTCGCCGGCGGCGGCATCCTGGTCGTCGGGCCGTCGGGGGTGTTCGTCACCTACATCGCCACGGTGCTTCCGTCGCTGGGCGAGGAGACGGCCACCCTGCGGTCGCTCGGGTCGCTGGTGGTGGGCTATTCCGCCACGCGCACCGACCCGACCGACGTGGCCGCGGTCAAGGGCTCGCTGCGGATGCGCAAGGTGCTCGAACGGGCCTCGCACGACGCGGTGCCCGGGGCGCCCGACGAGTTGCGGCTGCTCTACCGGGGCACGCTGCTGCGGCTGGGCCGGGCCGACCTGGACAAGATCCGGCGGGCCGCGCTGCCCCGGGGCGCGCGGCGCAACGAGGTGCGCGGGGCCGGCTTCGACCGGGTCTTCGATGCCCTCTGGTCCCAGGCCCGGCAGCACCGGGTGGCCGGTCTGCCCGAGAAACGCGACTTCGAGGCCGAGCTGGCCGACCGCGGCGATTTCCGGGACTTCCTCAAGGCGTGGTGGCCGCGGCTCACCCCGGCCCGGGTGCTGGAGTGGCTGCGCGAGCCGGCGCGGCTGCGGTCGTACGCGACGGGGATCTTGAGCCGCACCGAGATCGCGGCGCTGGAGGGGCGGTTCGGCCCCGAGCCGACGATCGCCGACGTGGCGCTGCTGGACGAGCTGGACGAGCTGCTGGGCCGGCCCCGGCGGGCGCAGAAGAAGAAGGTCAACCCGTTCCACGTCCGCGACGGGATCCAGGAGGTCACCACGCAGTCCGACCGGATGGCCGCGGCCCGGGCGCAGGCGGTCGAGCGGGACGACGACTACCGCGACTACGCGCACGTGGTGGTCGACGAGGCGCAGGACGTGTCGCCGATGCAGTGGCGGATGATCGGCCGGCGCGGGCAGTACGCGTCCTGGACGATCGTCGGCGACCCGGCCCAGACCGCGTGGTCGGGCGACCCGGGCGAACTCGACCGGGCACGTGAGCGGGCGCTCGGCACCCGCAAGCGCAACACGTACGCGCTGACCACGAACTATCGCAACTCGTCGGAGATCTTCGCGGTGGCCGCCTCGGTGATCCGCACGATCATGCCCGACCTGCCGCTGCCGACCGCGGTCCGCAGCACCGGCGTGGAGCCGGTCGACCTGGTGGTGGCGGCGGGCCAGCTGCCCGACGCGGTGCGTGAGGTGGCCGAGAAGCAGCTCGCCGACGTGGACGGCACGATCGGCGTGATCGCCCCGGTGCCGCGCCGCGACGAGGTGGCGTCCTGGCTGACCGGGTTGCCCGAGCGGGTGCAGGTGGTGACCGCCATCGAGGCCAAGGGCATGGAGTACGACGCGGTGGTGCTGGTCGGCCCGGGAGAGATCGCGGTCGACCCGTCCGGCGTACGGACGCTCTATGTCGCGCTCTCCCGGGCCACTCAGCGCCTCACCACGGTGGGCACCGATCCCGGCTGGCTGCCGGACCCGGTCAGGGAATCCGCACCGAGGTGACGTTGTACGGCGTGGCCGGGGTCGGCGGCGTGGTGAACCGCGCGTTGGGCAGGTAGAAGCGGCCGGCGTACTCGGCGATCGTGGTGGGCACGTCGAAGCCCGCCGAGGTGGTCGTCGAGACGACCCGGCCGTGGGTGCCCGAGCCGTCCAGCTTGATCTCGGTGATCTTGTTGTCCCGGTTCTGCACGACGTAGAGCGAACGGCCGCGCAGCCACAGCCCGTCGCCGTTCGGCACCAGGACGCCGCCGGTGTCGATTTTCCGGGTGACGCCGGTGAACGTGCTGCGGAACAGCAGGCCGGTGTTGGACTGCACGATGATCAGGCCGTTGCCGTCCGGCGAGGGCACGATGCCGTTGGCGTTGTTGCCGGGCTGGTAGACGATGTCGCCGGTCAGCGGCACCGCCTTGGCCGCGGCGGGCAGCGCGCCGTGCCGGCCGTACTTGACCCGGTGCAGGTTCGGGTTGGCCGAGTCGGTGAACCAGGCCGAGCCGCCGGCGAAGGCCACGTCGTTGATGAACGCGGCGCCGGTCTGGAGCGGGTACGACTTGAGCACCCGGCCGCTGCGGACGTCGACGACCCGGGCGTCGCCGCCGGTGCCGCCGGCCACGAAGAGCCGGCCGTCCCGGTCGAGCTTCAGGCCCAGCGACGGTGTGCCGGGGCCCTGCGAGATGACCTCGCCCCGGCCCGACTTCAGGCTGACCCGGTAGATGTCGCCGTCGGCCCGGGAGCCGAAGTAGGCGTACGGGGCCTTACCGATCGCGATGCCTTCGGGCTGGAACCCGGCGGGCAGGTCGAAGGTGGTCTCGAGGTGTTCGTGCGACGACGCCGTGGCGGGCGTCGCACCCGCGGTGACGGCCAACGCCGCCATGGCCGCGATCGCAAGAGTTCGCTTGAGCACTGACTACGGTCCTTCCCTTCGGAAGCGGTTGTCACTCAAGGAGTACCCCGGCAATGGCAATCGAGTTCAACTTGCATACATAGCGATGTGAACATACATTGGCCAAGGCTGGGCGCCGCGTCGGAGGGTTGTGTCATGGGAGCAGGTCACGACCACGGGGGCGCGGCCCGGCACGGTGGCGCCCGGCACCGCCGCCGGTTGTGGTGGGCGGGCGGTCTGCTGGCGGCGTTCATGCTGGTCGAGGCGGGCGCGGCCTGGGCCACCGGTTCCCTGGCGCTGCTGTCCGACGCCGGCCACATGTTCACCGACGTGCTCGGCATCGCGATGGCGCTGGCCGCGATCACCGCCGCCGGCCGGACCCAGGGCCCCGACTCCCAGCGGACGTTCGGTCTCTACCGGCTCGAGGTGCTCGCCGCGCTGGCCAACGCGCTGCTGCTGACCGGCGTCTCGATCTACGTGCTGATCGAGGCGGTCCGCCGGTTCACCGACCCGCCTGACGTCCCGGCCGGCTGGATGCTGCTGGTGGCCACCGGCGGCCTGATCATCAACATCGTGGCGTTCCTGCTGCTCCGCGAGGGCGCGGAAGAGAGCATCAACGTCCGCGGGGCCTATCTCGAGGTGGTCGGCGACCTGATCGGCTCGGCCGGGGTCATCGTCGCCGCCGTGGTGATCGCGTTCACCGGGTGGTCGTACGCCGACCCGATCGTCGCCGTCGTGGTGGCGCTGATGATCCTTCCCCGGACGCTGGCGCTGGCCCGGTCGGCCGTCCGCATCCTGGTCCAGGCCGCGCCGAAACACCTGGACGTGGCCGTCGTGCGCACCCGCCTGGCCGCCGTGCCCGGCGTCTGCGACGTCCACGACCTGCACGTCTGGACGCTCACCTCGGGCATGGACGTGGCCTCGGCCCACCTCAGCCTCGAACCGGCGGCCGAGCTGGCCGCGGTGCTCGCCGGGGCGCGGGAGGCGCTGCACGACGACTTCTCGATCGACCACGCCACGCTCCAGGTGGAGCCGGTCGGGGCCGGCGGCCGGTGCACCCCCGCGGGCTGGTGAGAGTGGTAGCGCACTCGATGAAGGGTGTGGCGATCATCACGTTCTGAGGTCATCATGAGGCCATGACCATGGTCACGCACATGCCTCGCGTCGCCTGGGACGCCGCCCGGGCCTTCGTCATCATGGCCGAGGCGCCCTACTTCGAGGACTTCGCCGACCAGGTGTGGCGGCGGCTCGGTCCGGACATCCACGACGCGCTGACCGACACCCGGGCCCGGCTGGCCGACAACCTGCGGCGCACCGGGGGCGACCGGCGGGTCGCCGACATCGAGCGCGGTGCTTGGCGCGTACGCGTGGAAGAGCTGTTGCGGGCCCGCCCCGATCTCACCGACGTGGTCATGGAACTGAACTCCATGGTGCTGCGCTACTGACGTTTGCCGGGCACCCGTCGCCGCCATCCGTGACAATTGGGGCATGAGCAGCGGCATGGTGTTCGCGTGAGCGAGCGCATCCTGATCACCAACGACGACGGCATCGACACGCCGGGGATCCGGTGGCTGGCCAAGGCCGTGCTGCGGGCCGGGCACGACGTCGTGGTGGCGGCGCCGATGACCGAGGCGAGCGGCAGCAGCGCGTCGATGACCGCGATCGAGGAGGACGGCAAGATCGTCGTAGAGCCGCGGGAGCTGGCCGGGGCCCGGAACGTGCCCGCGTACGGGGTGGCCGCGTCGCCCGCGTTCATCGTGCTGCTCGCGCTGCGGGAGGCCTTCGGCGAGGCCCCGGCGGTGGTGCTCTCCGGGATCAACCGCGGGGCCAACGCGGGGGCGGCGGTGATCCATTCGGGTACGGTCGGCGCCACGCTCACCGCGGCCCACGCCGGACTCCGCGGGCTGGCCGTGTCGCTGGACGTGCTCACCCCGGTGCAGGGGTCGGTGGCCAGTGGCGGCGCCGCGATCGATCAGCTCGACGAGACCGACGAGAAGCGGCACTGGGGCAGCGCGGCCGGCCTGGCCGTCAAGCTGCTGCCGGTGCTCGCGCACACGCCGGTCGGCACGATCCTCAACCTGAACGTGCCCGACCTGCACGTGGACGGGATCCGGGGACTGCGCCGGGCGTCGCTGGCCCGGTTCGGCCAGGTGCAGGTGAGCATCGCCGAGCGGTCCGAGGGTTTTGTCCGCACGGCGGTGCAGGCCGCGCAGGAGAACCTGGAGCCCGGCACCGACCTGGCCGCGCTGGCCGAGGGCTACGCCTCGGTGACGCCGCTACGGTCGCCGTCCGAGAACCGCGACGTGCGGCTGAACCTCGAGTCGATCAGGGTGCAGACCCCGGCGTTGTGATCGCCCGGCTGCGCAGGAACGCCCCGATCTGGGCGACCACGATCGCGGCGGCGTCGAAGATCGCCAGCTTGCGCGGGAAGTTGTGGTTCAGGCCCTGGTAGACCGAGGCGATCACGGGCACGCCGGCGTCCTGGAGCCGGGCCGCGTACCGCTGCGCGTCGCTGACCAGCACGTCCAGTTCGGCCGCGACGATCAGCGCGGGCGGCATCCCGGCCAGGTCCATCCGCGTCGGGTCGGCCTGCTCGGGCAACCCGTCCGGGGCGAACGCGGCCCAGAAGAACGCCATCTCCTCCCGGTGCAGCCCGTAGTCGTCCAGGGGCGGGTAGCTCATCGCCGGGTCGAGGGCCGGGCAGATCAGCACCTGCGCGGCGATCGGGCGGGCCGCGTGCCGGGCCGCCACCACGGCGAGATGCCCGCCGGCCGAGTCGCCGCCCACCGCGACCGTCCGATCCGGCGGAAGCCAGCGCAGCGCGCGCTCCACATCGTCCACCGGCGCCGGGTACGGGTGTTCCGGCGCCCGCCGGTAGTCCACGGCCAGCACCGACCAGCCGGAGTCGTGCACGATCCGCCGGCACAGCCCGTCGTGGGTTTCCAGGTCGCCCAGCACCCAGCCGCCACCGTGGGCGTAGACCAGCACCGGCGCGTCGTCGATGTCGCGATAGAACCGGGCGGGCACCCCACCGGCGTCCACCTCGGCGACATCGCGGACCGCCGGGCCGGGGCCCATCTCGACGGGCGCGGCGTCGGCCATGCTCCGGCGTACCTCGGCGAGATTGTCCAAGGTCAGCGGAGCACGCTGCTGCGCACTAATGGCCGAACGAGCCTGAGGGTGGAGGCGCTTGAGGTCCACAAGCAGAACAATAACCAGTTATGAACGACCTGCTACCGGCGCTGCCGGAGGACTGGGAACGCTGCCTGTGCGTGGCGGCTCACCCCGATGACATCGAGTACGGCGCCGCGTCCGCCGTGGCACGCTGGACCGCCCAGGGCAAAACCGTCACCTACCTGCTCGCCACCAGCGGCGAGGCGGGCATCGACTCGATACATCCGGACCAGGCCGGGCCGATGCGCCGCGACGAGGAACGGGCCGGGGCCCGCGAGGTGGGCGTCGAGGTGGTCGAGTTCCTCACCCATCAGGACGGGATCGTCGAGTACGGGCCGGCGCTGCGCCGGGACATCACCTCGGCGATCCGCCGGCACCGCCCGGACATCATCGTCAGCGGCGACTTCAACGTCCGCATGATCGGGGGCATGGTCAACCAGGCCGACCATCGCGCGGTCGGGCTGGCCGCGCTGGACGCCGCCCGCGACGCCGGCAACCGGTGGATCTTCCCGGAGCTCGACCTGCCCGCGTGGGGCGGCGTGCGCTTCGTCGCGTACGGCGGCTCGGCCAACCCGACGCACGGCGTCGACATCACCGGCGACCCGCTCGAGCGGGGCATCGCCTCGCTCGAGGCGCACGCCGAGTACACCAAGGGCCTGGGTCCCGGCGGACCGGACGCGCGGGCGATGCTGAGCTGGATGGCTCGCCAGAGCGGGCCGGCGATCGGCGCCGGCGCGGGCGCGCTCTTCGAGGTCATGTCGCTGGGCTTCGACGGCCCGCCGCCCTGGGTCACCGGCTAGGTGATGGTCGCGCCCTGGGGCGTGTCGAGCAGGCCCCAGAGGTTGAGGGCGGCGTCCCGCGCGGCGGGGCGCAGCCCGGGGCTCTTGGCCATGCAGGCGCGGACCAGGTCACGCAGGCGGGACGGCAGGCCCGGAACGGGCAGGACCGGGGTCGGCGCCAGGCAGGCGGTCCGACCGGCGGCCCGGATGGTGGCGGCGACGGCGGCCGGGTACGGCGACCGGCCCATCACCATCTCGTACAGCAGCACACCCAGCGGGTAGACGTCGTCCTTCTCCGGCCCGGCGGCGTCGAACTCGCGGGCCAGGCCGAAGTCGATGATCTTGGGGCCGGTCGGGGTGAGCATCACGTTGCGGGCGGAGAGGTCGCGGTGCACCACGCCGCGGCGGTGGGCCACGGCCAGCACGTCGGCGGCGGTGGCGGCGATCCGGGCGGCCTCGCGCCAGGGCAGCGGGCCACGGGCCAGGCGGGCGGTCAGCGGCCGGCCGTCGAGCAGTTCCATCGCCACGTACGGGACGACGGTGCCGTCGGGCAGCGGCGCCTCGCCACACTCGAAGACCCGCGGCACGCTCGGGTGGCGCAGCCGGTCGGTGATCATCGCCTCGCGCCGGGCGTTCGAGCCGACCGCGGGGGCCAGCACCTTCACCGCAAGCTTGCGGCCGTGCACGGCGTCGACCGCGGCGTAGACCGTGGAGACGCCGCCCTGACCGATGGCGCGGATCAGCACGTACCGCCGGCTGATGCTCGTACCCAACAGAAGTCGCGCCACGGGAGCGCACTATTCCGCAACTCCTGTGGCGCGACCACGGTATGAAAGAAAGCTTTAAGGAGAGAGCGTTTCACGGTCGGATGTCGGACACTTGCCGCTACTCACGGTCAGGTGCCGGACACCGCCGGCTGGTTCCGGCCCTCGCCGTGCGGGTCGGGATTACCGAACAGACCCAGCAGCCCCGTCACCCACAGTTGTCGATGGGCGAACCGGCTGGGCTTCGTCACGACGACCTTGACCCCGGAGATCCCGGCCATCTGATGTGCGCTCACCAGAGCACTGATCCCCACCGAGTCGATGAAGGTCACGTCCTGCATGTTGAGCTCGATGCGGCTCGGCGTCCCCTCCGCCATCGCGGCCACCACCGCATCCTTGATCAGGTACGCGTTCTCTACGTCGATCTCCCCCGCGGGTGCCACCTCGACCGTCTGGTCGGCGGCCGTCCGTGTTATCGACAGCGTCACGCCCTCAACCTCCACCCACCCGGGACGCGCCCGAGCGTCTGCTCAAAAACCGGGGTCGACTACCCCCGAAGAGTCCGGTGAAACTGCCTCGCCAGGCTATGCACCGAACCTGTTAACCACCTGAGTGCCGACCCTGCAAACGCGCTCCACCCTACTCACACCGGTCCACCGGATTTCCCATGGTGACGCTCCACCCACGACCCGGTTGCGGAGGGTACTCAGGTCTTCCGCCGCGGACAACTACGGTTGCGAAGACGTGGCACGTTTGCGCGCGTGTTTGCTCACCGCGACGGTTGGGCACGGTGAGACCGACCCTTGCAGAGCGGAAGGCGAAACTATGTCCTCGAGGAAGAACAAGGCCGAGCGGACGGCCGCTCAGGCGTGGGATTATCTGTCGTCTGCGGTCGCCTCGGCCGGTGAGGCGGGCGTGCACGCGGTCGACGTGACCAGCTCGAAGGCCAACAAGCTGGCCAACCGGGCGGCCAAGCGGTCGTCGAAGCTGGCCGACCGGGCCGCCAAGCGGTCGTCGAAGTTCGCCGACCGGGCGGCCGGCACGTCGTCCAAGGTCGCCGACCGGGCGGCCCGGAAGTCGGCCCAGTTCGCCGACCAGGCGGCCGGCTTCGCGGCTCAGGCGCAACAGTCCGGGCTCAAGCTGGCGGGCAACGCCGGCGACCGGGTGGCCGCGGCCAAGGACGAGGCGTGGACGCGGGCGGCCCTGGCCGCCGACGCGCTGGCCGGGCGCCGGCGTGGCCTGCCCTGGGGCCTGCTGATCGGGGTCGGCCTGATCGGCGTGGCCGTGGGCTGGGCGGCGGCGAACGCGGCCCAGGCGGCGGCCGAGCGCCAGGCTCAGGAGGAAGAGCTCGAGCTGGCCGAGTCGGCGGTCATCGTCACTCCCGAGAGTCGCGGCTACCACGAGTCCTGACATGCGCACCGCCGGGCGGCGCGACTTGCCGCCCGGCGGTCCTAGGCTGTGCCGATGACCGACGCCGTGTTCTTCACCGACGCCGCTGAACTGCGCGAATGGTTCGAAAAGCACCACGATTCGGCGCCGGAGCTCTTCGTCGGCTACTACAAGAAGCACGTCAAGAAGCCGGGCATCACCCACACCGAGGCGATCGAGCAGGCGCTGTGCTTCGGCTGGATCGACAGCATCGGCCGGCGCATCGACGACGAACGCCATCAGGTGCGGTTCACCCCGCGCCGGAAGGGCAGCGTATGGAGCGCGGTGAACATCGCGACCGTCGCCCGGCTGGCCGAGCAGGGGTTGATGCGCCCGGCCGGGCAGAAGGCGTTCGACGAGCGCAAGCCCGACCGGGTCGCGGTGTACTCGTACGAGCAGCCGGCCGACGCCCAGCTCACGCCGGAGCAACTTGCCGAGCTGAAGGCCGACCCGCACGCCTGGGAGTGGTTCTCGGCACAGTCCCCCGGCTATCAGCGCTCGGCGATCCACTGGGTGGTCAGCGCCAAACGCGACGAAACCAGGTCACGCCGCCTCGCCCAGCTCATCACCGACTCGGCGGCCGGGCGCCGTGTGCCACCGCTGGTCCGGCGCTGAACGCCCCGCGTGGGTAGCATGGTCCGTCGTCCGCACTGATCCACCCCCCACACAGATAAGGGTTCGTCTGGTGCTCGATGTCGGTCATCTCCTCGACAACCGTTACCGGTTGGACGAGCGCATCGCCACGGGCGGGATGGGCGATGTCTGGAAGGGCACCGACGTGGTGCTCGGCCGCACGATCGCGGTCAAGGTGCTGCGCGACAACATGATGTCCGACCCGGAATTCGCCGCGCGGTTCTACGGCGAGGCCCGGATGATGGCGGCCTTCCGGCACCCGGGCGTGGTCGAGGTCTTCGACTACGCCAGCTCCACCGGCGACGGCGACAACCAGTGCGCCTACCTGGTCATGGCGTACGTGGAGGGCGAGCCCCTGTCCTCCCGCCTCAAGGAGCAGGGCCGGCTCGACGTCACCGAGACCATGTCGATCGTGTCCCAGGCGGCCGACGCCCTGCACGCCGCCCACCAGAACGGCACGGTCCACCGCGACGTGAAGCCGGGCAACCTGATGATCCGGCCGACCGGCGCGGTCATCCTGGTCGACTTCGGGGTGGCCCGCTCCAACGCCGTGACCAGCGTCACCGGGGTCAACTCGATCGTCGGCACCGCCCTCTACATGGCCCCGGAACAGGTCGCCAAGGGCAAGGTCACGCCGGCCACCGACATCTACGCGCTGGGCGCCGTGGCCTACCACTGCATCGCCGGCCGCCCGCCGTTCGACGGCGACAACGCGCTCCAGGTCGCCCTCATGCACCTCGAGGACGAGCCGGCCCCGCTGCCCGACGAGGTGCCGCCGGCCGTCCGTGAGCTGATCAGCCGGGCCATGGCCAAGCACCCGGACGACCGCTTCCACAGCGCCGCCGAGTTCGCCGAGGCGGCCCTCGCCGCGACCAAGCCGCTCGACTACCGCACCCTGACCGGCACGGCCCTGACCGGCACGGCCCTGACCGCGCCGATGAGCCCGGCGTCCCCGACCCGGGCGGTGCCGTTGCCGCGCAACGTCCCGCCGTCGGCGCCTCCGCCGCGGCGCAGGCGGGGCTCGCGGAGCCAGGTGGCCGTACTCGTCATGGTCATCGCTCTGGGACTCGCCGCGGCCGGCCTCGCGCTCGCCCTGGCCATGCGGACCACCAACAGCGACGGCGCCGTGGTCGAGCCGACGACTACCCCGTCCGCCGAGGCCACCGAGAGCGGCGAGCCCCAGGTGCCGACGACCACGATCGAGGACGAGCCGACCGAGGGTGACAGCCGGCCGAACATCCCGGACATCACGCCCACCAAGAAGCCCTCCCCCAGCAAGTCCGCGTCGCCCACACCGTCCAAGACGACCCCGCCGCCGCAGAACAGCCAGCCGCCGGACGACCCGACCGACGACCCGACCGACGACGAGACGACCCCGCCGACCGGCGGGGCCACCACGCCGGCCGACGGCGGCGGCGGCGAAGAGGGCCAGGGCACCGGCGTGGGCGTCGGCCTCGGCAACGGCCAGAACTGACCCTTGTTCGGGATCGGCGAGTTCGCCACCCTGGGCCGCGTGTCGGTGCGCATGCTGCGGCACTACGACGCGATCGGGCTGCTCCGGCCGGCCCGGGTCGACCCGTCCAGCGGCTACCGCTACTACACCGCGGCCCAGCTCACCCAGATCAACCGCATCGTCGCGCTCAAAGACCTCGGTTTCACCCTGGAACAGGTGCAGACCATGGTCGGCGAGAAGATCGATCCGGCCGAGCTGCGCGGGATGCTCCGGCTGCGGCGGGCCCAGCTGGCCGAGCAGGTGGCCGCCGACAACGCCCGGCTGGCCCGGGTGGACGCCCGGCTTCGGATGATCGAGACGGCCGGGGTGCTGGACACCGCCGAGGTCGTCCTCAAGCCGGTCGCCGCGCAGCGGGTCGCCCGGCTCAGCGCGCCCTGCGCGAACTACCTCGCGGCCGACATCGGTCCCGCCCTCCAGCCGCTCTACCCCGAGCTGATCGAGCGGATGGAGCAGGCCGGGGTACGGATGGCCGGCCCGCCGCTGGCCTGGTACGAGCGGGACCACACGGTGGCCGGGGAGGACGCCGTCACGGTGAACGCGGCCTTCCCGATCGAGGGCGAGCCACCGGCCGACCCCGGATTCGAGGTGTATGAGCTGCCGGCGCTCGATCGGGCGGCCACGCTGATCCACCACGGGCACATGGACCTGGCCTTCCGGACCGGGCAGACGATCGGCGCCTGGATCGAGGCCAACGGCTACCGCGCCGTCGGCGAGGGGTACGCCCGGGAGGTCTACCTCGACTGCCCGCCCGGCGACTTCGACCGCTGGGTCACCGAGATGCAGGTCCAGGTGACTTTCCCTCAAGTGTGACGCTGCGTAACCGAAATGAAGCCTCGACCAGCTACCGGCGGGTACGAAGGAGAGGCACATGGCGCTGAGCCGAACGCGCGTGGCAACGCTGTTGGGTGTGCTGCTCGGCGCCTCGCTGACGTCCACCATGGTGGTGCGGACCACCCAGGCCGTGTTCACCGGGAACACCTCGACCACCAACACCTGGTCCTCCGGCGGCGCCGAGATCACCAGCGACGGCACCGGCAGCGCGGTCTTCAACAGCGGCTCGGACGGGGCCCTGGTGAACGGGCAGACGCTGACCAAGTGCATCGTCGTCACGTACAAGGGCGCCACCGTCCCCGCCTCGGTCAAGCTGTACAGCAGCACGGTCGGCGGCACCGGGCTGGCCGACTACCTGAACCTGACCGTCGAGACCGGCAGCAGCACCTCCACCAACGGCAACTGCGCCGGCCGGTCGGCCGGCGGCACGGTGTTCACCGGGACGCTGACCGACTTCGCCGCAAAGAACGCGTTCGCCAACGGAGTGGGTGTCTGGGGCCTAGCGTCGTGAACGAGAAGCTGACGTACCGCTTCACGGTGACCGTGCAGAACCAGGCGGCCGCCCAGAACAAGACGGCGTCGGCCACGTTCATCTGGGAGGC
Organism: Actinoplanes sp. NPDC051470; assembly: GCF_040682035.1. Taxonomy (NCBI): domain Bacteria; kingdom Bacillati; phylum Actinomycetota; class Actinomycetes; order Micromonosporales; family Micromonosporaceae; genus Actinoplanes; species Actinoplanes sp. NPDC051470. The sequence continues at coordinate 183,355 of NZ_JBFBAA010000007.1, forward strand.
GCAGACCGTTTGATCCCCGCTCGATCACGCGGGCCGGTGCGCCGGACCGCGGATCGCGGGATCCGGTCCGGCCGGCATCGCCGTGCCGACGGCCGGCGTGGCACCGACCGCCGCCGCCACGGGACCCACCACCACCAGGCGACCGAGCCCGCCCGGCTGGTCGCCGAGGCCGTCCAGGTGGTGCTGGTGATGACCGTGGTCACCGTGATGACGCTCGGCGCCTGGGTGGTGGTGCCGCTGCTGTGGGGCTGGGACGCCTACACCGTCACCTCCGGGTCGATGACGCCGCTGGTCCGGCCCGGTGACGTGGTCGTCGCCGCGGGCCACCACGGCACGGCGGTCGTGCCGGTCGGCACCGTCGTCGTCGTGGAGCCGATCAGCGCCGACGCGCAGCCGGTCACGCACCGTGTTGTCGAACGGTTGCCGGACGGGCGCTACCGGACCAAGGGCGACGCCAACCCGCAACCGGACTCGCGGCTCATCCGCCCCCAGCAGATCATCGGCACCGCCCGGCTCGTGGTGCCGCTCGCCGGGCTGGTGAAGCTCTACCTCGGGCGCGGGGCGCCGGTCGCCGGACTCCTGCTGATCCTGCTCAGCCTCGCTCTGCCCGTACTCAGGAAGAGCCGGAGCCGGAACCACCCCGCGCTCGCCGCCGCCGTGGTCTGCGTGCTCGCCGTCAGCACCGGCGCGGTCGGCACCTCCTGGGGCAGCTCGCGGGCGGCCTGGACCGGCTCGACCAGCGCGTCGCCGACCTGGGCCACGTCGGCGTTCTACCACCAGGCGGTGGTGGCCTCGACGCCGGTCTCCTACTGGCGGATGAACAACACCACCTCGATCCCCGACGTGATGAACGTCAGCCCGCTCACGGTCAGCGGCACCAGCGCGCTGGCCGCGAGCGGGCTGCGCGGCGACCCGGACCCGGCACTGCGCTTCTCCCGCGTCGCCAACACGTACGCGCAGAGCACCAACGCCGCCTACCGGATGACCGCACCGATGTCCGTGGCCTGCTGGACCAGCACCAACGGCATCGCCCTGGGCCGGCTGGTCTTCAAGGGCACGTCGACCAACGGCGACGTCAACTACCTGCTGGCCTTCTCCTCCGACGGCGCCTACATGCGCTTCGTGTTCGACCAGGCCGGGCCGCCGGGCGGGACCCGGGCCACGGCCGGGGCGCCGGGCCGGTCCGACTGGGTGAAGGACGGGACGTGGAAGTCGGGCGCCAACGCCATGGACGGCGACATCGACGAGGTGACGGTCTGGTCGCGGGCGCTGACCCCGGCCGAGATCCAGAACCTGTGGAACATCGGCAAGAAGTAGCTCATGTTCCGGGGATGGCCGCCGATGATGAGGCCACTCTGGCACGGCGATGCACCCGAGCCGCTACCGGAAAGGCCCCCGCCATGACGACCCAGCAGCAGCAACCACCGCAACAACCGATGTACCCCACCGCACCGCCCTGGGCGAACCCGGCGCCGCCGCCGGTCAAGCCGGCGCCGCCCGCCTACGGCACGGTGACGCCCTGGGAGGCGCCGTACCCGCAGACCGGGCAGCTCCTGGTGCCCTACCCGGAGGAGATGCGCAACGCCGCGCGTCCCACCCCGCCGCGGTGGTGGCCGGTGGTGATCTGGACGTTCCTCTTCGGGATCCTCGGCGCGGTCTCGGCCGCCCGCCGGGCCAACATCGCCCGGCGCGGCGGCAACAGCACGGCGCCGTACTGGATCACCTGGGCCGCCACGCTGGCCGCCGGCGCCGTCCTGTGGGGCGTCGCGGCGTTCGCCGTGCAGCCCGTCGTCCTCCAGCAGTTGGAGGACGGCCGGACCACCCAGGTGGAGAAGAACATCCGCACCGACGGCGCCCTGAAGGGCCTGATCGGCGTCGACGCCACCGCGGTGAACTGCGACCCGCTGAGCGCCCGGGACGCGACCGGCCTGCGGTTGTACGACTGCGCGCTCACCCTGGACGACGGCCGCACCGGCACCCTGGTGGTCGAGGCCGACAAGGACAGCAAGTGGAGCGTCGTCCGCAAGAAGAAGTAACCGATGGACTCGCGGCGCACCCTCCGGCGGGGAGGGGTGCGCCGCGTACTTCTTTCGTCAGGTCTCGGGTTTCGTCAGGCCTCGGGGAAGACCGGCTCGCCGGCCCGGACCAGGCGCCAGTTGGGCTCGAAGAAGTCGGCCGGGTCGATCGTGCCGCGCCGCTGGGCCCAGTCGATGAGCAGCTGCCGGATCTCCTGCTGGGCGTTGTAGACCTGGGTCTTCACGATGCCCGGGAAGTTTCCGCCACCACTGCGCCGGTAGTTGTTGACCGCCACCACGAACCGGGCCGCCGGGTCGACCGGGTCACGGAACACGATCCGCCGGCCGACCGGTTCGCTGATGTCGATGTCGTAGGCCAGGCCGGAGATCACGTCGTAGTTGTAGTCCGGCACCGCGGGATCGCTGATCGTGGCCGGGTCGACCGGTGCGCCCGGGGCCGACGTGACGAAGTACTTGGCCGAGTACTCGAGGTAGGCCTTCACCTCGGCGCCGGTGAGAACCACCGCCTCCAGGGTGTTGTCGTAGATGTACAGCCCGGCCACGTCCTTGATCTTCACCTCGCCGCGCGGGAAGACGGCGGTCCGGCTGAACGGCGCCGCGATGGACAGCACCGGCAGGCCGGCGTACTCGGTGCCGGCCAGCGCCGCGGTCACCGTGTCGGTCTGCACGCGGTTGATGTAGTCGAGGATCGGCGTGTCCCGGTACCGCGACTCGGCCGCGCTCAGCTCGACGATCGAGGTGGCGACGACCTGGTTCACGTACGCCACGGTCTTGGCGTGCTGCTTGCGCACCGCCTTGAGCACGGACGGGTCCTCGGCGACCGTGTTGGTGTTGAGCGTGGTCGCCTGCTTCGCGGTGACCGCCCAGCGGCCGCGTTCCCGGGTCAGCGTGAAGTCCATCCGGGTCAGCCGCTGCCCCCACTTGGACGGCTCGGAGAGCAGCACCTGGTCGCCGGTCTCGGCGTTGGTCACGAACCGCTGCGGCACATCGGCGTGCGCGTGCCCGAACAGGATCGCGTCGATGCCCGGCACCCGCTCGGCGATCAGCGCGCTCGGGTTCTCGTTGGGCAGCTCCGGCCCGTAGCTGGAGGTGCCGCTGTCCCCGCCGTGCGCCGAGATCAGCACCAGGTCGGCACCGTTGCGCCGCATGATCGGCACATACTTCGCCGCGGTCGCGACCAGGTCCTCGAAGCGCAGCAGCCCCTCGACGTTGGCCCGGTCCCAGATCGCCACGCCCGGGTTGGTCAGGCCCAGGATCCCCACCCGCAGGGTGCTGCCCCCCACGATCAACTTCTTGATGAGGTACGGGCGGAAGGCCGGCCGCCCCGTCGCCACGTTCACCGCGTTGGCGGCGAGGGCCGGGAACCCCAGCTGCTTGATCCACAGGTTCAGCAGCGGCAGCCCGTAGTTGAACTCGTGGTTCCCCAACGTCACGGCGTCGTAGTGCAGCACGTTCATGGCCTTGGCCATCGGATGCTTCTCGCCGGTCTCGGTGATCGGCTCCTGCTTGGCGTAGTAGGTGGCGAGCGGCGTCCCCTGGATCGTGTCCCCGGCGTCGAGCACCAGCGAGGTGGTGCCGCGCTCGCCCCGGATCTGGTTGATCAGGGCGGCCAGCTTGGCCACACCGACGTCGTTGTGCGCGCTGTCGTCGTACTCGGCGTCGCGGTAGTAGTCCCAGTTGTAGACGTTGCCGTGCGTGTCGGAGGTCCCGAGCACCGAAAGCTTGAAGGAGCGGGCGCCGGCGGTGGCCGGCTCACCCAGCGTGAAAGGAGCGGCGGCGGTGGCCGCCGCGGCCGCGAGCACGCCACGTCGAGTCATACGAGAGGTCACCCGCGCACGATAACCATCGATGCATCCTCCGGCCACCCGGCGGTTTGGGCCACTCGCCCGGAACCGGATGACGGGGTGAAATAGGATTCGCCGCATGTCTGGGCCGCCGGAGCTTCCGTTGCGCCCGATGACGCTCGGCGAGCTGCTCGACGCGGCCATGGCGCTGTTGCGGCGTCGGGCGGTGCCGCTGTTCGCGGCCGGGCTGGTGCTCGCGGCGGCCGAGCAGGTGGCGCTGGCCCCGCTCCGGGCGTGGGCCCATCTGACGCCGCCCTGGTACGGGCCGTCGGAGGAGTACCTCATCCCGTGGTGGATCACGGTCGCCGCGGGGTTCGGGACCGAGCTGTTCGTGCTCACGCTGCTGGGGGCGTACGCCGGAGCGGCGGCGGGGCCGGCGCTGCTCGGGCGGCAGGTGCGGCACCGGGACCTGTGGCGGCGGGCCCGTCCGCTCGCGGCGGTGGGGCTGGCCCTGTGGCTGGGGCTGGTCGGCGCGGTGGGCGCCCTGCTGGTGGTCATCCCGTGGGCGGTCTTCTACGGGTTCTTCGTGATGACCGCGCCGGCGCTGGTGATCGATCGGGCCCGCAATCCGCTCGGGCGGGCGATGCGGCTGGCCGGGCGGCAGACCGCGCGCGGCTTCTGGATCCTGATCCTGGCCTATCTGACCTGGGCCGCCGTGCGCGGGGCGCTGGGTGTCGGCTGGACCGAGCTGGTGGGGCTGGTCAGCGGGGCCGAGCCCGACCTGCAGGCCTGGGTGGTGCCGGCCGCGCGGACGCTGGGCAACGCGGTCGCGTACTCGGCCCTGGCCTGTGTTTCCGCGGTGCTGCTGCTGGACGTGCGGGTGCGAACCGAGGGGCTGGACATTCTGATCAACCGGACCCGCAGCCGCGGCGGCGACGTCGACCAGTCGCTGGTGCACGTGCCGTGAGCCGGACCTGGGACGAGGCCGCCGCCGCCGTCTTCGACGTCGTGCCGGCCGGCACGGCGATCCTGCTGCTGCTCTTCGCGGGCGCGCTGGCCGGAACGCTCTGGTACTTCTGGCCGCGCTGGGTGCCGACCCGGTTCGCCTGGCCGGCGTGGCTGCGCCGGCGGCCCAAGAAGGAGAAGAAGGCGAAGAAGGAGCCGGTGCGGATCGCCGACGACGCGACCGAGCCGGTGATCACCCCGGCCGAGCCCGCGACGGTGGCCGCCGACCTGACGCTGGCCGATCGGCTGGCCGCCGAGGGGCGGTTCGCCGAGGCGCTCCGCCAGCGTCTCCGGGTGACGTTGAGCGAGCTGGTCGCCGCGCGCCTGGTCCCGCCGCAACCGGGCTGGACGGCGGCCGAGCTGGCCGCGATGGCCGGCGGGCAGCGACCGGCGGTGTCCGGCCCGCTGAGCGGGGCGACCGAGCTGTTCGCCGAGGTCTGGTACGGCCGGCGCCCGGCCGCACAGGCCCACGACCAGCACATGCGCGCGCTGACCGAGCAGATCAGGCAGGCGATATGAAGGGCTGGCTGAAGGCCGCGATCCCGCCCGCCGCCGCGATCGCCGTCGTCGTCACCACGCTGATCACGCACGCGATCCAGCAGCCGGATCCGAGCCGACCGACGTACCTCTCGCCGGTGGCCCGGACCGGCGACGGCGCCGCCACCCTGGCCGACCGCCTGACCCAGCAGGGTGTCGCCGTGGTCCGGCGGACCAGCACCCCCGAGGCGATCGCCGCGGCCACCACCACCCGGGACGCCACCCTGTTCGTGCCCGCGCCGGAGATGGTCCGGCCGGAATACCTGGAAGACTTCCGGATCGTGCCGCCGTCGGTACGCATCGTGCTGGTCGCGCCGAACCGGGCCGTGCTGGCCAAGCTGGACGCCTACCTGCCGCAGGCCGGGCCACGCTGGACGGCCGCCGCGCCGGGGCCGGGCTGCGACGCGCCGTTCGCCCGGGGCCGGGCCGCGGTGCTGCGCTGGCAGTACGCCCCGTCCGAGGGCGAGTTGCTGCGCTGCTACGACGGCGCGGTGGTCGAGCTGGACCGGGGCGGCCCGGCGATCACGCTGGTCGGCGCGCCGGACGCGTTCCGCAACGACCGGCAGGGCGAGCACGACAACGCCGGTTTCGCCGCCGGGCTGCTCGGCCGGAGCCGCCAGGTGGTGTGGCTCGACCTGCACCAGCGGGAGCCCGAGCCGCCGCCCGACCCGGTGACGGGCGAGCCCGACGACCCCGACCAGGGCGACCGCGGCGAGGTGGACAACGGCGACGAGTCCGGGGACAACGGTGGCCGGCCCGAGGAGGGCGACAACCAGGGCGACGGCGACTCGGCGCAGCAGCGGCCCGAGGAGCAGACGATCTTCGACGCGTTCCCGCCGTCGTTCTGGGCCGCGGCGCTGCTGGTGATCCTGGCGATGATCGCGTTCGCGGCGGCGTCGGCCCGGCGGCTGGGCGCGCCGGTGAGCGAGCCGCTGCCGGCGCGGGTGCGGGCCGCGGAGACCGTACGCGGGCTGGCCGGCCTCTATCGACGGTCCGGGGCGCGCGAAGCCTCGCTGACCACCGTCCAGGCCGCGGCCGTGCGCCGGCTGGCCGCGCACTTCGACCTGCCGGCCAACGACCTGGACGCGGTGGTCGAGCGGGTGGCGGCCCAGGTGCACCGGCCGGCGCACGAGGTTCGGGCGGTGCTGACCGGCCCGGACGTGGACCCGGACGAGGATCTGACCGACGAGGACATGACCGCGCGGGCCGCCCTGGTGCAGAGGCTGGTCCGAGCGGTGCTGGGTGATCAGAGGGGGAACGTGTGACGTCTTCGGTTGAGGCGCTCGGCCGGCTGCGGGCCGAGGTGGGCAAGGCCGTGGTCGGTCAGGACGCCGTGGTCGGCGGGGTGGTGATCGCGCTGCTCTGCGGCGGCCACGTGCTGCTCGAGGGTGTGCCCGGGGTGGCCAAGACGCTGCTGGTGCGGGCCCTGGCCGCCGGGCTCGACCTGCAGACCAAGCGGGTGCAGTTCACCCCCGACCTGATGCCCGGCGACGTGACCGGCTCGCTGGTGTACGACGCCCGTTCGGCCGCGTTCAACTTCCGGCCCGGCCCGATCTTCACCAACCTGCTGCTCGCCGACGAGATCAACCGGACGCCGCCGAAGACCCAGGCCGCGCTGCTGGAGGCGATGGAGGAGCGGACCGTCAGCGTGGACGGCGAGTCGCGGCGGCTGCCCGAGCCGTTCATCGTGGCCGCCACCCAGAACCCGATCGAGTACGAGGGCACGTACCCGCTGCCGGAGGCGCAGCTGGACCGGTTCCTGCTGAAGCTGTCGGTGCCGCTGCCCGAGCGCCACGACGAGCTGAACGTGTTGCGGGCCCACCACCACGGCTTCGACCCGCGTGACCTGAAGGCGGCCGGGGTGACCGCGGTGGCCACGGCCGAAGATCTGGCCGCCGGCCGGGCCGCGGTGCGCCGGGTGGCGGTCACCGACCAGGTGCTGGAATACATCGTGGACCTGACCCGGGCCACCCGGTCGGCGCCGTCGCTGGAGCTGGGCGCGTCCCCGCGGGGGGCCACGGCGCTGCTCGCGGTGGCCAAGGCGCGCGCGTTCCTGAGCGGCCGGGACTACGTGATGCCGGACGACGTGAAGGCGTTCGCGCTGCCCACCCTGCGGCACCGGGTCCGGTTGAAGGCCGAGGCCGAACTGGACGGCATCACCGTGGACGCGGTGCTGCGCTCGGTGCTGTCCGCCGTGCCCGCGCCGCGCTGATGGTCACCCGCCGGTTCGCGCTGCTGGTCGCCGCGGGTGCGGTCCTCGTCGCGGTGCTTCCGGCGCCCTGGCTGGTGCTGGGCGGCGTGCTGGTGCTGCTGGCCGTGGTCGCCGGCCTGGACGCGCTCGCGGCCGCGCCGCTCACCGAGGTCAAGCTGCGCCGCGACGGTGACAGCCAGGTGTGGCTCGGCCAGTCGGCGACGGTCACGCTGGTCGTCGGCAACGCTTCGGCCAAGGCGCTGCGCCTGTCCCTGCGGGACAGTTGGGTGCCGTCGGCGGGTGCGGCCAACGCGGAGCACCGGCTTCTTCTCCCCCCGGGTACGCAGGAGAGCGTCGCGACCTCGTTGGTGCCGACCCGGCACGGCGACCGGCCGGCCGTGCGCGTGACACTGCGGTCGTACGGGCCGCTGCACCTCGCGTACCGCCAGCGCCGTGCCTCCTGGAACTCGGCCAACACGCCGACCTGGACCTTGCGGGTCCTCCCCCGGTTCCCGTCCCGGCGCCTGCTGCCCGAGAAGCTGGCCAAGCTGCGGGTCTTCGACGGCGCCGTGGTCACCCGCGGGCGGGGTCAGGGCACCGAGTTCGACAACCTCCGCGAGTACGTCGTCGGCGACGACGTCCGCTCGATCGACTGGCGGGCCAGCGCCCGGGCCCAGGACGTGGTCGTGCGGACCTGGCGCCCGGAACGTGACCGCCGGGTGCTGTGCCTGTTGGACACCGGCCGGACCGCGGCCGCCCGGATCGGCGACGAGCCCCGGCTGGACGCCTGCATCGACGCCGCCCTGCTGCTGTCGGTGCTCGCCACCCGGGCCGACGACCGGGTCGACCTGCTGGCCGTGGACACCGAGATCCGCGCCCGGGTGGAGGGTGGCGGGCACCGCACCAAGCTGGCCCGGCTGATCGCCGGCCTGGCCGCCCTGGAGCCGGCCCTGGTCGAGACCGACTTCGGCCTGGCCGTGGCCGAGCTGCTGCGCCGCGACCACAAGCGCGCCCTGGTGGTCATCTTCACGGCGCTCGACGCGGCCCCGATCATCGAGGGTCTGCTGCCGGTGATGGGCAAGCTGGCCACCCGGCACCGGGTGGTGGTGGCCAGCGTCCGCGACCCCGAGACGGCCCGCCTGGCCCGGCTGCCGGAGACCGGCGTGACGGCCGACGACGTGCACGTGGCGGCTGCCGCCGAACTGGCCCTGGACGAGCGCGACCGGGTTCGTGCGGTGCTCACCCAGCTCGGCGTGACCGTGATCGACGAGACCCGCGACCAGTTCGCCTCGAAGGTCGCCGACGTCTACCTGATGATGAAGTCGGCCGGGCGGCTCTGAGCTGTCGGTTTGCCGATGGTGCGGCTTCGTCCCGGCTGCCATAGTGGCCCGATCGAGCGAACTCGCGCACCGGAGCCCGTGGTCGCGGCCACCCCGGCGGCTGCGCCGGAGTCGCCTGCGCGGCTTCCCGAGGACAACGCCGGGTTCGAGCGGCTGCTGCGCTCCGGTCCGTCGGCCTCGCTGCCCGGCGCCGTCCAGGGCGACATGGAGGCGGCCTTCGGCGGGGAAGACTTCTCCGGGGTACGGGTACACACCGGACCGCAGGCGGCCGCGGCCAGCCAGGCCGTGCGGGCCGAAGCGTTCACCACCGGGCACGACATCTACTTCTCGGGCGGGATGGACGCGTCCTCGTCGTCCGGTCGAGAGCTGCTGGCCCACGAGCTGACGCATGTCGTGCAGCAGCGGTCGGGGTCGGTGCCGAGTGGGATCAGCGACCCGGGCGATCCGACCGAGGTGGAGGCTCACCGGGTCGGCCGGGCGGTGGCGTCGTCGCCCGTACCCACCGCCGTGGTCGCCTCTCTGGGCGGGGTGGCGGGCAACGCGGCCGTGGCGCGACTGGCGATCCAGCGTTCGCCCGCCGAGGACCTGATCGACGACAACACCAGCTGGTTCGATCTGGACGAGGCGCAGCTCGGGCGTACCCTCCTCGACCGCGCCGGGAAAGGCCAGCACGCGCTGGTCGTGTCGGTCCTGAACGAGCTGGGCAGCACCAACCGTGACGACGTGGCGCTCGAGTTCTGCGAGGCCGCGTCGGTCGAGCAGCTCGCCGCGCTGGCCGGCGCCGAGTCCGGGCGGCGCCTGCTCGACCGGCTCTACGACGAGCTGACCGGCGGCAACCTGGCCGGGGACGAGCAGAAGCAGGCCGACCGGATCATCGCGGTCAAGGGCCAGCGCGTCGACCCGGCCCAGGCCCAGAAGCAGATGCTGACCGGCAAGGTGTTCCCGTTCCGGCCCGGCGGGATCACCGTCTGGGACGACGCGCCGATCATGGCCGAGCGGCGCGAGGGCGGCCAGATCTGGGTCAAGCAACCGGTCCGGGTCAAGGGCACGGCCATGTTCAAGGGCGAGACGGCCACCCTGCCCGACGACGTCTTCCTCGGCGGCGCGCTGCTGCCCGAGAACGAGATCGTCGGCGTGAAGATCTACGACCTCGGCGGCGAGATCGTCTACCGGCCGGCGCTGTTCCTGATCCAGATCTCGAACCAGAACGAGACCCAGACCCTCACCAAGATCGCCGAGGTGGCCGGCATCGGCCTCACCCTGGGCACCGGCGCCCTGGTCGGGCTGGGCGTCGAGGCGACCATGACGGCCCGGGTGCTGCTCTGGGCCGACCGGGCGGCGTTCGTGCTCGGCACCATCGCGACCGTGATCAACGAGCACCGCGGCGAGATCATCTCGCGGTACGGCGCCTCCGGCCGCGAGTTCCTCAAGTACGTCGACTACGTGCAGAGCGCGACCGCGATCTACGGCTTCGGCCGGGTGGCGCTCGGCATGGGCAAGATCATGACCGGCTTCCGGACCAGCTACCGCAACTGGCGCGACACCGTCCGCCGGGTCGAGCAGGAACTGGAGGAGCACGAACGGACGGTCGCGGCGAAGCTGCAGCAGCAGGCCGACGAGGTGCTGGACAACGCCGACAAGATCGACGACGCGCGTACGCCGGCCAAGCCCTCCCCCGAACCCGAGCCGCAGCCGCAGCCGGCCGCGGAAACGCCGGCCACCGAACCCGCGCCGGACAAACCCAAGCCCAAGAAGACCAAGAAGAAACCGAAGACCTCAGAGGACTTCGAGGACGAGTACGGCGACGACCCGCGCAACGAGCTGCCCAGGAAGAAGCGCATCAGCGACGGGAACAAGGAGGAGCTCCAGGAGAGCGGCTGGCTGCGGAAGAAGCTGCCCGACGTGGAGCGCCGCCGCGAGTTCATGGACTGGCTGAAACGCAACCACCAGGTCGGCGAGGAGCACACGCACCTGCGGCCCGGCTCCCGCGAGGCGGACCGCATGCTGAAGCGTTTCCTCGAGGAGAGCCCCGATCCGGGCGACTTCGACTGACCTCACCGGCATTCCGGTCAGCCCCCGCATCCGACCCGCGGCCGGCTCCACCCGTCACTCCACCGTGGTCACCCGGTCGGGCACCGGACCGGCCATCGAGGACGATTACGCTGCGGGCATCGGCCCGCCACGATACGTGACATGGCATTGGAGAAGCACGTCGAGTTCGAGGTCGGGCCACGGACCTACCGCGTCAAGCTGCGCCTCGGGAACAGCTACGACGTGCACGGGTTCAACGCGCTGATGCAGCAGGTCGGCATCTACGACGACCTCATCACGGGCGAGAAGCTGTTCGTCAACTGGAGCAACATCTCGGTCATCCGCTTCCGTGACGCCACCGACTGACGGGCCGGTCACCAGCTCATCGGCTGCCATCGGCGGCGACGGCGCCACTGCTCGTCGCCGGTGCGAACGGCACGCAGGAAGTCACCGGGCCCGGTCGATGGCGGTGACCAGGTCGGACTTGGTGGCCTTGACCGGGTGATCGTTGACGAGGACGGCGGGGACGGTCTCGACCCCGTTGGCGTGGGCGGCGGCGGTGGCGTCGTTCACCCAGGCGCGTTTCCGGCCTTCGGCGATGCAGTAGTCCCAGTCGGCGCCCAGGCCCAGGGCGTGGCCGGCGATGGCCAGCTCGCGGTCGGTCGGGCCGGCCGTGTTCTCGCCGGGCTGATGGCTCAGCAGGTAGCTGTGGAACTCCAGGGTCTTGCCCTGCTCGTGGGCGCAGGCCACGGCCGCGGCCGAGCGGGTGGAGTACTCGTTGGTGGAGCGACGGTCGGTGAACGCCACCGGGTGGATGTTCAGGGTCACCCGGTCGGCGGCCAGGTAGGTGGTCAGGGAATCGCCGGTCAGTTCCTCGAACCTGGCGCACGGCGCGCACTGGTAGTCGACGTAGACGTCCACCCGCACCGGGCCGGCGCCGACGGCCAGGCCCTCGACCGCGTCGGGCGGGAGGGACGGCGTGACCGGCGCCGACGGGTCCGGCCGGGAGACCACCCAGACGGCCACACCACCGGCGACCAGCATGCCTACGACGGCCACCGCGGCCACGGCCAGCAGGACCAGGTGCGAGGTCGCGAAACGGGATCGCGCCGGCGCCGGCGCGACCGGGCCGGGGACCGGCGGCGGCAGGTGGATCGTGGGCGCGCCGGAAAGCGGCGCCGGCTGTTGAACCGTCGGCGCGCCGGAAAGCGGCGGCGCCTGTGGGGCCGTGGGCGGGCCGGAAAGCGGCGGCGGGAAACCCTCGCCCGTGTGATAGGGATCCTGCGGCGGCGGGTAGGACGGCGGCTGATCCGGATCCGGATTCATCACGCCCACCATTGTCGCCGGGTGATGCCAGGTGCGGGCGTACCCGTCGGTGGCTATTCTGGGCCCGTGATCAGCGTGCGCCGTGACCGACGCCGGGCCCTGCCCGACCGTCCGCGCTGACCCATGTCTCCCGCCGGCGGGCTCGTCTCCGCCGGTCCTTCCCCGCGCAGCGATCCCGCCACAACACCGAGGATCGCTGATGAATCTCGAAGCACTGCTCGCCGATCGGCTGGCCGCCGCGTTCGCCGCGGTCGCCGGGCATCCGGTGGACCCGGCGGTGCGCCGCTCGCCGCACGCCGACTACGCCAGCGGCGCCGCCCTCCAGCTGGCCCGCGAGCTGAACGCGAGCCCGCGTGACGTGGCGGCCGAGGTGGCCCGCAAAGCCGACCTGGCCGGCATCGCGACGGCCGAGGTGTCGGGGCCGGGCTTCGTCAACCTGACCGTGGCCGACGAGCTGCTGGCCCGGGAACGGCCCGAGTTCCCGAAGGCCGCCACGCCGCAGACCGTGGTGATCGACTACTCGGCGCCCAACGTGGCCAAGGAGATGCAGGTCCACCACCTGCGGTCGACCGTGATCGGCGACGCGGTGGCCCGGCTGCTGGTGCGGCTGGGCCATGACGTGCGGCGGGCCAACCACCTCGGTGACTGGGGTACGCCGTTCGGCATGCTCGTCGAGCACCTCCTTGACGGCGGCGAGCTCAGCACCGACGACCTGACCGGCTTCTACCAGGCGGCGCGGGCCCGGTTCGACACCGACGAGGACTTCAAGCGGCGGGCCCGGCTGCGGGTCGTGGCCCTGCAGAGCGGGGACGAGCCGACGCTCGCCACCTGGCGCCGGCTGGTCGGTGTGTCGAAGAAACACTTCATGGCGGCGTACGCACGCATGGGCGTGACCCTCACCGAGGGTGACTTCGTCGGCGAGAGCTTCTACAACGACGACCTGCCTCGCGTGGTCGACGAACTGCACGCCAAGGGCCTGCTGCGGGTCAGCGGGGGCGCGTTGTGCGCGTTCCCCGAGGGCTTCACCGGCCGTGACGGCGAGCCGGTCCCGTTGATCGTGCGCAAGAGCGACGGCGGTTTCGGGTACGCGGCCACGGATCTGGCCGCGGTCCGGTACCGGGTGGGAACGCTCGGGGCCGACCGGCTGCTCTACGTCGTCGGGGCGCCGCAGCGTACCCATTTCCAGATGGTCTGGGCGGTGGCGCGGGCGGCGGGCTGGCTGCCGGACGACGTGCCGGTCGAACATCTGGCCTTCGGGTCGATCCTGGGCACCGACGGCAAGATGCTCAAGAGCCGGTCCGGCGAGACCGTGCGGCTGTCGGCGCTGATCGACGAGGCGGTGCGGCGGGCGGCCGAGCTGACCGGCGACGGGACCACCGCTGAGGCGGTCGGCATGGGCGCGATCAAGTACGCCGACCTGTCCACCGACCGGCGCACCGACTACGTCTTCGACCCCGAACGGATGCTCGCGCTCACCGGCAACACGGGCCCCTACCTGCAGATGGCGTACGCCAGGATCCGATCGATCCTGGAGAAGGCCGGCGAGACGCGGCCCGGACCGGTGATCATCGAGCACCCGAAGGAGCGGGCGCTGGCGCTGGAACTGCTCGCCTTCGAAGCCACCCTGGCCACGGTCGCCGAGACCCTGGAGTTCCACCGGCTGACCGCTTATCTGTACGCGCTGGCCAGCGCCTTCTCCACGTTCTACGAGGCGTGTCCGGTGCTCCGGAGCGCTCCGGGCGTACGGAGGAGCAGGTTGTCGCTCTGTGAGCGGACGGCCGAGACGCTACGGGAGGGGCTGGACCTCCTGGGTATCCGCACTCCCGAGCGCCTGTGAGCGGGTGAAGCGCTCGAGCCGGCCGAAGCCGGGCCAGATCCGCTCGGTCAGCGCGCGGGTGGCCAGCTGCTGACCGCTCGCGCGCCGGCGACGCTCGGCCAGCACCGCCGCCAGCAACATCCACGGCGGTGTGCCGGGCGGCGCCGGCTGCGGGATGCGGGCGATCATCTCGTCGGCCAGGCCGTTGGCGAAGCGGTGCGCGTACAGCGGCTTGATGTCCCTCGACCGCGCCAGGAAGTGCCGCGCGGCCAGCGCGAGGTCGTCGTCGACGCCGTTCAGGTCGGCGGCGGCGGCCCACCCGGCCAGGGGCAGGGGCATCGCGGGCATCCAGCCCCACTCGGCGGCCGACCGCTCGTGGATCACGAACGTGCCGGCGGCCAGGTCACCCAGCCGGCGGCCGTGCGGCGACAGGATCATCGTGGTCATGCTGACCACCCAGGTGACGAACGGCATGATCAGCCCCGGCCACTCCAGGGTCAGCCCGACCAGCGCGCGGGTCAGCGCGTGGCGCAGCCGGATCGGCCCGCCGTCGGCGCGGACGACCCGCAGGCCCAGGGCCCGCTTGCCCGGGCTGCGGCCGTTGGTGAAGGTCTCCACGATCGTCGGGTACGCCAGGACGACGACCACGATGATGACGATGACCAGGGCCTGGACCAGCGCCTCGTCCGCGAGGTCACCGAGGGCCAGGGGCGCGAACGACAACACCAGCACGAACAGCACCAGCGCCAGCACGAACTGGATCATGATGTCGATCAGCAGCGCGAGCGCGCGCGAGCCCAGCCGGGCATAGCGGATGTCGACCTCGACGGCTTCACCGTTGACGAGGCGGTCCGGGGCGCTCTGTTCGGTGCCGGGCACACGCCAAGTCAACACCACGGGGGCTATCCTCCGGCGGTGGACCTCGATGCGTACGTCGCTGAGCGCCGCGGCGAGTGGAATCGTCTTGAGGCGTTGACCCGCAAGCGCAAGCTCCGCCCCGACGAGGCCGACGAGCTGGTGCTGCTCTACCAGCGCGCGGCGACCCACCTCTCGGTGGTGCGCAGCCGCTCCCCCGACCCGGTGCTGGTCGCCGGCCTGTCCCGGCTGGTGCTCGCGGCCCGCGCGGCGATCACCGGCACCCGCCGGTTCTCCTGGGCGCCGATCGGCCGCTTCTTCACCACGACACTGCCCGGTGAGCTGTACCGCACCCGCTGGTGGTGGATCACGGTCAGCGTGGTGTGTGTGGTCGCCGGGACCGCGCTGGTGCAGTACGTCGCCGGCAACCCCGAGGTGGCCGGCCTGTTCATGAGCGAAGCCGAGATGAACCGCCTGGTCAGCAACGACTTCGTGGCGTACTACAGCGAATATCAGGCCCAGAACTTCGCGGCCCTGGTGTGGACGAACAACGCCTGGCTGACGGCACAGTGCCTGGCTTCCGGCGTACTCATCGTCCCGGTCTTCTACCTGCTCGGCAGCAACCTGCTCAACCTGGGCGTGGTCGGCGGGGTGATGGTCGGCTCCGGCTCCGGCGACACCTTCCTGACCTACCTCGCGCCGCACGGTCTGCTCGAGCTGACCTGCGTCTTCGTCGGCTCCGGGGTCGGCCTGCGGATCGGCTGGGCGTGGATCGCGCCGGGCCCGCACCGCACCCGCGCGCAGGCGCTGGGCGAGCGGGCCCGCAGCGGCATGCTGGTCGCGCTGGGCCTGGCGCTGGCCCTGTTCGTCTCGGGCCTGGTCGAGGCGTACGTGACCCCGTCGCCGCTGCCGGCCCCCCTGCGGATCGCCATCGGCGCGGTCGTCTGGCTCGGCTTCTTGGCGTACGCGCTGGTCCTCGGCCATTTCGCCCACCACCACCAGTCCTCCGCCGACCTCGACGAAGACCTGGGCGAGGCGGCCGTTCCTACTCGCTGATCCCCTATTCGGTGATCAAGAACGTGTAGACGCGGGTGATCACCCCGTCCGCGACGGTGGCGATGTCGACGCCACGGACCACCGCTTCTCCGGCCGGCCCGAACTGCCAGGCCAGGTAGCCCAGGTCATCGCTGACGCGGATCGGACCATCCGGGCGGAAGACGAATCCCGGTGCGCCGTCGAGGATGTGCTGCGCCTTGGCGTCCAGCGCCTGGTGGCCGACCACGGTCTCGTCCGGGTCGGAGAACCGCACCTCGGGCGCGTAGATCCGGGCGATCGCCGCCCGGCGCCGGTCGCCGTCACGCTCGTTGAAGACGTCCAGCAGGTTGCCCGCATCAGTTCCTCGATGCTCGCCATGTCACTTTCCTCCAGATAGGTTCGGGCCGTGAATTCCCTCGAGTTGCGTGCGTGGCGCGGCCTCATCGAGACGACCGCTCTCACACCCGCCCAGTTGGAGGCGCTCGCCGACGCCATGTACACCTTCCGCCATCACCTGGGAAATTCACATGACGCATCATGAATGGGAACCCCAGGCCACCGGGGTGGTGGCTCTGCCGTCCGGCCTGCTGATCCGCGGGCGGGGCCTGCGCGACCCGATGCCCGGCGGCCACGCCCCCACCTTCGGGGTCTACCTGCTGGGCGAGCCGCCACCGGAGTTCGGGTGGGAGAGCCGCTGGGTGGCCTGGCCCGACTTCCGCTTGCCGCGCGACCCCGCATACCTGCGTGCGGTCCTGAAGGAGGTCTTGACCCACGCGCGGGCGGGCCGGGCCGAACTGGCCTGCGGCGGCGGCCGGGGCCGAACCGGCACGGCGCTGGCCTGCCTGGCCATCCTCGACGGCGTTCCCCCCGGGTCGGCGGTCGCCTGGGTCCGCGAGCACTACCACCCGCGCGCCGTCGAAACACCGTGGCAGAAGCGGTTCGTCCGGTCGTGGTCGTGCGACGACGGCTGATCGCGCTGGCCGGGGTCGGCGCCTGCCTGGGGTTGGCCTTCGGGATCCGCCTGCTGACCGGCTCCGACGTCGTCGACAGTTCCGGCGCCCTGGCGCAAAATTCGGGGACGGCGCTGTACGCGTCAATGATCTACGCGGGCGTGTTCGTCCTGGCGCCGTCATCGCGGCCGGCGGTGGCGGCCGGCTTGGCGATCGCGTTCTGCTGGCTGATCGAACTCTTCCAACTGACCGGCATTCCGGCCGACCTGTCCGCGCGAAGCCTCCTGGCGCGCCTAGCCCTAGGCGTCACCTTCGACCCCAAAGACCTCCTCTGGTACGCCATAGGTGTCCTCCCCCTCCTGGCAATCCACAGTGCCCTGCTTCGCCTTCGACGCCGTTCCTGACGCTGGAGAGTGAAGGTCTTCTCCGCCATCGCGAGGAATCTCGCGCTCGCCCAAAGCCCCGTCGTGGCTCAAACGTCGTCGCTGAGTTCCTCAACCGTCGCGGAGATCGCTTCCAAGTCGCGCCTCGTCGCCCGGACGCAACGCGGCGGCGAGGTCCGCCACCCGCCGACCAGGCGAGGACTGCGCGGCAGACGACGGGTCGTTGGACCGAGGCGGCAGCGTCGGCACTGATCCCAGCGGCGGCTCGACGTGAAGGGGCTGGTCGGTCAAAACCCGCAGCACGCGCTCCACACCGGACGGGGCGAGGTCGCGCAGCTCGTAATACGTGGCGCCGGCGGGCAGCAGCCAGGTCGGGAGACCGTCGAGGCTCTCCGGGCAGGATCACCGGCACGATGGAGCGCAGGCCGCGATTTAATCGATCATGAAAGCCGCAAGAAAGTCGGCCTGAAGTAAAGATTTAGCACGCCTGCGCAATGAGCCGAAACAACGCATCGACCGGAATGCGCGGTCGAATCGCTGGCACCTAGCGGACAAGGCGCCGTTGCCACCGCCGCCGATTTCTAGGCTGATGCGATGACCAGACCGACGCGGACCGTGCCGCCGTGGCAGATCGTCGTGCCTGTCCTTCTATTCGGTGCCATCGTCGTCTTCGTCGTGGTGGTCGTGGTGGCCGCACTGGCCGGGGGCGACTTCAGCACAAGAGGGCTCCTTCCCAGCGCGGCCGTGGTGGCGGTGGCGACCGGGATCTCGATCGGGCTGTTGCGGCGATGGCGGATCGCCCGGTTCGTCGGGTTCCTGGCCGGCGTCGCGCTGGTCGTGCTCGGCCTGTACATCTACAGCCTGGACTCGACCTGGCTGGAACTGGTGGTGGGTCTGGGGATCGCCATACCGCTGGCCTCCCGGCCGGCCGAGCGGTGGACGCGAGGTGAATGACACATCATTCGCACAGGTCAGCCGGCCGGTCACCACCCGGGTCGAGGGTGGCACGAGTCGCCGCGGACGAAGCTGGAGATGGACGAGAGCGCGCGTACCCGCAAGCCCGGCAAGTTCGGGGCGGTGAAGTACGTCTACCCGGCCGACCGGATGGCCGAGCTGAGGTCCTGGTTCACCGGCGCGATCAGCGAGCGCCTGCCAGCGTGTCGGGTTCTGTACTGGACATGACGCCGGTCAGGGTGCCGAGGTAGTCCTCGACCCGCTCGGCCTGCTTGTCGTCGGCGAAGAGGAACTGCAGGCCGAGCTCGTGGCCGTCCTTGTTGACCAGCCGGGCCTGGACGGGGTGATCGCCGACGGTCGTCTCGACGACGTCGCCGGTGACCAGGCCGCCGGTCATCGACGGGTCGACCTGGATCCGCATGCCGCCGACCCCGACGTTGATCAGCGTGGCCGGCACCGGGTCGGCGCGGCCCGTCACTCGCAGCTCGATGGCGCCGGTCGCGGTGACCCGGTCGGTCTGGCGGCGTTCGAGCTGGGCGGCCAGGCCGGACATCTCCTCGACCTTCTCGATCGTGGTGCCCATCCGGTCGGCCAGCCGGGTGACCACGGCGCCCTGGTCGGCCGCGGTCGCCCGCAGGGACGTCGCCGCGTCGCCGACGCTGCCGATCCCGGTGACCATCGCCGAGATGGTGCCGGACATCTCGGCCGTGGCCCGTTCCAGCTCCTCGATCGTCTCGGCGATCTGCTCGGTCGACTGGGTGGTCGTGGTCGCCAGTTCCTTGACCTCGTCGGCGACCACGGTGAAGCCGAGGCCCAGCTCGCCCGCCCGGGCCGCCTCGATGGTGGCGTTCAGGGCCAGCAGGCGGGTCTGGCCGGCGATGCCCTTGACCAGCGCCGCGGTGGCCGCCACCCGGCGCAGCGACTGCTCCAGGGTGGAGATGGTCTCCTCGGCGTGCCGGGCGTGCTCGACCACGGTGCTGGTGGCGGCGTCGGTGGCCGAGATCTCCGAGTCGATCGTGTCGGCGGCGTGGCGTACGTCGGCGACCTGGGCGGTCACCTCGCGCAGTTCCTCGGCGATCACCGTGGTGGACTCGTCGATGATCGACTGGGCGCGGTCGCGGAGCCGCGTCTCGGCCTGGCGCTGGTGCAGGAAGCTGATCCGCAGCTGCTCCTCGCGTACCGACCGGGACGTGCCCAGTTCCTCCTCCTGCTGGACCAGCCGGGACCGCGCGGTGGTCAGCGCCTGACCGATGTCCCCGAGCTCGTCGCGGCCGGCGGGCAGCGGCCGTTCGGCGAAGTCACCCTCCGCGATCGCGGTCACGCCGATCACGGCCAGGGCCACATCGTGCCGGGTACGCCAGAGCACGCCGGCCGCGAGCCAGGCGGCCAGCACGAACCCGCCGAGCGTCACGACCAGCACGACGACCCGGCCGGAGGTGAAGCCGCCGATCCGGGTCTCCAACAGCCCCCGCAGCGCGTCCACGAGCGCGGGCACCGCGGCCTTGACCGCGTCGGCGGCCGCCGTGACATCCGCCGGTCCGGGGTTCTCCAGCGCCCCGGTCAGCGTGTCGGCCAGCGCGCCGACCGCGTCCGCGGCCACGCCCAGCGTCCGCAGCTCGTCGGCGAGGGAGCCGCGCGCGGTGGTGTCCACCGCGGTCTTGATGTCGGTCCGCAGGCTGTCCGCCGCCCCGGACAGGGTGCCCGCCCGTACGGCCTGCGCGGCCATCGCGTCGCTGGTGCCGGCCCGTTCCGCGGTGGCCGCCTCGTACGCCGCCAGCAGCACCTTGGGCAGCTGCACGATCTGGGCGTCCATCACGTAGAACGAGTCGAGGTCAGGGTCGAGGATCAGGTTGGAGTTGTTGCCGGTCTCGGTGACCAGGGCGCCCAGCGCGGCCACCACGGCGGCCCGGTCGGTGGCGGCGGGCAGCGTCGTGGTCAGCTTCAGCTCGGGATGAGCGGCCATGGCCGCCTGCACGGGGCCCAGGTCGGGCGTACGCCCGGCGATCGTGTCGGCCAGCGCGACCAGCGCCGTCTCGACCACGTCGGTCCCCTCGGCCTCCATCGCACTGAACTGGATCTTGGCGTTGACCTCGGAGGTGTAGGCCCAGGTGGCCACGATCCCGGGCACCATCAGGACCAGGACCAGGACCCCGAGACGCATGCTGGTCCGCATCCGGTCCGCGGCGAGCAGCACGGGACGCAGCAGCACCGGAGCAGCAGCGACCGACATGCCCCGATTCCACCACGTTCGACGTGAATCCGAGTCGGTTCTCCGGAGCCGCCCTCTACCCTTGGGCGATGAGTATCGTCGTCGTGCGGTCCTTCGGCGTTAACGCGGCGGCTGAGGCGGTGCTCGAGTACCTCCGAGATTTCCGGCATACCGAGGAGTGGGACCCGGCCACGCGGCGGAGCGAGCGGATCGATGCCGGCCCGATCGGTGTCGGCAGCCGGTGGCGCAACGAGTCGCGGGTGCTGGGCGTGACCTCGGAGCTGACGTACACGCTGTGTCACGCCGAGACAGACCGGCTGGTCTTCATCGGGCGCAACGAGACGGCCACCGCGACCGGCACCTTCACCGTGGTGCCGATCCCGCCGGGCAGCCACATCACCTACCACCTCGATCTGGAGATGCACGGGGTGGCGAAGCTGGCCACCCCGGTGGTGAAGGCCGAGTTCGAGAAGCTGGGCAACCAGAGCGCGGTCCGGCTGGCCGAGGTGCTGCAACCGGCCCTCGAGACATAGGCAGTTACCGACCGGGGCGTGCGGAGTTAGACCATGCGGCAGAGTCCGCGACCGAGAGGCACGCCCGATGAGAGTCCGATCCGGCTGGCGGCTGACCGGCCCCCGCCGGCGCGCCGAGGGCCGCCCGCACGCCTACTACCTGGCGATCGGTTTCCCACCGGCGGCGAAGAGCTGCGCGTACCGGATGCGGGAGACCGCCAACCAGCTGTACGCGTACGGCTGGGACGTCACCGTCATCACCATCCGGCAGGAGTCGTGGGAGCGGGAGTTCGGGCTGGACCACACGCTGTCCGAGGCGGTGCACCCGGCGATCCGGATCGTCGAGCTGCCGCTGGTCCGCGACGATCTGCTCACCGACCTCCGGCAGTTCTCCAAGGAGCGGTCGCTGGACCCGGCCCGCTGGATCCGCGAGCGCCGCGCGAAGGACCTGACCGTGTTCCCCGAGCCGGTGTTCGGCGGCTGGCGCCCGGTCCTCGAGGAGGCGATCCTCGAGCTGCACCGGAAGGACCCGGCCGACCTGCTGGTCACGACCTGCGTCCCGTACGTGAACATCGCCGCCACCCTGCGCCTGCACGAGGTGGCCGGCGTGCCGTACGCGGTGGACTTCCGGGACGGCTGGTCGATCGACGTGATCGGTGGTGCCGAGGCGTTCCCGCCGGACTCGGAGGCCGGGCGCTGGGAGGCCCGGCTGCTGCGCGGCGCGACGAAGTTCTGGTGCGTGAACGAGCCGATCGCCGACCACTACCGCGCGCGCTATCCGGAGCTCGGCCCGAAGATCGAGGTCGTCCGCAACGGATTCGATCCGGACAGCGTTCCGGCGCGGACGCGTACCCCGGACCCGGCGAATTTGATCTTCGGTTATCTGGGTTCGGTCAACTTCAAGGCGGACTTCCTGGCCACCATGTTGGACGCCTGGCGGGCCGCCCGCGCCGCCGACCCGCTGATCGCGCGGGCGACGCTGGACTTCCGCGGGCACATCGGCGCGGGCGCGACCCGGGAGGACACCGCGCACGTCGAGTTGCTGCGGGCGGCCGCGGGCGACGGGGTCCGGTTCGGCGGCGCGGTGCCCAAGACGCGGGTCGCCGAGACGTACGGCGGCTGGGACGTGCTCGCCCTGGTGCTGGTCGGCGGACGCTACGTCACCTCGGGAAAGGTCTACGAGGTGGCGGCGAGCGGGCTGCCGGTGCTCTCCGTGCACGACGCCGACCACGACGCCTGCACCGTGCTCAGCGGCAACCCGCTGTGGACGGGCGTGGCCGCTCCGATCGCCGAGCGGATCCGGCGGGCCGCCCGCCTGGCCCTGGACGCCACCCCGGAACAACGCGCCGAGGCCCGGCGGACGGCCGCCCGCTACCAACGCGCGGCGCAGATCGCCCCGGCCGTGGCCCGGCTGAGCGAGGCCGTGCGGGAGAGGGCAGCCGCATGATCAACGTGCTGGTGGTGGCCGCGGCCGCGCCGGGACGCCCGGCCGTCCTCGCCGAGTCGATGCGCCGGCTGGCCGAGGCGGGCGCGGCGGTCACGCTCATCGTGGGCGACGACCTCGCGTACTCCCGGCGCTACCGCACGATGCCCGGCACGAACGGCCAGAAGCTGTGGTGGCGGGCGATGGGCGACGGCAAGCTGCGGACGGCGGCGGCCCGGGCCGACGTGCTGGTCGCCCTGGACGCGGTCGCGGTGCACACGGTCTGGCAGCTGGCCCGGCGGCATCGGGGCGCGGACGCGGTGCTCGGCCTCACCCCCGCGCTGCGCCGCGTCGAGGCCCGCGCGGCCGGCGGCATGGGCCTGCGGGTGCGGCGGCTGCTGGTCCGCGGTCCTTCCGTCGGGTACGTACGGGAAGCCGTCGCGCGCCGGGTCAAGGGGTACGGCCGGGCCGCCGCCCGCCACGCCACCGGTTCGGCCGTGCAGGGCACCCGCCTCGGCCGGGTGGCCTGGAGCAGCGCCCTGACCAGCCTCCCGATGCCCGCCCGGGCCCGGTTGCCGCTGGCCCGCCGGGTGGCCGACGGGATGGCCCGGGCCGGGTACGCCGACCAGGCCGGCACCACGCTCACCGCGGCCGTCCGCCGGGTGCCGCAGCCCCGGCGCCGCGCCCGCTTCCTCAGCACGCCGGCCCTGAACGAGCTGACCGCCGGGCGCATCCCGACGTACCTGCACGAAGCCGCCGCGGCCGAGCTCGCCGACGCCGACGCCCTGCTGACCGGTCCGGCCCCCGGACCGGCCGCCGCGGCCGTGCAGCGGGCCGCGAAGCTGCTCTTCCACCGGGTCCTGCACTACGACTCGCTGACCTCACCGGCGGCCGAGGACCCGGCCGCGTTCCTCGCCCCGTGGCACCGCAGCGCGACCTGCCGCGCGCTGGCCGCGCCGAGAGGTCGCACCGGCCGGCCCGCCCCCGTTCCCAAGAACCGCCCGGCGCGGCTGCTGTTCCTCTACCGCATCAACGACAACTTCCTGAAGGTCCTGCGGGACCGGTACGCCGCCCGGGACGACGTCGAGGTGCGCTGCGTCAACGTGCACGCCGACGAGCGGCTGGAGAGCGCGGCGATCGAACCGCAGCAGTACGCCGAGCACGTGCTGGGCGGCGCCCCGGACTACGTGGCGCCGGTCGCCGAGGCGCTCCGCCCCCACCTGGACTGGGCCGACACCGTCTTCGTGGACTGGTTCTCCCCCGCCGCCGGGCTGCTCACGCTGCTCGACCCGGGGAGCACCCGGGTGGTCGTACGGCTGCACAGCTTCGAGGTCTTCGACATCTGGCCCCAGCTGGCCGACCTGAGCCGGGTGGACGACCTGGTCTTCGTCTCCGAGCACCTGCGCCGCTACGCCCGGTCGATCCTGCCCGGCCTGGACGAGCCGGGCGGCCCGCGCACCCGGGTCCTGCCGCACCCGGCCGACCTGAATGGCTTCGCCCGGCCCAAGCCGCCGTCGGCCCGCTTCGCGCTCGGCCTGATCGGGGTGAGCGCGATCGCCAAGGACCCACGCTGGGCGATCGACGTGCTGCGGCGGCTCCGGGCCGAGGACGAGCGCTACCACCTGCTGCTGATCGGGGCCGACCTGCGCGGCGACACGAGCGCCGCGGCCCGGCGCTACCGGCGGGCCTACGAGGAGGACCTGGCCGAACTGGAGCCGGTGGGCGCGGTCCGGCGGCTGGGCCAGACCGACGACGTGCCCCGGGCGCTGACCGAGGTCGGCACCGTCCTGAGCAGCTCGGTGCGGGAGAGCTTCCACTGGGGACTCGCCGAGGGCGCGGCCAGCCACGCGGTGCCGGTGGTCCGGGACTGGCCGTTCTTCCCGGGCGCCGCCGCCCAGCTGTTCCCGCCCGAGTGGGTGGCGGCCGACCCGGCCGCGGCGGCAGCCCGGATCCTGGCCGCCACGGCGACCGAGGAGGCGTGGCGGAAGGCCGGCGCCGAGGCGGCGGCGCACGCCATGGCCACCTGGGACCAGTCGGTGACCGCCTCGGCCTACGACCGGTTGTTCGGGGTGTCGGGCTTACCTACCAACTAGTCGGTAACCGGGGCGGCCCGGCGCGAAGAGCAGCTCGCCGTCCTACCTACCGACTAGTCGGTAACAAGGGGCGACCTAACGCGCGAAGCAGCTCACGGTCCGTCCTGCCTACCTACCTACCAACTAGTCGGTAACTTGGGGGGCGACCCCGGCACGGGCAGCAGCTCGCGGTCCTACCTACCAACTAGTCGGTAACTGGGGGACGACTCGGCGCGGGGAGCAGCTCGCGGTAGACGTCGTCGAGGACGCCGGCCTGCGCGCGCCAGGTCCAGCCGTCGAGCAACCCCGGTTTCTCGTACGCGGCCCGGTAGCCAGCGGGGTCGGCCAGCACGGCGCGGACCGCCCGGACGAGGTCGTGCACGTCATCCGCGTCGTACACCTCGCCCTGGCCGGTCTCGCGGACCGTGGCCGCCATCGCCCGCACGTCGCTGACCACCAGCGGCAGCCGCGCCTGCGAGTACTCGAAGAACTTGTTGCTCAGCGCGATCTCGTGGTTGGGCAGGTGGCGCAGCGGGCTGACGGCACAGTCGGCGGCGGTCAGGTACGGGACCAGCCGGTCGTGGGGTACGTACGGCAGAAGGTGCACCCGGTCGGCCACGCCGAGTTCGGCCGCCAGCGAAGCGATCGGGTCGGTGCCGGCCCGGCTCCCGTTGGGGTGCAGCGAGACCAGCGCCAGATGCAGGCCCGGAAGCCGCGGCAGCCCCTGGACGACCAGGTCCACCCCGCGTACCGCGGTGATCCCGCCGCAGTAGGCCATCAGCGGGGTGTCCGGCCCGATGCCGCAGTCGGCCCGCAGCTTGCCGTCGGGCTCGCCGTCGGGAGCATCCGGGCAGTTCAGCACCACGGCCGGCGTCCGTGCGAGGCCATGGCGCTGCTGGAGCAGGTCGGCCAGGGCGGGCGAGACCGTGACGACGGCGTCGGCGTGCCGGGCGTACTCGCGCTCGTGGGCGATCTGGGCGGGCAACCAGCGTGGTTGGCCCGGGCGGCGGGGCATCCCGGCCACGTCCTCGTGCGCGTCCCAGACCAGGCGCACGGTGCGGCCGTGGGCGGCGGCGCGCAGCTTGGCCCGGGCGCCGACGCCGATCATCCGGTAGTCGTTGGCGTGGATCAGGTCCGGCGCCAGGTCGTCCACGATCGGGCCGAGGGCCAGCTCGTAGTCCCAGAGCGCCGGGTCGAGCCGCCGCCAGCTGCGCGCCCCGCGCGTCGCGGTCCACCAGGCGATCGCGGCGCGGTGCGAGAAAGAAAGTTCGTTCTCTCTCTCCGCCTCCAGCCGCCGCAGCTCCTGGTGGCGGAACCGGGTCCAGTGCTTGAGCACCTTGAGCGCGACCCGGCTTCGTAACAATCCGGCGCGGCGGATCAGTGTCGGGCGGCCCGTGGCCAGCTCACCGAACCGGGTGACCAGGTCCGCGCGGCGGGCGCGGACCAGCTGGAGGCGGTAGCCCGCGGTCGGCCCCGGCGGGTACGCGAGCGGCCGCCGCCACGACCGCCGGAACGTCGACCAGTGGTGCCGCAGCGGCGCGCGGATGCCGTACAGCCGCACCTCGGCCCGGCCGACCATCCACCGCTCGCGGGCGCTGCCCACCGCCGTCAGGCCGATCAGTGTCACGTCCCAGCCGGTCTCGGCCATCGAGCGGGCCTGCTTCTGCACCCGGGAGTCGCCCTCGACGCCGTTGTCGACGAGCATCACCACGCGGCCGCGAGACGTCACCTACACCTCAACTGCGGAACCTCCCCGGGGTTGCGCGACGATGCGCGGGGCGGCGCCGGCCACCGGCATCAGCGAGGCGTAGACCGCGTCGAGGACCATCGCCTGCCGCTCCCAGGTCCAGCCGTCGAGCAGGCCGGGCTGGGCGTACGCGGCGCGGTACTTCCCGGGGTCGGCCAGCACCGCGCGGACCGCCCGCAGGTAGCCGTCGCGGTCGCCGGCCGGGTAGACCTCGCCCTGCCCGGTCTCCCGGACCGTGGCAGCCATCGTGCGGCAGTCGCTGACCACGATCGGCAGGCGGGCCTGCGCGTACTCGAAGAACTTGTTGCTCAGCGCGATCTCGTGGTTGGGCAGGTGCAGCAGCGGGCTGACGGCCACGTCGGCGGCGGCCAGGTAGGTGACCACCTCGTCGTGCGGGACGTAGGGCAGGGCGTGCACCCGGTCGGCCACGCCCAGTTCGCGGGCGCGGGCCAGGTGCTCGTCGGCGGCGGCGCGGCGGCCGTTCGGCGGGATCGAGACCAGGGCGAGGTGTACGCCGGGAAGGTCGGTCAGCGCCTCGACCAGCAGGATGGTGTTCCGGGCGACGGACAGCCCGCCGCCGTACGCGATCAGCGGGGTGGTCGCGTCGATGCCACAGTCGGCCCGCAGGTTCCGGGCCGGGCGGCCGGTCGGCGTGGTCGGGCAGTTCATCACGACGGCGGGCAGCTCGGGCAGGCCGTGCTCGACGCGGAGGAGTTCGGCCAGCGCCGGCGAGACGGTGACCGCGGCGTCGGCGTGCACCGCGTACTCACGCTCGTGGGCGACCTGTGCGGGCAGCCAGCCGGGCCAGCCGGGGAACGGCGCCAGGCCGGGCACGTACTCGTGGGCGTCCCAGACCAGCTGGACCGTGCGGCCGCGGGCGGCGGCGCGCACCTTGGCCCGGGCGGCGACGCCGAGCATCTTGTAGTCGTTGGCGTGGATGATGTCGGGGCGCATCTTGTCCAGGACCGGGCCGACGGCCAGTTCCATGTCCCACAGGCTCGGGTCGAGCGTGCGCCACGAGCGCTGGCCGCGGAGGGTGCGCCAGAGCACGATCGACGCCCGGGTCAGCGGGGCCTTCGGGTTCTCCCGGGCGGCGGTCAGGCGCCTCAGTTCGCGTGCTCTGAGGCGTACCCACAGGTCCTGGAACTTGATCAGGACCCGGAGCGGCAGCAGCCGCAGCCGGCCGGCCAGCTCGGCCACCCGCCCGCCTCCGCCGCGGCGCTTCGCGGCCACCGACGCCAGCCGGAAGCGCACGTCACCGGCGCGCGCGGCGACCGTCTGCCGGCGGTTCGCGGCCAGGGCGGTGCTCGAGTACGCCAGCGGCCGGCGCGGCGACCAGCGCAGCTTGGAGTGGTGGGTGAACAGCGGTCGCCGGGTCGGCACCAGCTTGACCTGGGCGTCGCCGATCTTCCAGGCGACCTTGCGCGCGGACGGCGCGCACACCCCGATCAGCGTGACGTCCCAGCCCGCGGCGGCCGCCGAGCGGGCCGCCTTCTGCACCCGGGAGTCACCGTCGACGGCGTTGTCGACCAGCATGACCACTGTGCCGCGCGGCGCGCCGGGCGGATCGGAGACCCCGCCGAGCGGTTCGTTCATCGTCACGGTCATGTCGTCACTCCCACGGATCGGCGGCCCACGGTTCCGCAGGCATGCTCATCCCAACGGGGCCACCCGCTCACAGGAAACGCCGCAAATCACCTCATCGTGGTCGTCGCCCTCCGCGATCCGGAACGTGGTCCGCGGTGTCACGACCAGCCACAGCCCGCGCAGCGATCCGGCCGACACGAGCACCGCACGCCGGCCGTCGACCCAGCCCAGCCGCACGATCCCGGCCTCCGAGGTGGCGCTGACCCGGGCCACGCTCGGGCCGGACGCCCGATAGACCAGGTGCGATCCCTTGGCCAGCACGGCGGTCCGCCTGGTCAGGTACGGGAAGGTGGCGATCGGTCCGGTCGTCGACCGCCGGTCGGGGAACTCCTGCACCCAGAAGCCGGCCAGCGCGCCCTTGGTCACGTGGTACCAGAAGCCGGGCTGCCCGCCGATCCGGCGGCGCTGGTCGACCGGCGCGCTGGACGCCCGGCCCAGCGTGAGGCCGCGCCGGGCCCTTACTCGGCCGTCGGTGGTGCTGCGGAAGGCGACCCCGACGTGGGTGCCGCGGGAGAACCGGATGGTCGTGGTCACCCGGGCCATGGTGAAGTCGCCGTGCAGGATCTCGGCCATCGCGGCGAAGACCGGCTGCCCGGAGAGCGCGTGCAGATGCAGCAACTGGTTCACGTGGATGTTGTGGTACTTCTCGCTCGGCACGTCGCCGCGCAGGCTGTAGCTGGAGGCCCAGGACGGGTTGCGGAAGCCGCGGAGCAGGTACGTGTAGACGGTCCGGGTCGCCTCGCTGAAGATCGCCGCGGCGGCCGGCGAGCGGGTCACGTTCCAGTAGTCCCAGACGCCGTAGATCGCGAAGATGTGCCCGTTCAGCACCCGGGCCGAGGTCGCCGGGTTCGGGCCCGGGTACTCCTCCAGCCAGAGCCGCCCGGCCGCGTCCCGGTGGGTCGCCCACGGGACGCCGGCCGCGTAGCCGAGCTGCAGCGACCGGAACGCCCGGTCGGCCGCCCGGCGCCACTCGGCCGAGCCGGTCGCCTTGGCCAGCCGGATGAACAGCGACGTGGCCTGGCCCTGGGCCATCGCCGAATACCAGGGCGCCCTCATCGTCAGGCCGATGCCCGAGCTCAGCGGGAAGTCGAAGCGGTACGGGAAGTACCAGGCGCCCCGGGCGTCGACGTGGGTGTCGGCCAGCCGCCGCGCCTGCCGCTGGGCCAGGTCGAGGTACCAGGAGTCGTGCGTACGCCGGTAGTTGTTGACCAGGGCCAGGCCGTACTGGGCCTGGGCGACCGGGTGGTTCATCTTCCGGCCGCCGGTGATGCCGGGGTGCACGAACATGCGTACGCCCTGGTTGTCGACCACCCCGGTGTACTTCTTGGGCAGCTGGCCGCCGTCGTGGTAGGGCCAGGCGTTGACGCCGGCTTCCCGGGGCCCGAACGTGGTGGCTGCTTCTGCTCGTCCCGGGAAGATCAGGGTGGACAAAACGGTCAGCAGAACCACGATTGGTCTCACCCGTACAAACTCGTGCACCGGGGCTTTTCCGACCGGCGAACGCGGGGCGGTAATCCGTTAGAGGGACCCGCGGGACTGCCACGTGCACAGACAGACCTTGTTGCCCTCCGGGTCGGCCAGCACCCAGAAGCTCGGCGCCTCCGCGTCGCTGACCAGGGTGCCGCCGGCGGCCAGGGCGGCGGCGATGCGCGGCCGCACCTGCTCCGGGTCGAGCCACAGGTCGGGGTGCCAGCGCTGACGTGGCTCCTCGTCGCCGCTGTCCTGGAACCAGAACGCCGGCAGCGCGTCGTACGGATCGGTGATGTCGTCCTCGGCCGTCTCGTACCCCATCACCGCGGCCCAGAACGGCATGACCCGGCCCTTGGCCGGGCTGTCCAGCGCGAACTCGAGGCGCGACACGGTGGTGTTCTCGGTGGCCAGGCCGGCCGCCGCGGCGATCTCGGTGATCTTCCGGGCCATCCGGATGTCGCGGCCGGTGATCGCGCCGACGTCGTGGCTGCGCAGCCGGACCGCGACGTGGGTGTAGCGCAGGTCGAGGTCGGGGTGGTGGTCGGCCGCCTCGGCGGCGGCGCCGATCGCGTCGACCAGCGCCAGCCCGGCCGCGAAGTCCTTGGTGGCGATACGGGTCTGCAGGCCGCCGAGCATGGTGGTCCAGCCGGTCAGCCCTTGGTCGGCGATCTCGTCACCGGTCAGCTTGGTCATCCGCTAATTCTCGGAGAACCGCGGCCAGCCCGCACGGTCCCATTCGATCTCGCGGATCTGCATCCGGATCACGCCGCCGGCGTTCGCGTCGTAGTAGTGGTGGACCATGTACCAGCGGCCGTGGGTGAAGATCACGTCGGGCGCGCCGGTGCCGATCTGGTTGCCCCGGCCCGCCAGCACGATCGTGCCGCCGCCCCGGGCCAGCGGCTTGCCGTCCCGGTCCAGGTAGGGCCCGTCCGGCCGGGTCGCCCGCCCGGCCACGGTCTTGTACGTGCTGTTCACGCCCTGGCAGCAGAAGTCCCACGACGCCAGCAGGTACCAGTACCGGCCGTGCTGGAAGATCTGCGGGTTCTCGATCGGGTCGGGCGGGTTCTGCGGGTGCCGGGCCACGTCCAGCACCGGCCCGTACGGCGTGGTCATGTCCTTGAGCCGTTGCATCTTGATGCCGTCCCAGAACGAGCCGAACGTGATCCACCACTGCCGGCCGTCGTTGAAGACCATCGGGTCGATCGCGTTGTAGTTCTTGCTCCCGTCGCTCGTCAGGATCGGGCCGAGGTCGTGCCAGGAGCTCAAGATGCCCGGGGTACGGGTCCGGGCCGCGCCGATGGCCGAGGTGTTCGTGCCGAAGGACGACGCGGCGTAGTAGAGGTAGAACCAGCTGCCGCGCTGGACCACATGCGGGGCCCAGAGATGGTTCACGCCGTACGCACGGGTCCACCCGGGCAGCGCGATCGCGCCGAGCGACTCCCAGGGGCCGGCCAGCTTGCCGCGGGAGCGGCGGGCGAAGATGCCGCCCGGGTCGGCCGGGTTGAGCACGCCGGTGGAGAAGACGTAGTAGGTGCCGCGGTCGGCGAAGACGGTCGGGTCGTGCACCGGGTCGTCGATCACGCCGGGCACGAAGTCGCCGATGGCGCCGGTCATCGGCAGCTTGCCACGTTCCTCACCGCTTCCCGGGCCGCCGGCCGGTGTTCCGAGCATGGTGAGACTCAGCAGGGCCGCGGCGACCGCCTTCAACGCGAACATCAATCCAGGGTGGACCTCCGTCCCGAGGTAGGGCTAGACCTACCTCAGCTCGATATTCAGCCCCAGTGCGTCGAAGCCCGCCGATTTCTACCGTCTCAGTCATGCCATTCTTCGCACTCCTGCTGACCCTCGTGTCGCTGGTGGCCCCGCCTGCATCGTCGTCGTCGCTCTCCTGGGGCGCGTGCGGCGACGACCAGCTCGGTAAGGCCTTGACCCAGGCCGGCGCCACCTGCGCCACGCTGACCGTGCCGGTCGACTACCAGCGGCCCTCGGCCGGTTCGGTCAAGGTGGCCATCACCAAGATCAAAGCGACCGATCCGGCCCACCGGCGCGGCGCGCTGCTGGTCAACCCGGGTGGTCCCGGGGCCAGCGGGCTGGAGCTGGCCGCGTTCGCCCCGCAACTCTTCCCCGAGCTGCTGGCCCAGTACGACGTGATCGGGATGGACCCGCGGTTCACCGGTCGCAGCGAGGCCATCGAGTGCGACTGGAAGACCGACACCTTCGTGCGGTCGGCCGGACCGGACCGGCGCTCGTACGACCGGAGCGTGGCCCTGATGCGGACGCTCGCCGCCGGCTGCGCGGGGGACACCGGCCGGCTGCCGCACGCCACCACCCGCAACACCGCCCGCGACATCGACCGCCTCCGGATCGCCCTGGGCGAACCGAAGATCAACTACCTGGGCTTCTCGTACGGGACCTATCTCGGCGCCGTCTACCTGCAGATGTTCGGGGCGCACGCCGGCCGGTTCGTGCTCGACAGCGCGGTCGACCCGGCCGTCTACGGTCCGTCGCTGTTCTCGCGCAACGCCCCGGCCATGCGGGACGCGCTGGTCCGGTGGGCCGCCTCCGCCGCCACCCGGGACGACACCTACCACCTGGGCGCCACCGTCCCGGCGGTGCTGGCCACGGTCGACCGGCTGCACCAGGTGCGGCAGGTCGGCTCCTACCGGGTGGACGAGTCGCTGCTCCCGGCGTACTTCTTCAGCCGGCTGGCCCAGCCCGATTACGAGACGATCTCCACCGAGCTGACGTTCTTCGGGAAGACCGGCGCCCTGCCGGAGTCGCTCGAGGCGTTCCTGCGCGGCTTCTATACCGGCGTGGGCAACCCCTCCGACCGGTACGGGACGCCGATCCTGTGCGCCGACCGACCGGCGTCCCGCGACACCGACAGCTACTACCGGGACATCGCCGCCCACCGCCGGGCCGAACCGTTCTTCGGGCCGCTCACCCGCAACATCTCGCCGTGCGCGTTCTGGCCGGTGCGCGGGACCGAGCCGCCGACCGACCTGCGCAACGACCGGCCGGTGCTGGTGGTCGGGGCCGACCACGACCCGATCACGCCGTACCCCGGGCAGCTCGCCATGCGCCAGCGGCTCACCGGCTCGTCGTCGGTCACCGTCCAGGGCGTCTACCGGCACACGGTCTACAAGGTGGCCGGCAGCGCCTGCCTCGACCATCTCGTCACGTCCTACCTGCTCGGGTCGTCCGTGCCCCGATCGTCGATCTGCCCGCCTCCCACCTGACGCCTACTTGAGTAACGGCTCCGCCTGCCGATAGGGAGAGGGTGAAGCGCCTGCCCACCGTCGCGGTGCCCGCGATCGCCGTGATCGCGGGCCTGCCGACGTTCCTGGGCTGGTCCTTCGCCGGCACGGCCTACACCGTCGGGTTCGCCCTGTTCGTGGTGCTGGCGTGGCTCGGCGTGCGCCGGCAGACCGGGCGCGCCCGCCTCCCGTACGCGCTGATCGCCTCCGCCCTGACCGCCTGGCTGGCCGGCGACCTGCTGGACGCGTTCCTGAGCTGGCGATTCGACCAGGCGTTCGAAGCCTCGCCGGCCGACGCCCTCTGGATCGCCGGATATCCGCTGCTCACCGCCGGCCTGATTCAGCTCGTCCGGCTGCGGGCGCCCGGGCGCCTCCGCGAGGCCGTGCTGGACGGGCTGGCCATGACCGTCGTGGTGTCCACGCTGTTCTGGCGGTTCCTGATCAGCCCCGCCATCGTGGCGGACGACTTCGGGCCGGCCCAGATCCTCGGCATCCTCTACCCCTTCGGCGACGTGCTGTTCTTCGTCGCCGGCGCCCTCCTCGTGCTCGCCCCCGGCGGCCGCAGCGGCCCCACCCGGTACCTGGTCGCCGCGCTGACCATCACGTTCTTCGGCGACGTCACGATCTCGCTCACCCCGTACTGGTTCCCCGGCTTCGACGACTCCCGCCTCGACGGCCTGCTCCTGCTGGCCAACAGCCTGCTCGCCGCCGCCCTGCGCCACCCGTCGGCGGCCCGCCTGGCCGAGCCCGCCACCCTCGACGCCGACGAACGCCTCCACCCCGGCCGCGTCGTCTTCCTCGGCGTCTCCCTGCTGGCCCTGCCGTCCCTGACCGACCTGCAGATCAGCGACACCGTCCTCGGCCGGGCCGAGATCATGACCGCGATGGTGCTGCTGACCGCGATCGTGCTGACCCGCTTCATGCTCGTCGTCCGGGCCCAGGAACGCGGCCGGTCGGCCCTGTCCCACCGCGCCACCCACGACCAGCTGACCGGGCTGATCAACCGCCAGGAGCTGCACCACCGGCTGACCACGGCGTTAGGTCGCGCCTCAGGCGGCGGTCCCGTGGTGCACTTCCTCGACCTCAACGGCTTCAAGCCCATCAACGACCGGTACGGGCACGCCGCCGGCGACCGGGTCCTGGTGGAGGTGGCGCGCCGGCTGCAGGCGACGGTCCGGGCGACCGAGACGGTGGCCCGCCTGGGCGGCGACGAATTCGTCGTGGTCTCCCCCACGGCGGCCGGGGCGGCCGGCCTCACGAAGCGCCTGCGCCAGGCGATCGAAGAGCCCATCGTCTTGTCCACAGCACCCACCTTCTGTGGACAGCCACAAGCCGAGCCTCCCCTTCCGAGCTACATTCTCGCCCACCCAGTGAACGGGGTGGGGGTGGCGGCGGGGCCCGCGCCCGCGAAGTCGATCTTGAAAACCTCGCCCCACGACCCATCCTGGCCGGGCGACCCGACCCTGCCCCCGCGCGACCTCATCGAGGCGGCCGCGCCACGACTCGTCGCCGCAACACCCAACGCCATCGCGTTCCCACTCGCCGCCACCGCGTCGCCCCACGCTGCCGCATCGCCGCACGCCACCGGATCGCCCCACGCCGCCGCGCCACCTAACGCCGCCGCGCCACCTAACGCCGCCGCGCCGCCCCACGCCGCCGCGCCGCCCCACGCCACCGCGCCGCCTCACGCCACCGCGCCGCCTCACGCCACCGCATCGCCCCACGCCACCGCGCCGGCCAGCGTCGCCACGCTCCCGCCCGCCGCCACGCTCTCGCCCGCCGCCACGCCCGGTAAGCCGGTCTCGGTCACCGTCCAGGTGAGCATCGGGGTTGCCGTCGCGGGCGCCCTCACCAACCCGACATCCGACTCGCTCCTGGCCGCCGCCGACGCCGCGATGTACAGCGAAAAGGCCCTGACCTCATAATATTGACAGGCTTGACTTTTACAACGTTGAACGCGGATGCTCGTGGAAACGCTCTCTCGGATCCCCCATGCCACCGTGGAGTGCAAATGAGGCTTCCCCGCGTACCCATCGTCATCGCTCTTCTCGCCGTCGCGGCGCTCGCCGCCGTGCGAACCGCACCATCCGCCGAGGCCGCGCAGGTGATGCGCGCGGCCGATCCCAGCGTGCTCCGGGTGGGCAGCACCTACCACTCGGTGCAGTCGACCGGCGGGGGCATCAGCGTCCGCTCGGCCTCCTCCCCCGACGGCCTGGCCGGTGCCACCGCCCGGCAGGTCTGGTCGGACACCCGCAACCTGGGCGAGATCTGGGCGCCGGAGTTCTCCATGGAGGGCGGCCGGTTCTACATCCACTTCTCGGGGGGCCGCAGCGCCGCCCATCGGATGTACGTGATCAGCTCGACCAGCGCGGCCGCCGGCTACGGCGCCGAGACGAAGGTGGCGCTGCCGGACGACCGGTGGGCCATCGACGGCAGCATGTTCACGTTCAACGGGCAGCGCTGGTTCGTCTGGTCCGGCTGGGCCGGCGACACCAACGTCGAGCAGAACCTGTACATCGCCCGGATGAGCAGCCCGAGCGCCTCGACCGGGGCGCGCTACGTGATCAGCCAGCCCCGGGAGTCGTGGGAACGCGTCGTCGGCAACCCGTTCATCAACGAGGGGCCCGAGCCGATCCGGGACCCCAACGGGCAGTTGCACATCACGTACTCGGCGAACGGCTCGTGGAGCGACCAGTACTGCATCGCCGACCTGCGGCTGCGGGCCGGCGGCGACCCGACGTACGTGTGGGACTGGTACAAGTCGAACGGCTGCCTGTTCGGCTCGAACCGCAGCACGATGATGGCCGGCTGGGACCCGACGGTGAACGTGAACGGGCCCGGGCACCACACGTTCGTGCTGCTCAACGGCGACATCGCGACCAGCCCGCCGGCCGGGCCGCGGTTCCCGCTGATGTTCCACGCGGTCCCCAAGGGCACGCCGTACTCGTGGGCCAACCGCTACTGGTACACGGGCACGTTCTGCTGGTGGGGCAACGTCACCTACAGCCGGGCGAACGTGCCGGGCCCGAACACCGACACCGGGTTCGGTCTCAAGTTCTTCGAGTGACCGGCCGCCCGCCCTCGAGGGCACGGGCCAAATCGAGGTCGCCCGTTCGCGGACGGCCTCCCTCACCCCTCCGCCGTCAGGTCGCGTAGGGATCGCGGATCTCCCGCGGCTGAAGCGCCGGCGCGGCCAGTTCCCGCAACGCCGGCGAAGCGACGTAGAACCGGCCGCGAGTCTGACCACGCTGTTCCAGCATCCCGGCGCCGACGAGCGCGCGTAGGTCGCGTGTCGCCTGATCGTCGGTCAGATCTTCGTCGTGTTGGTAAACCGTCCGACGCACGCGTCCGCCGGTCGCCGCGAGCTGCAACGCGCTGACGACGCGCTCATCCATTCCTTTGCGGGCGGCCCACGTCTCGAGCAGGTCCCAGAGCCTCCCGGCCTGAGCGATCCGCTGCCGGACCAGCTGGGCCTGCTGGTGATGCGAACTCAGGCAGAACCTGATCCACGCGCCGGTCTCGCCTTCCGGTTCCCACACCGGCCCGCCGACCGTGCCGAGCGCGTCGTAGTAGGCGTACGTGTTGCGGCCGGTTCCGAGCCACTCCTCGATCGACGAGAACTCCGGCGCGAGGACGCCGTTCCGCGCCAGCACCAGGGTATGCAGGCAGCGGGACATCCGGCCGTTGCCGTCCCGCCAGGGATGGATCTTCACCAGGTTGAGGTGGGCCATCGAGGCCTGCACGACGACCGGCAGGCCGGCCGCCTCGGTCGAGAGCCACTCCACCAACTCGCCGACCAGGCGCGGCACATCGTCGGCCTCCGGTCCGGTGTAGACCCGGCGGCCCGTCCGCGCCTCGTCCACGAAGATGTCACCCGGTCGGAAACGACCTGGCCAGCGGCTCAGATCCTGCTTCATCATCATGAAGTGCAGCGCGTTCAGCAGCATGTGGTGCCAGACGAACTCCCGCGAGCGGGCGAGCTGCCGCACGTAGGTCAGGGCGTCGCGGTAGCCGGTGATCACGTCCCAGGTGTCGGCGTTCGTCTCCATCGGCTCTTCGCCGGCCACAGCCGCGACGGCGTCGTCGAGCCCGACCCGGTACCCCTCGATGGCGTTCGAACCTTGAACGGCTCTCGCGATCAGGCTTCGCCGCAGCTGATCGATCGAGCGGTGCGAGTCGACCACCTGGTGGCGAACCACGTCCCACAGGTGGTCGATCTCGGTCAGTACCCGCTGGTCGTCTCCGCTCAGCGCGGTGGCCTGGTTGATCACGCGGTGATGTCGGCTCAGGAGCGGGTGGCGATGGCCTTGCGGAGGGCGGCCAGCATGCTGTCCCGGAAGGTGATCATGGAGGGGGCGCGGTCGGCCAGGAAGTTGTCGGCTCCGTGGTACATGCCGGGGACCACGACCAGGTCGGTGGGGACGCCGGAGAGGGAGAGGCGGCCGGCGTACTCGACGTTCTCGGCGTGGAACAGGTCGAGGTCGCCGACGCCGATCCAGGCGGGGGCCAAGCCCTTCAGGTTCTCGCGGCGCGCCGGGACCGCGTACGGCCGGGGCTCCTCGGCGCCGGGGCGGTGGCCCAGGTAAGCGGTCCAGCCGAAGCGGTTCGAGGCGGGAGTCCAGACCAGCTCGCCGGTGCCGATGTGGTCCTGGCGCAGCACCGTGCGGTCGTCGAGCATCGGGTAGATCAGGGCCTGGAAGGCCAGCGGCACGTCGCGGTCGCAGGCCATCTGGGCGACCGCCGCGGCCAGGCCGCCGCCCGCGCTGTCGCCGGCCACGGCGATGCGTGACGGGTCGACGCCGAGCGCCTCGGCCTGGGCGTGGATCCAGGTCAGGGCGTCGAAGCAGTCGTTCAGGCCGGCCGGGAACGGGTGACCGACGGCCTTGCGGTAGTTGACGCTGACCACCAGGACGCCCAGGTCGGCGGCGATCCGGCTGCAGATCGGGTGGTAGGTCGACGGGTGGCCGATGACGAAGCCGCCGCCGTGGATGTAGAGCACCGCGCCGGACGGCAGGGCCCGGGCCGAGGGCTGGTAGACGAAGACCTCGGGCGGGCCGGGGCGCCGGTCGACGGTGACGCCGGCCTCGACCGGGCCGGCGGGGAGCGGGATGCGCGCCATCGCCCGCACCATCGTCCGGGACGTGATCTGGAACGGGGCGTAGAGGACCGGGTGGCGCAGGTCGGCCGGGACGGGGCCGATGGCCCGGCGTTTCGCGAGCACGGTCCGCACGCCGGCGGCCACGAGCGCCGCACCCGCCACCAGCGCAACGCCGCGCAGAAGCCGCTTCACGAGAACGAACCCTAGCGCCATCCGTGGTCCCCGGTGGGAGGAGCGGAGAGCAATGCTGACTCGTTGTCCGTTATGGCGGGTAGAGTCCCGTCGGTTGTTTTGCCCGGTAAATGCGAAAGGCACTACTTATGACGAGCGCGCCACGCCTCCTGGTGATCGTCGCCAACGGCATCACGGGTGACTCCCGGGTGCAGCGGACGGCGATCGCCGCGGCCCGGGCCGGGTGGGACGTGACGCTGCTCGGGGCGGGTGGGCGCGGGCGGCGCGTCGAGTCGATGATGGGCGCCGTACGGATGATCCGGCTGCCGATGACCACGACGTACGCGGCGCACTCCCGCGGGCCCCGGGTGCTCCCACTGCTGCTCCAGTCGCATCGGCACACCCGGGAGAGCGTGCGCGCCGCGCATCAGGCCTGGTTGCGGCAGGCCACCGCGCGGATCGGCACGCTGCGTACGGGTGGCCGCGGCCCGTCGGTGGCGGTGCGGCTGCCGCTCAGCAAGGCGCTCGGCGCCGTCGTCCGGAGCCGCCGGGTGATGCATCGGATGCGGATGAAGGCGTTCCGCTGGCAGGAGCGGCAGGCGGGCAAGCCGACCGGTGACTGGCGGCGGGACTGCCCGTCGCTGGTCGACCTGGACCTGGTCTTCGGCCCGGTGATCGAGGAGCTCAAGCCGGACCTGATCCACGCCAACGACATCACGATGATCCACACCGCGGCGCTGAGCGCGGCCCGGATGCGCGGCCGCGGTGAGAAGGTGGCCTGGCTGTACGACGCCCACGAGTACGTGCCGGGCGTCGAGTCGTGGCAGCCGGCGGCGCGGCGGGCGTATCGGGAGATCGAGCGGCGCTTCATCCGGCACGCCGACGCCGTGGTCGCGGTGTCACCGGAGATCGCCGGCCTGCTCAGCCGCGACTACCACCTGCGCGAGACGCCGCTGGTGGTCCGGGACGCGCCGATCCGGGACACGATCGGCGCCGCCGACCCGAGCCCGTCGGTCCGCGCGACGTGTGACCTGCCCGACGACGTGCCCCTGCTGGTCTGCGCCCACGGTCACGACCTCGGTGTCGCCGTGGCCGCGCTGACCGAGTTGACCGGCGTCCACCTGGCCGTCATCGCCGGCGACGGGACCGCCGTGCTGGCCCAGGCCGGCCAGCTCGAGGTGGCCGACCGCGTGCACGTCATCCCGTACGCGCCGCAGCAGGCCGTGCCCGACTATCTCTCCACCGCCGACCTGGGCCTGATCTGCTCCCGCCGCAGCGAGGCCGAGCTGGCCGACTACCTGCACGCCCGCCTCCCGGTGGTGGTCGGCGACGTGCCCACGCCGGCCGAGTTCGTCCGTACGCACGACGTGGGCGAGGTGTCCGCCGCGAACGACCCGGCCGCCTTCGCCGCGGCGGTCCGGTCCGCGCTGGCCCGGCGCGCCGAGCTGGCCGCCCACATCACCGAGCCGCTGCTGGCCGAGATGTCGTGGGAGCACCAGGCGGCCGGCCTGACCGAGCTGTACCGCCGGATCGCCCCGCGCGCCCCGGAGGCCCCGCGACCGGATCTGCCGTGGACGGCCGGCGAGGACACCCGCCGGGCCGGCGCCGCCCAGGTGGCCAAGCTGCCGCGCCGGTGGCGCCCGCTCGACGCGGCGTCCCGGGTCCGGCTGGGCCTGGGCGTGGCCAACTACGCCGGCCAGCTCGCCGCGTTCGCCCAGGCGATCTGCCGCGACCACGCCGACGTCACCGCCGAGGTGTCGATGCGGCAGCACAGCGGCTCGTTCACCTTCCCGGCCGACGTCTACCTGGACGTCGACCAGCAGGGCGAGCTCACCACCCAGGTGGCGCAGATGCAGCGGATCCTCGGCCGCTACACGCACCTGATCGCGGACGCCTTCCTGCCGGTCTTCGGCCTGCTCAACGGCAACACGATCGAGGGTGACCTGCCGGCCGTGCGGCGCGCCGGGATCCGGGTGGCGCTGCTGGCGCACGGCAGCGAGCTGCGGCACCCGGCCCGGCACCTGCGCATCCACAAGTTCTCGCTGTTCCACGACGTGCCGGAGGGGCGGATGCGGCAGTTCACCGCGAACGCCGACCGGAACAAGCGGATCGCCGAGTCGAGCGGGCTGCCGCTGTTCGTCACCACCCCCGACCTGCTCGACGACCTGCCCACCGCCACCTGGGCGCCGCTGGTGGTCGACGTGGACGCCTGGGCCAGCGACGTGCCGGTGATGGAACGGCCGCGCCCCAAGGTGTTGCACGGGCCGTCGCAGCGCTGGACCAAGGGCACCGACCGGATCCTGCCGACCCTGAACCGCCTGCACGACAAGGGCGCCATCGAGCTGGTGCTGGCCGAACGGGTCAGCTGGGACGAGATCCGCGAGATGGTCAAGTCCTGCGACATCGTGGTCGACCAGTTCGCGGTCGGGTCGTACGGCACGCTCGCGGTCGAGGCGATGGCCGCCGGTCGCCCGGTGGTCGGCTACCTCGACGAGCGCGTGCACGCGGCCGCGGGCGTGCAGCCGCCGATCGTCAACGCCACGCCGGACACCCTGGGCGCGGCGCTGGAGTCGCTGCTGGACGATCCGTCCCGTACGGCGAAGATCGGTTTCGAATCGGCCGCGTACGCCCGCGACACCCACGACGGGCGCCGCACCGCCCAGGCGTTCGCCGGCTTCCTGGAGTCGTAGGCCGCCGCGGCTAGCTCGCGGTGCCGGCCATCAGATAGGCGCGGACCTCGACGCGGGCCTGGTGGATGCGCGAGCGCACGGTGCCCTCGGCGATGTCGAGGTGCCCGGCGATCTCGCGATAGTCGAGCTGGCAGACGTCACGCAGCACCAGGGGCGCCACGAGCAGCGGGCGGCGCTCCTCCAGCCGGTCGAGCGCGTCCAGCAGGTCGAGCCGGGACCCGGCGATCACGCTGGTCGTCCGCGGGTCGGACGGCTCCACCGGCAACACGTCGTGCGCCTGCTCGCGGGCCCGGCGCTGCAACGATCGGTACGTCTGCCGCGCGCTGTTCGCCACCACCACGTGCAGCCAGGTGGAGAACCGCGACCGGCCCTGGAAGCCGGGGATCGAGCGGGCCACCTGCCACAGCACGTCCTGGCAGGCCTCCTCGGCGTCCTGGAAACAGGGCAGGAACCGGGCACACCGGCGCAGCACCTGCGGGCGGATCGCGGCGAGCAGCGCGTCCAACGCCGCGGCGTCGCCGGAAGCCGCCCGTTGGGCGAGTATTTCCTGGTCAACCATTGATTGCCCCCGTGGCAAGCTCGGCCAAAATCGCCATTGTGCCCACCGGACACAATGTGCCCGTGTCGATTCCTGCCCGGATCGGGCGATACCGCGTCGAGCGCCGGCTCGGCTCGGGCGCGTTCGCCACGGTCTGGCTGGCTACCGACGACGCGCTCGAGTCGCAGGTGGCGATCAAGGTGCTGGCCGACAACTGGTCGCACCACCCCGATGTCCGCGCGCGCTTCGAGCAGGAGGCGCAGATCCTCCGGCGGGCCGACTCGGAGCGGCTGGTGCGGATCCACGACTACGGCGAGCTGCCCGACGGGCGGCCGTACCAGGTGATGACGTACGTCTCCGGCGGCACTCTGGCCGACCGGCTGGCCGCCGGGCCGATGGGCGTACGCGAAGCCCTGCGAACCGCCGCGGCGATCGCCCGCGCCACCACCGACCTGCACGACGCCGGCGTGCTGCACCGCGACCTGAAACCGTCCAATGTGCTCCTCGACCCGGTCCGCGGCCGCGTGCTGGTCGCCGATCTGGGTCTGGCCAAGACCATCGCGTTCGCGTCCGGCTTCACCGTGGCCGCGGGCACGCCCGGCTACATGGCGCCCGAACAGGCGCGCCCGGGCGGCGGTCTGGACGTGCGGGCCGACGTCCACGCGATCGGCGCGATGGCGTACCAGATGATCACCTCGACGGCCCCCGACGGCGCCGGACCCACCGCACCCTCCCGGCTCCGCGCGGGCGTGCCGCGCCGGGTCGACCGCGTCGTGCTGCGCGCGCTGGCCACCCAGCGTGACCGTCGCTGGCCGACCGCGGCCGCGCTGGCCGACGCCCTCGACGCGGCCGCCGGTCACACCCCTCGCCGCTTCTCCCGGCTGCCCGGCGTGCTGGCCGGCGCCGCCTGCCTGAGCCTGCTCACCGGAGCTACGGCCGACCCCTCATGGGTACGGGTGACCGACACCACCGGCAACGTGTCGATCGCCGTGCCGCCCGAGTGGGCCGGCCAGGCCCAGACCGAGGGCTGGAACCCGGACGACGTGGGCCTGCGCGCCGGCCGCCACCCCGGCCTGGCCGTG
This sequence comes from Actinoplanes sp. NPDC051470, assembly GCF_040682035.1. Lineage (NCBI taxonomy): Bacteria > Bacillati > Actinomycetota > Actinomycetes > Micromonosporales > Micromonosporaceae > Actinoplanes > Actinoplanes sp. NPDC051470. Next base: position 225,514 of record NZ_JBFBAA010000007.1, read on the forward strand.
GCCGCCGACCTGACCACCTGGCGCACCGAGTACGGCGGCGGCCCCGGCGTCTTCGCCGGGACCGCCGACACCCTGACCGGCGCCCGGCTGCCGCAACACCCCCGTTGCGCCCGGCAGCCGGACCGCCCGATCACCACCGCGTCCGCCACGGGCACCGTGACCCGCTGGACCGGCTGCGCCGGAACGTCCATCTCGTACAGCGAGGTGCGCCTGGGCCGCGCCTACATCCAGATCAAGCAGACCGGCCCCGACGACCACACCGACGAACTGATCCGCGGCCTCTACTCCGATGCCGCCGGCCCGGCCCTGGTTCGCCCTCATCGATAACGAACCGATAACACGGCCAGGACCCGCCACCGTCGCGAGCAGTGGTAGGGCACCACGGCATCGCGGCCCCGAATACCGTCACGCCCTACCACTGCCACGAACAGTGGCAGGCCAAGACGGCATCGCCCGCCTGGACGTCGTCAGGATCCGGCGGGCGTGAGGAATCGGGTCAGGGCCGCGGTCAGGGCGTCGGGGTTCTCCTCGGCCACGTGGTGGCCCGAGTCGATCGGCTCGCCGCGCAGGTCGTCGACCCACGGGCGCCAGACCGCGACCGGGTCGCCGTACAGCCGCTCCATGTCGTCGCGGGCCGACCACAGGTACAGCGTGGGGCACCGCACGGTGCGGCCGGCCCGGCGGTCGGCCTCCTCGTGCTCACGGTCGACGCCCAGGCCGGCGCGGTAGTCCTCGAGCATGGCCCGCACGGTGTTCTCGTCGTGGATGGCCGCGTGCGTCTCGCGGTAGTTCTCGGCGCCCATGCGGTCGGGGCGCACGTTGGCGTACCAGGCGTCGGGGTCGGCGTTGATGACCCGTTCCGGCGTGGACGGCTGCGCGAAGAAGAACCAGTGGTACCACTCCCGGGCGAAGGTCGCGTCACAGCGGGCCAGGGCTTCACTGATGGGTACGCCGTCCATCACCACGAGGCGGTCGACCGTGCCCGGGTGGTCGAGCGCCAGCCGCAGCGCCACGTAGCAGCCCCGATCGTGGCCGACCAGCGAGAACGTCGGGTGGCCGAGGGCCGACATCAGCCGCACCAGGTCGCCGGCCACGGCACGCTTGGACTGCTGCGAGTGGTCGGCGCGGATCGGCGCCTTGCCCGACTGCCCGTACCCCCGCATGTCGGGGCAGACGACCGTGAACCCCCGTTCCACCAGCTGCGGGGCAACCCGATGCCAGGTCGATCCGGTACGCGGATGCCCGTGCACCAGCAGCACCGGCGGCCCCTGCCCGGCGTACCGGACCCGAAGTTCCACCTCGCCGACGTCGACCCGCTCGTCGGTAAAACCCTCGAACATCAGCTGACCTCCAGACGCGCGATCTCTCCCGTCTCCAGTCCTACCCAGATCGCGCCGTCCGGACGACCGGTAGATTTCCGGTGTGGAGGCACGGACGGTCACCGGCCGCTACCGGTTGCTGCGGCGACTGGGCAGTGGCGGGATGGGCACGGTCTGGCTGGCGCATGACGAGTTGCTCGACCGGGACGTCGCGGTCAAGGAGATCCGGCTCCCGTTCGCCGGCGAGGACGACCCGGCGGTCAAGCGGGCGCTGCGCGAGGCGCAGGCGGCGGCCCGGCTCAACCACCCGGGCATCATCACCGTGCACGACGTGGTGGTCGACGATCACCGGCCGTGGATCGTGATGGAGCTGGTCGAGGGCGGTTCGCTGGCCGGCGCCATCCGGGACCACGGCCTGCTCACCGAGCAGCGCACCGCCGAGATCGGGATGGCCGTGCTCGATGCCCTGCACGCCGCGCATCGTGGCGGCATCACGCACCGCGACGTGAAGCCGGCGAACATCCTGCTCGACTCCTCATCGGACCGCGTCGTGCTGACCGACTTCGGCATCGCCGCGATCGACGACGCCACCGCGCTCACCCGCACCGGGCAGATGGTGGGGTCGCCGGCGTACATCGCGCCGGAGCGCCTCAACGGCCGGCCCGCCACGGCCGCCTCCGACCTGTGGGCGCTGGGCGTGACGCTGTACGCGGCGGTGACCGGGGAGTCGCCGTTCCACCGCGACCACGCGCCCGCCACCCTGGCCGCGATCCTGACCAGCAAGCCCGCCCCGCCCGCGCACGCCGGGCGGCTGTGGCCGGTGATCAAGGGGCTGCTGCACAAGGATCCGGCCAAGCGGCTGACCGCCGAACAGGCGCGGCCGTTGCTCGCCGCGGTCGCGTCGCCCGGTCCGGCGCGGCCGGGACCGCCCCGGCCACGGCGGTCCCGGTTCGACGACATCACCCGGACCGCCCTGGACGCCCCGGCGGCACCGCGGCGGCGGTGGCCGGCCGCCGTCGCCGCGCTGGTGGTCCTGGCCGCCGTGGCGATCGTCGTGGTCGTGCGCTCGGGCGCGTCCGACCGGTCCGGCGCGCCGGACGAAGGCCGGACGACGCCGACGACCTCGTCCACCCCGCCGGCGGTCTTTCACGGCGCGCTGTCCGGCCACTCCGACACCGTTCTGGCCCTGGCCTTCAGCCCCGACGGGCGAACGCTGGCCACCGGCGGCAGCGACCGGACGGTCCGCATCTGGGACACCGCCACCGGCCGTCCCGTCGAGGTCCGCACCCAGCACCGCGACGTGGTGCTCGACCTCGCGTTCAGCCCCGACGGCACGATGCTCGCCTCGGCCGGGCACACCGACGACCCGACGATCCGGTTGTGGGCGACGGACGGCTGGAAGCCGCTGGGCACCCTCAACGTGGGCGTCGCGTCGGTGCAGGCGCTGGCGTTCAGCCCGGACGGCCGGACCCTCGCGGCCGGCGGCCTGTCCGGAAAGATCGTCCTGTTCGACACCCGGACGCTGGCCGAGCGGAAGCGCCTCGCCGGGCACACCGGCGGCACCTACGACCTCGCGTTCGACCCCGGCGGCACGCTGCTGGCCAGCGGCGGCTCGGACCAGCGGGCGCGGGTCTGGGACGCCGCCACCGGGCGCCCGGTGGCCGAGCTGCCCGGCCCGCCGTCGATGCTCGCGGTGGCGTTCGGCCACGGCGGCACGCTGCTGGCCGCCGGCGGTTCGGACGGCCAGGCGCGGCTCTGGGACACGGCCACCTGGCGCCCGGGTCAGCGCCTGACCACCTCCGACGCGCAGATCGAGACGCTCGACTTCAGCCCGGACGACGGCTGGCTGATCGCGGGCACGGAGTCCGACCTCGGCGTACCCGTCTGGCGGGTCCAGACCGGTCGCCTCACCCGCGAGGTGAACCTCAACGACGAGTGGCCGATGATCGCCCGCTTCAGCCCGGACGGCCGGACGATCGCCACCGGCGGCGCCGACCAGCTGGTGAGGCTGGCCGGCGCCAGAGACTTCATCGGTCCCTAGACGGCGAGTCGGTCCTCAGACGGCAGCGGTGGCGGCCGGGAACCGCTCCCAGACGCGGTGGGCGGCGAGCAGCCGCGTCACCGCCGCGAACGCCTCCTCGCCGGACTTCGCGGTGACCACACCCGGGCCGGTCGCGCCGACCTCCTGGAGCACCGTCGCGCCGGCGCCCCACGCGCCGATCGCCTTGGCGTGCCGCCAGCACTCCTCGACCAGCAGCGCGACCCGCGGGTCGACCGAGGACCGGCCGTCGGCGCCGGCCTTGGCGTCGAGCCCGGGCAGCGCGTCCGGCGCCGGTACGGGCGCGCCGGCCAGCAGCAGCACGTCGAACTCGACCGACCGCGCGGTGGCGAAGGTCCGCTGCACCGGCAGGTCGCCGATCAGGCCGCCGTGCGGGGCGATCAGCAGCGGCACCAGGCCGGCGGCGAAGGCGGCCTGGCGGACGTCGTTGACTCCGGCGTCGAGGTTGGCCGGGTCCACGACGATGCCGACGATCCGGCCGTCCGGCGGCCACTCGGCGCCGAGCTGCGACAGCGCCGGGCTGGGCGTCACCTCGGGCAGGGTGATCGAGGGCGCCGGCGCGGGCAGCCCGAGCCCGGTCGCGACCCGCTCGCACAGCACCGGGTCGATGTTGGCCAGGGACAGCAGCTGACGTTCCTTGATCGTCTGCTCGTAGCACTTGCCCAGCTCGAACGTGTACGCCTGCACGATGTGGTCCTGCTCGACCGGCGTCATGCTGGCCCAGAACAGCCGTACCTGGCTGTAGTGGTCGTCGAAGGTCACCGGGTTGGCCCGGATCTTCGGCGCCTCGGCCACGGTCACCGGGCTGTCCTCGAACGACCTCTCGGTGGTCGGGAACGGGTTGCCGGCGTCGAGCGAGTTCGGATGGTACGGCGCGACCCCGCCGTGCACCGCCTGCTGGTGGAAGCCGTCCCGGAGCATGTCGTTGACCGGCGCGTGCGGGCGGTTGATCGGGATCTGCTGGAAGTTCGGGCCGGCCAGCCGGGTGATCTGGGTGTCCACGTACGAGAACAACCGGCCCTGGAGCAGCGGGTCGTTCGTCACGTCGATGCCGGGCGGGAGGTTGCCGAGGTGGAAGGCGACCTGCTCGGTCTCGGCGAAGAAGTTGGTCGGCGTACGGTTCAGCACCAGCTTGCCCACCCGCTGCACCGGCGCCAGCTCCTCCGGCACGATCTTGGTCGGGTCGAGCAGGTCGATGCCGGCGAACGTCTCCTCGGGCGTGTCCGGGAACACCTGGATGCCCAGCTCCCACTCCGGGAACGCGCCGGCCTCGATGGCGTCGTACAGGTCGCGCCGGTGGAAGTCCGGGTCGACGCCGCTGGCCAGCTGCGCCTCCTCCCAGGTCAGCGAGTGCACGCCGAGCTTGGGCTTCCAGTGGAACTTGGCCAGGGCGGTCTCGCCGGCCTCGTTGACCAGCCGGAAGGTGTGCACCCCGAAACCTTCCATCGTCCGGTACGAGCGGGGGATGCCCCGGTCGGACATGTTCCAGATGGTGTGGTGCTGCGCCTCGGTGTGCAGCGAGACGAAGTCCCAGAACGTGTCGTGCGCGCTCTGGGCCTGCGGGATCTCCCGGTCCGGGTGCGGCTTGCCGGCGTGGATGATGTCCGGGAACTTGATCGCGTCCTGGATGAAGAACACCGGGATGTTGTTGCCGACCAGGTCGAACGTGCCCTCGTCGGTGTAGAACTTGGTGGCGAAACCGCGGGTGTCACGGACGGTGTCGGCCGATCCGCGCGAGCCGAGCACGGTCGAGAAGCGTACGAAGACGTCGGTCTCCTTGCCCTTGGCCAGGAACCCGGCGCGCGTGACGCCCTCCGCGTTGCCGTACCCGGTGAAGACGCCGTGCGCTCCGGCGCCGCGGGCGTGCACCACCCGCTCCGGGATCCGCTCGTGGTCGAAGTGGGTGATCTTCTCGCGGAAGTGGTGGTCCTGGAGCAGGACCGGGCCGCGCGGGCCGGCCTTGAGCGAGTGGTCGGTGTCGCGCAACCGCGTGCCGCCGGCGGTGGTCAGGTAGGACCCCTGCTGCGAGTGCGACGGGGCCGGGACGCCGGTTTCCGCGCCGGTGGGCGTACGCGTCTCCGGGGTTCCCTGCTCGCTCTTGGGCGGCAGCGGCTCGTGCGGCGTGGTCGGCTCCTCGAGCGGCGGCGTCGCGCTGCCCGGCGACCCCGGGATGCGGTCGCTCGCCGCGCGGGCGACGTCGGTCACCTTCTCCGCCGCCGCCTCGACCACTTCCTGGATCTTCCGCGCCGGGTTGGGGCTGTTCATCGGACCTCCTGGAGAGTCTTCGGCTGACTGCCGCCGACTACCCCGGAACCAATCCAGAAAACGCCTTTCGCGCGTTTGATCCGATTACCCGCCGGAATCGGTCTCCCGCCGGCCGCCGCGGGTTTCGTCCTCCGGGCGTTCGCGGGTGCGCTCGCGCGTCGTCCCGTACCAGGCCGTTCCGGACTGCATGTCACCGTGTGACGGTTGACGGCCTCGGCGGGTCTGCTCGTCGGCTGGTGCTGCGCTGGGCATCGTGGTGCCTCCCTGCAAAATTGCCTACCAGCAAGGATCTTCCCTCGGACGGCCCGGCCAAACCGGACGAGAGGTGCGATGCTCCGAGGCGCGAGATGATCGTTACTGTCGGATCCATGAGCCAGAACAACCCGTTCGCGCGCCTCCCCGAGGTGCCCAGCTTCACGGTGACCAGCACGACGGTCGAGGACGGCGGGCCCTTCCCGGCGGCGCAGATGTCCGGCGCGTTCGGCGTGCCCGGCGGCCAGGACGCCTCGCCCCAGCTCTCCTGGAGCGGTGCGCCCGAGGGCACCAAGAGCTACGCCGTCACCGTCTACGACCCCGACGCGCCGACCCAGTCCGGCTTCTGGCACTGGTCGGTCGCCAACATCCCCGCCGACGTCACCTCGCTGCCCGAGGGCGCCGGCGACGAAACCGGTTCCGGCCTGCCCGCCGGCGCCTACCAGCTGGCCAACGACGCCGGCGCCGCCCACTTCATCGGGGCCGCCCCGCCGGCCGGGCACGGCCAGCACCGCTACTTCATCGCCGTGCACGCCCTCGACACCGAGGACATCGGCGTGCCGGCCGAGGGGACGCCCGCGTTCCTCGGCTTCACGATCAGCAGCCACATCCTCGCCCGCGCCGTCCTGGTGGCGACCGCGGAGATCCCCGCCGACAGCTGATCACCATGGATATCGGGCGCGCCGGCCCGCCGGCGCGCCCCCTCCAAGGTGGGTGACACTCGATAGGCGTCACGGCGGGACGATCTGTATAGGGTGAGCCTGTGGCGGACGTCGAGGTGAGGGCGGCCGATGAGCGGTTGCGGCGCTTGGAGGCGGTGACCGACGCTGCGCTGAGCCATCTGGACGCCGGCGACCTGCTCGACGAGCTGCTCGACCGGGTCCGTGACCTGCTCGAGGTCGACACCGTCGCGGTGCTCCTGCTCGATCCGCACGCCCAACAACTGGTGGCGACCGCGGCCAAGGGCCTCGAGGACGAGGTGCGGCGCGGGTTCCGGCTGGCCGTGGGCCGCGGCTTCGCCGGGCGGGTCGCCGCCAGCCGGCAGCCGATCGCGCTGGTCGAGGTGGGTGCGACCGATGTGGTCAGCCCGATGCTGATCGAGATCGGGGTGCGGTCGCTGCTGGGTGTCCCGATGCTGGCCGGCGGCGAGTTGGTCGGGGTGCTTCACGTCGGCAGCTGCACGCCCCGGGTGTTCACCGACGACGACGTACGCCTGTTGCAGCTGGTGGCCGACCGGGCCGCCGCCGCCGGCGAGATCCGCGCCCACCGGGTCGAGCAGACCGCGGCCCTGGCCCTGCAACGCAGCCTGTTGCCGGCCAGCCTGCCACGTCCGCCCGGCCTCGATCTGGCGGCGCGGTTCGTGCCGGGTCACGAGTTCGGCGTCGGCGGCGACTGGTACGACGTGTTCACGCTGCCGTCGGGCTGGGTCGGTGTGGTCGTCGGCGACGTGTCCGGACACGGCTTGCAGGCCGCCGTCGTGATGGGCCGGATCAGGAGCGCGCTGCGGGCGTACGCGCTGGTCAGCGACGATCCCGCCGCCGCGCTCACGCTCCTGGACCGCAAGGTCCGGCATTTCGAGACGGCCAGCCTGGCGACCGTCCTCTACGCGATGATCGCGCCCGACCGCGACCGCGTGGTGATCTCGCTGGCCGGGCACCTCCCGCCGGTGCTGGCCCGGCTCGACGGCTCGTCCGCCCTGGCCGACGTCGCGGTCGACCCGCCGGCCGGGGTGGTCCGCCACCGGCCGCGCCGCAACACGACCCTGCCGCTGCCACCCGGGGCGGTGCTGGCCGGATACACCGACGGCCTGGTCGAACGCCGCGACCGGGTCATCGACGAGGGCCTTGACGAGCTGGTCGCCGCGGTGCGGGCCGGCCCGAGCGCCGAGCAGGTGTGTGCCGGCGTGATGACGGCCATCGACACCGAGGCGCCGACGGACGACATCGCGCTGCTGGTCATCCGTCGGTGCCGGTCAGGGTCGTGACCAGGGGCCTCGGTCAGGCCCGGTCGCCGTCGGCCTCGATGTCGATGCTGTCGACCCGGTTGGGATAGAACGCGATGTGCCCCTTGATGGCGGCGACCGCGTCGCGGGGGTTCTGGTATTCCCAGACCGCGTCGACCGCCTTCTCACCGCCGTCCGGGATGGAGTAGTAGCTGGCGTCGCCCTTGTACGGGCAGTACGACTCGGTCGAGGTGCGCTCGAGCGAGGCCTCGTCGACGTCGGTCAGCGGCAGGTACTGCACCGGCGGGTAGTCCGCCTCCTGCAGCGTCAGCGCGTTGCGCGTGTCGGCGATCACCTTGCCGGCGACCATCACCACGACCCGGTTGTGGTTCGGCGTGATCGTGATCGGGTGGTCCGGTCCTGGTTCGAGTACGGGCTTGTCGGCCATGCGATCCACTCTACGACGCACTTCTGACCGGCTCTTCCGTACCGCGAGCCGGTGGTGGTGTTATGTCCACCCGTGGCCGGGGCTCAGCACTCCTGATCCGTACGGGGCGATTGCGCAGGCTTGTCCCTGACGACAGCGCCCACGGTCAGGGAGGCCATCATGCGGAGGCGAACCATTCTCACCGGCACGGCACTCGGGGTCGCCGGGGCCGCGCTGGGTTTGGCCCGGCCGGCCGGCGCCCGGGCCGGGTCGGCCGGCGGTGAGGTCCTGGCGATCCGCGGGGTGACCGTGATCGACGCGTCCGGTGGCGCCCGGCGCGGTCAGACCGTGCTCATCCGGGGCGGGCGCATCCTCGACGCCGGGCCGGCGCAACGGGTGCCGGTGCCGCACGGCGCGCGGATCGTCGACGGCGCCGGGAAACATCTCATCCCCGGCCTCGCCGACATGCACACCCACGCCGTCGGCATCGACGACACCGACCCCGAGCTGTACGTGCTCAACGGCGTCACGACCACGCGGCAGATGTCCGGCGGCGCCCTGGCCCGGCAGTGGCGGCAGCAGGTGGCCGACGGCGCCCGGCTCGGCCCGCGGTGGTCGATCGGCAGCCGGATCGTCGACGGGTCGCCCTCGCTGTGGGACGACCTCGACGGCGACGGCTCGGTGCACCTGGCCGTCGAGAACCCGGCGCAGGCCCGCGAGGCGGTCCGGCAGGAGCACGCCGCCGGCGCCGAGTTCATCAAGACGTACACCCGCCTGACCCGGGCTTCCTTCCTCGCCGTGGCCGACGAGTCGAACCGGCTCGGCCTGCCGTTCCTCGGCCATGTCCCGGACTTCGTCCAGCTCACCGAGGCGAGCGACCGTGGGATGCGGACCGTCGAGCACCTCTTCGAGATCTGGTACGACACGTCGGCCGACGAGGACCGGCTGCGCGCCGCCGTGGCCGCCGTGCCGATCGGCCGGGGCGAGTACAACGGCTGGTTCAACCGGATGCACCCGATCGAGTACGCCGCGGCCCGCAGCCATGACCGGCGCAAGGCCGAGAAGGTGTTCGGTCGCCTCGCCCGCAACGGGACGTTCTGCACGCCGACGCTGGCGCTGCACGAGACCAACGACAAGCCGGAACAGATCGACCGCCACGACCCGCGTTACCGGTACTTCAGTGCCGACGTGATCGGCTACTGGGACTGGGCCTTGGAGAATCAATACCTTCCCGGCCGTACGCCGAACCAGATCTCCCGCTCGAAGGAGCTGTTCCGGCGTCGTCTCGCGCTCACCGCCGACCTGGCCGCGGCCGGGGTCCCGCTGATGACCGGCACCGACCTCGGCACCACCTACCTGATGCCCGGCTTCAGCCTGCACGACGAGCTCGCCCTGCTCGTGCGGGCGGGCCTGGAACCGATCCAGGCCCTCGCCGCCGCCACCGTGAACCCGGCCCGCTACCTGGGCCGGCGTGACTCCGGCGTGGTCGCCCGGGGCGCGGTCGCCGACCTGGTCCTGCTCGACGCCGACCCGCTGCACGACATCCGCAACACGACCCGCGTCAACAGCATCGTCGTCCAGGGCCGGCTCATCGGCCCGGCCGAGCGCGCCCGGCTGCTCGCCGACATCGAGGCCCTGGCCGGGCGACCCAAGCCGGCCGCCGCGGCCCCGGTCGCCACGGCCCCGGTCGCCTCTCGTGGTTGCCCCTGCTGACCAAGTAGCCTTGCCCGCCATGCAGCCCGCCTCGAAGCTGGAACGTCGCGTGGTGACCGCCGCCGAGCAGGCGCTGGCCCGCCAGCGTCACGTCAGCCCGCTCGACGTGCTGACCGGGCTGGGCTGGGTGCCGGCCGGCCTGGTGACCGACTGGCGGCAGGGCCGGGCGCCTCATCTGGAGGCGGTCGCGGCGGTGTCGTCCGACCGGCTGGCCGACGCGCTGGAGATCTTCCATCGCTGGGTGCGGAGCGGCGGCCTGCGCCCCAGCGAGGTCGAGTACGTGGCGGCGACCCGCGACCGGCGGCCGCTGCGTTTCACCGCCGCCGGCGACGACGCGCTGGAGCAGGCGTACCGGGTGCACTGGACGCCGGCCGAGCTGACCGACCAGCAGCGGGAGCGGCTGACCACCAGACAGAGCAAACCGCCGGACCTGGTCGTGGTGCTGCCGGCGCGGGCGTTCACGTGCGCCGGCTGCGGGCAGACGGCCGACGACATGCTGATGATGGAGGACGACGGACCGATCTGCTTGACCTGCGCCGACCTCGACCACCTGGTGTTCCTGCCGGCCGGCGACGCGGCGCTGACCCGCCGCGCCGAACAGGCCAGCCGGCTCTCGGCGGTGGTGGTGCGGTTCAACAAGTCCCGGAGACGCAACGAGCGGCAGGGCCTGCTGGTGGAACAGGCCGCGGTCGAACAGGCCGAGCAGCAGTGCCTGTCCGACGAGGACGCGCGCGCCCGCCGCCGCGAGCGGGACCGGGAACGGCGCGAGGTCGCCGACGAGTCGTTCCAGCACGACCTGGCCGAACACATCGGCCGGCTGTTCCCCGGCTGCCCGCCGCCCCGCGCGCTCGCGATCAGCCGGCACACCGGCACCCGCGGCAGTGGCCGGGTGGGCCGCAGCGCCGCGGGGCGGGCGCTCGACCCCGACGCCGTGACGCGTGCGGTGGTCGCCTCGGTGCGGCATGAGGACACCGCGTACGACGAGATGTTGATGGCCGGCGTGCCGCGCGACGAGGCCCGGGAGCGGATCCGATCCGACATCGACCGGGTCCTCGAAGCGTGGCGACAGAAGTGATCTAGGCGATCTTCTCCGGCGGTGGGTCCACTGTGGGCACCGCCGGGGTGGCCTGGCCGTTGCTGCGCCCAAGGCGGGTCAGCAGGCCGGACAGGTCGACGCCGGTGAGGTCGGTGCCGAGTTGCAGGCCCTGGGCGACGTTGCTGGCCACCGAGCGGGTCAGGGACGACGCGCCGTCGGTGGAGATGACCGTCAGTTTGTCGATCGCCCCGATCGGCCGGCTCGCCGCCTCCACCACCTGGGGCAGGACCTGGGCGAGCAAGTCGAGGATGGCCGCCTCGCCGTACCGGGCGAACGCGTCGGCCTTCAGCCGCATCGCCTCGGCGTCACCCTGGCCACGCGCCAGAGTCGCCGCGCCTTCCGCGGCGCCTTCCCGTTCGGCCGCCTCGGCCAGGGCGGACCGGCGGGCCCGCTCGCCCTCACCGTTCAGCCGGGCCTGCTCGGCGTCGGCCTGGGCCCGGGCGATGGTCGCCTGCCGGCGGGCGTCCGCGGCGAACACCTCGGCGTTGCGCGCCGCCTCGGCGCCCTGCTCGACCCGGTAGCGGTCGGCGTCGGCCGGCCGGCGTACCTCGATGTCGAGCTCTCGCTGTTTGAGTTCGGCCCGGCGTTCGGCGACCTTCTGCTGCTCGCTGAGGATCCCCTGCTCCTGCTCGGCCTTGGCCAGCGGGCCGGCCGCCGCCGAGCGCGCCTGCGCCGCCTCGACCTCGGCGCGGATCTGGGCCTTCTTGAGCTCGAGGTTGCGCTGCGCGGTGGCGATCGCCTCGTCGGCCAGCAGCCTGGCTTCCTGGGAGGCCTGCGTCGCCTTGGCCTCGGCGATCGCCGCGTCCTTGAGGATCCGGGCCGCCTCGGGCCGGCCCAGGTCCTGCAGGTAGCTGCCCTCGGTGAGGATGTCCTGCACCTGGAAGGTGTCCAGGACCAGGCCCTGGTTGGTCATCGAGTGCTCGGCCTCCTCGGCGACCGCGCTGGCGAACCGCACCCGGTCACCGATGATCTCCTCGATGGTCAGCCGTCCGACGATCGCCCGGAGCGAGCCGGCCAGCACCTCCCGGGTGAACTGGTCGATCTCCTTCTGCTGGTGCAGGAAGCGCTGGGCGGCCGCGCGGACCGCGTCCTCGGTGCCGCCGACCTTGACGATCGCCACCCCGTGCAGGTTGGCGCGGATGCCCTGCTTGCTGACCGCGCCCTGGATGTCGACCGAGATCCGCCGGCTGGACAGATCGAGCGACTGCTTGCGCTGGACGACCGGGAGCACGAAGACCGACGCGCCCATCACGACCTTCTGGCCGGAATTGTCGGTGGAGCGGGAACCCTGCGAGTCGGTCACCGATCGGCCCCGGCGGCCGGTGATGATGAAGGCCTCGTTCGGGCCGGCGACCTTGATCCGGGACAGGACGAACATCACGAGCAGAAAGACGACGAGTACGCCGCCGGCGGTGGCGATCAACAGGGACATTCCGCGCTCCTTGGTCGATGCGGTGGTCAGCGCACGGGTGGGAGTGGTTCGACGACGACGCTGGCGTGGCTGGTCGCCTCGACCACGAAGACGTCGGCGCCGAGGGGCAGCGGCGATGAGGCACGGGCGGTCAGCTTCACCGGGTAGCCGGCGACGCGTACCCGTACCTCGCCGTACCCCTGCTCGGAAATCGGAGTGACCACCACCCCGATGGCGCCGACCAGATCAGCGCGACCGGGTGTGGCATCGGTCGGGATGTCGCGGGCCCACCGGGACAGACGGACCGCGAGGTAGGCGACAGGCACCGCGGCCGACAGGCCGATCGCGCCCGCGGCGGCCACACCACCAGGGGTATCAGCCCCGAGCAACTCGCTGGCGACGGCCGCGGCGAACCCGAACGCCCCGATGAAGGCGGCGATGGTCTGCGCCGAGGCGCCGCCGACCCCGCCGAACCCGATCAGGCCGAGCAGACCCGAGCCGATCAGGCCGAGCAGAAGGATCACGGCGCCCACCGCGCCGATCAACATGAAGACCAGCGTCACGCCGTCCACACTGGTCAAGACTACCGGTCACACCAAACCTGGACCTCGTAGTCGTTGAGCAGCCGGATCAGGGCGACGTTGATCGCGATGCCCCAGATCGACTGGAGGACCGCCCCGGTGAACAGCGAGACCAGGGCGCCGAGGATGTTGAGCGAGCACAGCGCGATCGCCAGGACCCGGGCCCAGTTGCGGCCCTGCCACACGAACACACCGCTCACGGCCTGCGCCGCGGACAGCGCGACCTGGAGGAAGACCAGGACGTAGAGATAGGCCGGGACCGACTGGCCGTGGCTGGCCGAGTCGTTGACGATCGACATCAGCACGGCGGCGAACAGGATGCCCAGCCCGCCGAACACGATGAGCAGAATCGACAGCGTTTTCGCTTTGCGTGGCCGGGTGGGCTGGGGCGGGGTGGGTTCCGGACTGCTCTGAACGCCGGCTTCGTACAACGGAAACGCCTCCTTAGTGGACCCTCACGATGAGTGTGATTCGCCTTTCCGGGCCGGTCCATGCCGCACAGGTGCGGCATGGACCGGGGTCCGGTCGCGTGTCAAACTGCGGGCGTGTCCCTACCGCAGGCGGTCGACCTGCATCAACGGATCCGGTCGATCACCACCGGCGTGATCCTGCTGTCCCGGTTCGGCACCCTGGGCATGGTCGGGCTGAGCATCGTCGCGATCGCCCGGGCCGACGGCTACCTCAACCCGCCGGTGGCCGCGATCCTCTACCTCGCGGTCGCGGTGTGGAGCGTGGTGTACCTGCCGGTCGTCGCCCGGCACGACCCGATCCCGCGGCCGGTGCTGACCATCGACGTCGCGGTGACCTCGGTGGCCGTGGCGATCCTGCCGTGGACCCTGAGCGAAGAGGCGTTCGCGACGGTGGCGGTGCCCGACTTCGAGCCGGTCGCCGTCTCGACCGCGGTCGCCGTGGCCCTGGCCACCGCGTCCTGGCGGGCCACCATCGCCGGATGCCTGGCCCTGGCCGCGGCGTTCACCGTGGCCCAGTTCGCGTCACCCGACTACGCCGAGCTGGCGTCCACGGCCAACATCATCGGCTGGCAGGTGGTCACCGCCGCCTGCTGCTGCCTGTTCATCCGCCGCCTGCGGGCGGTCGCGGACGCGGTCGGCGTCGCCACCGACCAGGTGATCGCCGCCCGGGAACGCGTCGCCGCCCGGCGCAGCCAGATCCAGCACTTCCACGAGCAGTTGCGCCGCCACCGGGCCCTGCACGACGGCCCGCTGCGCCTGCTCACCGCGATCGCCGGCCAGGGCCCTGCCGCCCACCCCGACGCGCGGGTGCGGCGCCAGGCCGCGATCAGCGCCAACGTGCTGCGCGGCGCGACCCCCGACGACCCCGACGGCACGCTCACCGAGCTTTCCCTGGCCCTGATCGAGGCCGGCAACGAGAGCGCCACGCAGGGCCTGCGGGTCGAGTACCACTTCGCCAACCTCCCCGAGACGCTCCCGCCCGAGGTGTTGCACGCGTTCCGGCACGCGACCGGCGAGGCCCTCGAGAACGTCGCCCGGCACGCCGGGATCAGCCGCGTACGTCTGACCGCCCTGACCGACCGCCGGTCCACACCCACGGTCACGGTGGCCGTCGTCGACCAGGGTCAAGGCTTCGAGCCCGACAAAACCACGCTGGGGTACGGAATGCAGCACTCGATCATCGCCCGCATGCACGAGGTCGGTGGCCTCGCCACCATCGACAGCCACCCCGGTCAGGGCACCCGGGTCGACCTGCGGTGGCCGGCATGATCCGGGTCGCGATCATCCTGCGGTGGCCGGCATGATCCGGGCCGAGATCATCCTGCGGTGGCCGACATGATCCGGGTCGCGATCATCGACAACGACAAGCTGGTGCCGGCCGGCCTGCGCGCCCTGCTCGCCGGAACCGGCGACATCCAGGTCGTCCACGCCGCCACCACGGTCGGCGAACACCTGGCCGCCGCGCCCGAGGCCGACGTGGTCCTGCTCGACCTGCGCCTCGAGGACGGCACCGAGGCGGCCGCCAACGTGGCCGAACTGCGCGGCCACGGCGCCCGGGTCCTGGTCTTCTCGGTCCACGGCGACCGCCGCCACGTACGCGCCACGGTCCGCGCCGGCGCCAGCGGCTACCTGGTCAAGGACGACGACGCCGCCAAACTGGCCGACGCCATCCGCAGCGTCCACAGCGGACAGCCGGCCCTCACCGCCGAGCTGATGAGCATCATCAACGACGACCCGCCCGAGCTCTCCCCCCAGGAGGCCAGGGCCCTCTACCTGTACGGAACCGGCAGCACCCTGGCCGCAACCGCCCGCCGCATGGGCGTCACCATCCCCAGCGTCCGCTCCTACCTGACCCGCATCCGAGCCAAGTGGGCCGCCATCGACGAACCGGTCGACGACGTCCGCACCCTGGTAACCGAATACCAGCCCCGCCCGTATCCCCGTGACATCTAGGATCGGCGCATGGCGCTGCGCCCCGTCCAGCTGAACATCAAGGCCGTCAACCAGTCGGTGGTCGCCCGCTTCTGGGCCGCAGCGCTCGGTTGGAGCATCCTGCACGAGGGCGTGACCACGTACGTAGGTCCCCCCGGCGATTTCATCTGGCCCGACCCGCGAACCGTCGGCATCGACGTCGTCCCCGTCCCGTCGGCCAAGACGCCGGCCAAGAACCGCGTACACCTGGACCTGGCCACCACCTCGGCAACCCACCAGAAAGAGCTGATCGCCCGCCTACAGTCCCTGGGCGCCGTCCCGGTCGACGTAGGCCAGAAGAACGTGCCATGGACGGTCCTGGCCGACCCCGAGGGCAACGAGTTCTGCGTCCTGGAGCCCCGCGACACCTACCAGAACACCGGCCCGATCGCCGCAGTGGTGATCGACTGCACCGACCCGCAGTCCATGGCCCACTTCTGGGGCGAGGCGATCGACTGGCCCGTGCATGAGACAACCGACAACACCGCGACGCTCCGCGCTCCCCAGGGCACCGGCCCGTATCTCGAGTTCCTCCGCGTCCCCATCCCGAAGACCGCCCCCGACCGCATCCACCTCGACCTGATGCCATACCCCACGGACGACAAGGCGACCGAGGTGTCCCGCCTGCATTCCCTGGGCGCCACCGACCTCGACCTCGGCCAGGGCAACGTCCCCTGGACCTGCCTGACCGATCCCGACGGCCACGAGTTCTGCGTCCTGGCCTCGCCCTGACGTTTCACGGGAAGCCGCGAAAGACTCCATCAGTTCCCGCGTTCTCGGCGAAGTCGAAGAAGTCCATGTTGGCAATCGAGAGGTTAGCCTCGATGGCCGCGATCTCCCGAGGAATCGCCCGGCTCTCGTCACCACCGGCAAGGATCTCAAATCAGACAAGACCTGGCGCTTCGGTCGGTAGGCCCGCAGCCTCCGCGACCTCCAACATGCGCCTGTCGTAGGTGAGCAAGGTGTCGAGGGAATCGCCGAGAATCTGGGCGCTGGCCACGTGGACGGCGTCGAGCGTTCGAAGGCCGCCCGACAGATGGGCCGCTGCGTCGCGAACCTCTTCGGTGAGCAAAATTTCGGTGAACCCGGCGACGAGGTCGCGCATGAGGCCGGGGTAGTCACCGATCCGATCCATCGTACGAACCGTCTCGACGAACCCAAGGCTGCTTGTCGCCATCGGCATAGCCGGCCGACCAGCCAGGAACTCACGCAGTTCTTTCTCGTAAGTTCGCCTCGAGAGCAGCGTGACGAGGGCAGACGAGTCGAGGTAGATCACCGATCGTCCTCGGCTCTCGCGGCGAGCAACAGGTCAAGCGGCGACACGTCGACCGGAATCTCGTACGTCGGTAGCCGGTCGAGATCGGCGGTTGTGGTTGCCTTGAGCCGGATCAGGCCCTTGGCCACCAAGGGTGAGTAACGGCCCAAACCACTGGTTCCTGGTAGCAGCACGGCGATGACCTTGCCGTGGCGGGTGACCTCGATAGCCTCGCCGTGCTCGACGCGAGCGAACATGGCACTCGGGTTGTAAGAGAACTCTCGGACTGAAACCGAACTCATCGGGCAACTCCTCTCCGGAAGTCCCTACTTGCGAGGAGTGTACCTACAAAATCGAACCCTTCCCACGAGAACTCGTGTCGCGATGAGCGTCCTGGACCACCTCGCGGCAGACCACCCAGCCGAGCCATCAGAGGCCTTACAGCGTGGCCGGCCGCCGTGCACGCATTGTCCTCGGAGCCGAGCCCGCGCGGAGCGGTGGCTCCGGCGCAGGCTTATCGAGCGCCTGTCTCGGCCTCGTAATCAGCCTCAGGGCCACCGCAGCAGCCGATGTGAGCGACCCAGGCGTAGATCGCCGGCTCTTGCTCCTGGTACGCGGCGTTGTAGCGGCGCATATCTTCGAGTAGGTGATAGAGGCCCAGGTAACGCGGGTCGTCGGCATCATCGGAACGAGGCCCGCTCGGGCGTGTGGCCGAGAACGACGGCCGGAAGCCGCACGCCTCGGCGTATCGCGCCTCGGATCTGCTTGATCTTGGCGATGCCCTCGAAGGCGTCGGGATCATCGTGGGGCTGCCACCTCTGAATCGCCCGGCAGTTCCGCACCGCCCTTCGCGTGGCGCTGCGCCGCCACGACAAGCCCAAGTCCCGCGACATGGCCCTGCAACGCTACGGCCTCGGCCGCACCCGTCGCCCAGTTCCGGCCGCGAACATCGCCCGCGCCGCCGGTGTAACCGCCGCCACCGTCACCCGCTGGATCAGAGACGCTGTAGGCACCGTGAGTGCCAGCGCCCGATGCCAAGCCATCCCCGCATGACCGCCGGCGACCGCGCCTGCGACACGGACCTGCGCTCGGTGTTCCCAGGTACAGCGGCGACAACTGCGGACCGGACGCGTAACCGCCGTTGTGGTCACCGCCGCGACCCGTTCGAAGCAGTCCGCAGGCGGTCAGCCGGCGGAGTGCCGCTCTAACGGAAATTCCCATTCAGTGGCAAGGGAGCCATCATCGTCAAGGCCAAACTGTCGCAACTGCAGGGCGCGAGCTGAGTCTCCAGCTAATTCCCACAAATCGGCAAGGCGGTGAAGCGCGCCAGGATCGCTGCGGTCGGCTGCCTTTCGCGTCAGAGCTTCTGCAGCGATCGGATCACCGTTCTGCTCCCTCAGCCCAGCTAGCCGGGACAACGCAAGGCGATCGCCCAATTCGGCAGCCCGGAGCGCAAAGGCCTCCGCGCCGGGTTGATCGTCTTCACGCTCCCGCAGCTCAGCAAGCCGGAACATCGCATCGGGATCGTCGAGTTCGGCTGCCTGGCGATAGAGGGTCTCAGCGCTGCTGGCGTCGCCTGCGTTGTCCCGTAACTCAGCCAAGCCGCACAAGACTCTAGGAACACCGCGAACAGCCGCTTCCAGGGCCAAGGTTTGACCGCTGGCCGAGTCAGCGGCCTGCTCATACTGCTTCACCAGCCACAACATGGCATCGGGATCGCCTTCATCGGCGGCCTCCTGGTAAAGGGCCTCGGCACCGGATTCGTCGCCAATCTGCTCCCGCAACTCCGCCAACCAGCACAACGCCCGGATGTTACCGTTTTGGACGGACCGTCGGTACAAGACCTCAGCGCCGACGAAGTTACCCGCCCGTTTGCGCCTTTCGGCCAACCGGCCGAAGGCAAGGCCATTTCCGCAGGCGACAGCCCTGAGAACGAGAGCTTCCGCCCCGGCCGAATCGCCTGCGTCATCGTGCATCTCGGCCAGCCTTGTCAGGGCGAACGGGTCACCGCGGTCAGCGGCAAGTCGGTAGAGGGCCTCGGCGCCCGAATGATCACCGAGTTCCTCTCGGACCTCGGCCCGCCACATTAACGCGATGGGATCACCACGATCGGCGGCTTGCTGCGCTAGTTCCTCTGCACCGGCAAGGTCACCGAGCCTCTCACACAGTTCGGCCAGCCGGAGCAGCGCGGCTGGATCGCCGTAGTCGGCAGCTCTCCAATATATCGTGGCCGCACGGTGGTACCGACCTGCGTTCTCCGCCTCCTCACCGAGGTCTTGCAGCACCGCAGTGTCGGTAATGACGCTTGCGACCGCTTGCCAAAACGACGAAGGGGGGTAGATATCCGCACGCTCAATGTCGCCAAGTTGCTCCAGGTAATCAGCAAGGCGGTAGCAGGGCGGCTTGACGCCTGCGGTATCGTCGCCGGGGCGCGGCCGGAAATGCGTGAGCGGGCCGGATATTCCATAGCATTCGGCCGACGTATAGGCCAGAGCTTGCTTCAGCCAGTCCTCACCGGTTTGGTTCCATTCGTGATCGGTAAGGTAGCCGGGTGCGGCTTGTTCGAGTAGGGCATGCGGAATGTGTGTGAGTTGCGAAAGACGACAGGCATCGATCGCAACATGGACGATAGCGCGAGCGGCCGGTGGGGCGTTGCGGTACTGGCGCACCAGCCGAACAGCACCCGCCAGGTACTGAGTTATCCGGCCAGCTTCGGCCGCGTCAAGAGCTTCGGCCAAGCGCGGATCGCTGTCGGCCGCAGCATGCAACGCTTCGAGATCAGCGCCGGCGAAGGCGTCGGCAACCGAGATGTCCGTGCCAGACAGCAGGGTCCGGGACTGCGGCCGGAAATCCCATTGCCCGGTTGGTGGCTGGATAGCTAAGTCCGCCCAATATTGTGGCCAAACGGTGGCCAGGACCAACACAGGCCCACGTTGTGGTGTGCGCAGCAGTTCGCGCAATCCGGCCGCGATCCGCTCACTCAGCGAAATATCAGCGGTGAGGAGGTAGCGCTGGGCTTCGTTGAGCCAGACCACAGTGTATGGGCCAATCGAGTCCATGCCGTTGATGAGAGCTTCTGCCGGATTGGGGCTGATGGGATGCCACAGCCGCCATCGCGTCGGTAGTCGCTGCACGGCCTCCCAGCATGCCCGGGTCTTTCCTGTTGATGGCCCTCCGACCAGCGTGACCATTTTGCTATGGCCACGCATAGCTGCGTCGACCTCGCGCGCTAGTAGGTCGTCATGAGCACGTGACACATATGACGGTAGAGCGGGTAAACGCGCAACGCATTCGGCCACCTCAATCGACCGATGCACCTCCAGCGCAAATGCCGTGAATTCGCTTACGGGGCTACCCAACCGCGGTGACGGAGAGCTGGTCCCGGCGCGCACCCACATCGAGCGAATCTGCCTTACAACGGCGGCTACCTCTCGACCTGCGACGCTTGCCAGCGCCGCAGCGAGAGTGTCTACGTCGTGCTGGTTGGGTGGAACCTCTTCGTCGCCGATGATCCGGCCTATCGTGTCCCGCTTGGGCACCCCCGCCAGATCCAACTCCTGGGCCAACCGCGCCACTTCGGAGGCCATCTCGTCCAAGGTGGGCTTCCCAGCCACCGCATATAGCTCGTACAACGCATCCTTGAGGTCCTTCAGCGGACCCGCCGGAAGCTGCGGACGTCGGATCGGTCTGGGCCGGCGCCGCACGGCTCGGTTCTCGTCGCGACTCATCGCTGCACAGCATCCCTCACGCCAGGCCGGCCAAGCATCTTCTCGCTGCAGAAGCCACTCATCGCGACTCAGTTCGACGATCTCGACCGGTTGTGAGCATGAAGGAGCGGCCCGGGACCGGGTCGGATTGTGGATCACAAATTCCTAAGGAGACACACATGCCGAGCAAGGATCAACGAACCGTCGTTGAACGGGGCAAGCTGGTCCTCGCAGCTGTCACCGGCATCTCGGCCGGCGCGGCACGAGCCACGGTCGCCTGGCTCTTGGAGCACGTCGGGCCGAAATGGTAGCGAGCCGTGGGTGGTAGACCGAGGACGGAGTTCGCCACCATTGCAAGCCTCACGGCAGCGAGTCACCTCCGAACGGAGCTGTTGCGCCGACACTTCGCCTTACGGCTCAAGCCAGACGAGCGCATACGGCTCCTTACCGGCCCGAACTCGCTCCGAGTCCGGCGATACCGACATCAGCAAATAAAGCCCTGCT
Source organism: Actinoplanes sp. NPDC051470 (assembly GCF_040682035.1). Lineage (NCBI taxonomy): Bacteria > Bacillati > Actinomycetota > Actinomycetes > Micromonosporales > Micromonosporaceae > Actinoplanes > Actinoplanes sp. NPDC051470. The sequence continues at coordinate 246,486 of NZ_JBFBAA010000007.1, forward strand.
TTCGACATCCCGGCACCCCCTGTCGTCAACCGCGTCCAGCAGATCATCGGCGGTGAAAAACGGCAGCGGCGCGTCGAACAACAGCCCGTCCAGATCGACCATGTCGTCAAATCGGCACGGGATGCCGGCCCTCACCCTCGCCCGCCTTCGAGGAAATTGCCGATTCTCAACAGCAACCCCGTGACCGTGACGAACGCGCCGCCGCCGGTAAGGATCGCGATGGGCGTCGGCGCGCCGCCGGCGCGGGCGAGGAGCCCCGCTCCAACGGCAGAAAACGCTGATGCAACGACGATGACCATCAGCAACGTCCATCGCAGGACGCGGTCAGGGCTCGAGGGCGGGGTCTGCGAGGGGACTGTCTGGGACACGGCGAAGTTGATCCTTCCGGTAGGCACAGCTCTCCCTAACGGGAGAGTCACCGTGCCGCTTCGCCTTGCTTCGCAAGATGCCAGTCACCCGGGCCCGGCACAAGACCGTTTTACGTGGTGAGTTAGGGAGTTTACGGGAGGATTGCCGTCCGGCAGTCGCCCGCGTTTCCCAACTCGACGAACGCGACCTACTCAAGCTGCGGACCGGGGGCCGGGTGGGCCAAACCTCCGGCACGTAACTAAAGGCGCCCGCATCGCCACTCGCTATGCCTACTACATGTGGGTCTTCCGTGAGCCCGACCTCAGGTGTTTACGTGGGTTGCGGCCGACGACAGACCTAGCCGATGTTGCGATTCGAATGGCCGCCCCGGGCCAACGGCGCGAACACTCCTGGGAGGGACACCTGGACGCAACTCCATCTTGCAATGCGTTTCTGCACCTCAGACCCGCACAGCCCGGAACCCCGAATCATCACCGTTGTGGAAGAAAATCCGCCCCTCGACCTCGCCCGTCTCGGTCAGCGCGGCCCAGCCACGGCCGCTCACCTCGTCACCCTCGTCGACCCCTTCCCACGAGAACTCCACACCGGCGTGCCCACGATCGTCGCGGCGACGCTTAGGTACCAGGCTTGTCGACTGCTTGTCCACCAGTAACCCGACATCACCGCTCACGGAGTGAGAGAAGAGCGACTCCTAGCGGCATGAACTCTTGATCAATAACCGATATGACCATTTTGCCGTCAGCGCCACCTCGGAGCAGCGTGGGCAAATGATCCGATCCTGACTTAGGGTAGCTTGATATTTACCCTAAGCAATGTCTGCTGGTTGGAGATCGGCGATGACGGGCAGCAACCACAGGGCCAACTGCGCAAATGCCAAGAATCCGGGGTGTGTATGCTCCGGCTGCGGCGGCGCCCTGCATGGCTGGCACGGTTGGACCGAGCTTGCGGCTGACACCGATCAGGCCCGCCTCAACCGCCGCGTCGAGATCGAGGCCAAGGTCGAACGAGACCGACACACTGGCCTTCTGGGTTTCAATACGCGGAACCGGCAAGCCTTCATCGACCTTGCCCGTTTGGACCTCGCGGATTACCTGTCGAGATCCAGTCCGCCGACGCCCCCTGCCGGCCCAGTCCTTCCACAGGTCGATCTTTCCAACCCTACAACGTTCTCATCTGACTTCGGAAAACTGAATACCCTCGCCGGAACGGTGATGGCCGAAGCTTGGGGCGAGATCGAGCCCAAAATCGAGGCTCAAGTAGGAGATAAGCGCACTGCGAACGAGGTGAAAAAGCAACTGGCTAACCACACCTGGTGCACTCTGCTGGTCACCTTGATTCGCTGGCTTGAGCAGGTCAAAGACACACTGCAGGTAGTAGCCGACGCAGGAAAAAGGCTCTTGGAACAAGCGCTGACCAAAAGCTTGACAGGATTGTCCAAAGCATTGGCTAGCATAGTAGTGGGGATAGTCATCGACAAGGTCTGGTCAATCCTGGCCAGACTCCTGGAAGGCACACTTCCCGTTGCTTGGTGAGGATTCTTTGCGGGTGCTGCGCATTCTGGCCGTTTTCACCTGTCCATCCATTGAGCATCATCCGGCGGTATACAAGTACACGGTCAGGCCGTTGATGGGGGACGCACTTAACTTGATCTCCCAGGATGTCAAGGACCAGGTCGCCACGCTTTTCAATGCGTGGTGGCATCGACGCTGCCCTGAAGCCATCGCTTAGATGACCACATTCGCTTCCCAAGAGCACTTACGTGGCTGCTCGACCGGGGCCCGCGTCGATGACGTAAAGACTGCTGGATGAGGCGATCAGTGGGACGCATCCAGGTAATGGGTCCGGAAGTCCAGAAAGGCAGCCGCCGAGCGAAGCGAGGCGCACCTAAGGCATCGGGCCGCCACCTGTCCAACAGGCGCGACCACCGCACCGTGGGGTCCGGGGGTCGCCCCCGGAGCAGGCATGAGTGGGCCGGACGCGTCGCTGCGCGAACCGCACATCACGGTGGCCGGTAATCCGCTGCCGGAAGGTTTGACCAGGTCACAGGCTCGCGGCGGTGCCCGATGAGGCTGAGCCGCCGCCGGGACAACCCGGTCACCTTGGCTTCGGCCGTCGCGGCCGAGCCCGTCTCTCTACCAACCCGGTTCGCCGAAGCCGAGAAGATCAATCCATACCAGGCCCTCGTCGACCTTCACGACCACGCAATCGGACGTCCGTTCCCGCCGACGCGCGACGATGCGCTCGCCGAGCTGACCTTGGCCGCGGCGGTGGTCTCGTGGTGGGCCCGGTGGCAACCGGCGATGATCCATGCCGCCTTTCGGGCCGGCGCGGACCTCGCGGACATTTCCGCCGCGACCGCGCTTGACATCGACGAGGTAGTCCGCCGATGGCATCAGTGGGCCGAGGTCCAGACCGGCGTCGTTGTGGCCGGACATCGGTTGCTCGACCCGGACGAGGTCCGGGCCATCCGTGTCCGCATCGCCGCGGAGGTGGACCTGTGAATCCGACCCGCATCGCACGAAACCTGAGCACTGTGGCAGTGGCGGCGATCGCGGCCTGGTCGTCGTGGAGTCACATGGTCCACGTCGTCCTGCGCTTCGGTGAACGTCCGGAGGTCGCGTACGTCCTGCCGATCTCCGTCGACGGGATGCTCGTCGTCGCGTCCACCGCGATGGTCGACGACCAGCGCGCCGGACGTCCGGTGCGCTGGTCAGCCCGAGTCGCGTTCCTCGCCGGGGTCACCGCCAGTGTCGCCGCGAACATCACCGCAGCCCAGCCAACCTTCGGCGCCCGCATCGTGGCCGCCTGGCCCGCCATCGCGCTACTACTCGTGGTCGAGATGCTGTCCCGCGTCCGACGGACCCCAGCGGTGCGGACCGAGGACGTCAGCGCGGACCCTCTCGATACTGTCGCCGGTGCTGCGGCGCAAGCCGATTCGGGACCTCGGTCGGAACCGGCCACGGACTCCCCTGCTGTCCGGACAGGGAAGACGTCTCGAACCTCCGGGAGGTCAGGGCATCGGCGTAGAGGTCGCGGCGACACGTCCGAAGCCGTGTTGAAGGTGAGGGCGGAACGTCCGGACGCGAGCACGGCGGACATCGCCGCTCGCCTGGGAGTAACTGAACGCCATGTCCGCAGACTCCTGGGGACCGGCAGGAAGGATCCACCGGGCAAAACATCGACGTCCCCGTCAGGCAGAGACTCTTGATCCGGTGGGAGTCGCGGCCGCCTACTGAAAACTCAGTCCGGTCCGGGTAGCTCAGCAAGCCGCGTCGCACTGATCTTCGAGGGCAGCAGGTACTCCTCAATCTGCTCTGCCAGATGCAACGGCCAGGGCAGGACGGTGGTGTCCCGGACGTAGGGTGCCGCGTCACGAAGGTCGTGGGCGAGGGCGGCCCAGTGGTCGGGGCTGTCGCCGTCCTGGAGTCCTGCCACGGTCAGCTCGATGAACTGAGGGTTCCAGACCTGCGCCTTCGCCTTCGGCGCCTGAAGTTTCCCGTTGTGTTCGCCGGGCACCAGTTTTGATACGCCCTTGAGCGCTCCAGAACTGGTGCTGGGTTTGGTACTGGTGCTGCCATAGACCCGTGCCAGAAGGAATCGCCACAAGCCCCTGGGCTGACCGGTTTCTTCGGCGCTGACGCCGTAGCATTCCGGCGTCTCGCCGCCTTCCGCGGTGCGTACTCGTACGTGGCGTAGACCGCGGAGCTTGCCGATCGGCCGGGGTTCGCTAGCGCCGAAACCCAAAGCGTCGAGCTGCATGCGGCCGTTGGTCAAGGTGTTCCAGACCGAGCGCAGGTTCTGCGCGTGGGTGAGCAACAGCGTGTCGGGGTACGCGTCGACCGCCTGCTCGATGACGTCCTTGATGAACCGGACGACGTCCTCCGGCCCGCACTTGAGGTTGGCGTTGAGGTAACGCTTGCCGACTTCCAGCAGGCCGGTGTGCAGGGGCTGCCAGGGCACTTCAGGTGCACTGATCTGGATTTCGCGGCCGGTCGGATCGGCGAGCACCGCGACCGGCACCTGTCGGGCCACGCCCCAGACCTGTCCCTTGTTCTGCCGAATCATCCAGATGGCGAGCAGCGCGGGCCGGCTTGTGAGCGTGCCTCGCGCAGGTTCAGGAAGTGGTTGTGGCCGGATGCCGAGTTGCCGGAAGAGGTCGTCGATAGCTGCGGCGAACCGTTCGCGGTTGGCGTCGGAGGGTTCCTTGCCTTCACGTACGCGTGGTGGGCGCTTCGGGTCGGCGACCGGGGTGACGAACTGGCTGAGCCGACCCGTTTGTAGCAGTCCGTGGCGAATGGCGAACTTGGGATCGTCTCCACGGCGTCGTCCCTGGTAGTCGTCGGGGTGCCCGATCTCCACAAGGCTGATGGTGGGGTGGGGTGCCGGCCCGAGGGTGTCGACGACGTGGTCGACTCGCCTCTGTACTGCGTCACGGATCGAGCCACCGGCGCGGTCGAGATCGGCGCGGATCGTGGGCACAGGCCGGCACCGAATCCCAACCTTCATGTCTCCCAGGTCGAGAACCACTTCGGACCCGTTGAATTCGGACGCGGAGGGAACACTTACACCGAGACGTTTGGCCAGTCGCTCGAGGGCGTACTGGGTAGCACGCTCGGTGTCGGTGAGCAGCTCGACGGTGAGGCGCGGGCCAACGATCTCGCGGAGGCAGTCGGCGGAGACGGGGCCGTCACTGATTCCGCCGAGGCCCTTGTACACCGTGCATTTCTCGCGAGGAAGCGGAGCGGTGAGCTGAAAGTGCGGGCTCAGCTCGCCGGCCACCCAGGTCATCAGCGGCTCGCGGTCGGCGACCGACAGCCCGGCGCTGACCTTTTCACTCGACAGCATCCCAGTGCTGTAGACCAGGGCCGCGGCGTCGCCGTGACGGTGCAGGTAGTCCATCGGCTTGTCGACCAGTTGCACCGGGTCGGGTAGGCGGTCGAGGCAGCCGGCCTCCCGCAGGACCTGGGCGACAGCGTCGTCCCAGCGAGCCTCGAACGCGCTCGCTCCGTCAGCTGCCGTCACTCTCGTCCGCCGGATGCGGGCGGTGCCTAAGTGGCGGGAATTCTCCAGTCCGGTCAGGTACGGCACGGTCGGTGCCAGGTATACCGAGTGGCCGTGGTCGGAGGCGAGCTTGCCGCGTACCGGCATCCAGCGCCGCACGCCGAACGAGAGATAGATCAGCACCTCCTCACTCGTGGGAAGCGTCTGCGCAGAGATACCGACCTTGACGGAGAACGGGGTCTGGTCCTCGACTCGCTCGGGCGGCCAGGAGATCAGCTCGGCTCCGTCGGCGCTCGGGCATCGAAGGAACCGCAGGTTGTTGTGCGGGCAGTAGGCGTCCGGACGGGAAAGGGTCGCGGCGATCTCCATGGGCAGCAGCCGCAGAGCACGCTGCCGATCGTCGGGCACGGTCAGGTCCAGGTGCACCGGCGACCAAACCAGGTCGCCAGCACGGAGCTGGGACAACGTCAGCTTGATCTGTTCCGGTGTGGCCTTCTGCGCCCGGACCCACGCGGCGACCAGGGCGAAGATCGCCGCCGGGTTGATCTCGCGGTACGCGAGCAGCCAGTCCTGGTCCGCGTCGCCACGTCCCGCGTACGGCAGGGTGACGACGCAGTCGGGCACCAGGGCGGTGATGGCCTCGTTGAGCGAGGCGATGGGGATGCTGGCGACCTCACCGCCTCGGCGTGCCTGTGCCAGTCGGCGTAGCGGTTCCTTCCAGCGCCCCGGGAAGCGCATGAGGTGGTAGCCGCGCCGCACCGGATGCGCCGGGTCGAGTCGGAGGACGGTAACGGCGAGCTCGTCGTAGCGGGGTGCCATGTCAGTGATCTCCCATTGCGCTGAGGGCCTGGTAGAGGGGCTGGTACAGGGCTTGGACCAGATGCCGGTCGGGGTGTGCGCTGCCGGCCTCGAAGTACGGGCTGAGGACCTCTCGCATGCCGTGCAGCAGACTGGTGCTGGCGTCGTCGAGGTCGGCGGCATCCTCTCCGCGGCGCGCGGTGTTCGGGGCGAAGGCGGCGTCGCAGAAGTAGATCTTGGCGGCTTGGCCGCCCCGGAGGAGGCGGCCGACGACCTGCCAGATCGTGACCAGTTGGGTCCAGGCGACGCGGTTACGTTCGCTGGTGCCGAGCTGGCTGTAGGCGACGAGTGCGTGCAGCAGCCGGCGCCATTCCCGTTGCGCGGCTCGCCGCCGTAGCCGGCCGGCCGTGGCGAGCCTCTCGTGATCGGGGCCGTCGCCGATCGGTGTCGGCGCGAGCTGTTCGAGGGCGTACTGGTTGATGCGTTGGGTGACGTAGCTGAGGTCCTTGGGCCGCGGGTGCGGGCGGACCAGGAAGAAGGCCGCACCGATCGCAGCGATGCCTTCGGTGTTCAGGATGTTGTGTCCGCGTTCCACGGCGAGAATCGGTGCGACGAGCAGCCAGGCGTCGTCGGTGCCGAAATCGGCGACGTCACCGCGACGCAGCAGATGGGTGTCGTCCCATCCGGTTTCCTGCTCGTCGTCGCCGATCAGGCAGCGGACCTGTCCAGTCCAGGACGACTTCTGCCGGAGCAGCTCGGCGGTCACGGCCCGTGCCTCGGCATAGCTGCCGACCAGGAGCATGATCTTCTGCCGATCGAGTGGTAGAGCGGCCCTTTCCCGTTCGAGACGATTCGGTTGCCTGGGTCCGGCTCCGGGTTTGGTGAGGGCCGCCACCATCTGTCTCAGCGCTGCGGTCCGCTCGGCGCCATAGCGTCCAGACACCCAGATCGGCGTGCTGCGCTCGCCTGTGTGCTGGATGTCGAGGGCAAACGTGGTCCGTTCTATCTCGGCCAGCTTCTCGACGGTGGGGCAAAGGATCGCCCCAACTGGCACGTCGATGTGGTAGCGCGGTGAGGTACCGGCCCAGCTGGTGCCGGAGAGCAGCACCACATTCGGGCCTGGGCCGTCGGCCGGGAACAGATTCGGCATGTTCACGAGTAGCGCCCGGCCGACGCCGGTGTAACGGAAGAACCGGAACTCGCCCAGCTGTCCAACGCGGCGGCTCGCCTCGTCCCCGACGTACTGGAAGCCCAGCACGTTGCCCATGGGCGATTCGGGAACGGCAACCGCGAGATCGACCGGTGGCCGGCGTACCTCGGTGGGCAGGGTCTCGAACAGTTCGAGCTCCGCGGCGACCTCCGGCCACATGGCGAGCATCAGGTTGAGCCGGTGCGCCATCACGGCTACCGCGATGGCGAACTCCAGTCGCCACACGTTGCGGTCCAGGTCGCTGGGCGCGACCTTGGTGCCCTCGACCAGTTCGGAGCCGGCCAGGTCGGTGAGCCAGCTTCGGACGTCGCCTTCCCTTACGTCCTCGTCCGTGTCGGAGAGCAGGCGTTCAGTTAGATCCGCCAGGCCTCTTGCGACGCCGTCCTCGGCGATGTCCGTCGGTGCGTCGATGAAGGCGTTGAACTGCTGCCGGAGCGCCTGGTAGAGGGGGTCGTCGTCCCACCCGGCGGCCTTGCTGCCAGCGAGTCCGGCCCAGTCCTGCGCCAGCCCGTCGAAAAGCGACCACGCGGTGAAGTAGTCGGGGTCGAGCCAACTCAACACAGGCTGTCCGGGGCGTACCCGGTCGCGGTGCAACAGCTGGTAGATGACGTCCGCCGCGGTCCGGGCGTTATTGAGCGCGAGCGTGAACCGACGGATCTGCCGGGAGCGCACCTGGGCCCGGCCCGCCGCGCGGAGCCGGTCGCTGACGCGGGTGCCGATCTCGTCGATCCATGCCTCGTCGCTTGGTCCGAGCAGGACCTGCGAGTTGGCGAACATCGAGTCGAGGTTGGCCTGCACCTGGTCGGCCTCGTCGACAAGGATGAGATCGCTGCGGCGCCAGGCGGCTTCGAGGTAGCGCAGCTGGCCGTCGCTGAGCGGGGCCGGCACCCGGGTGTGGACCAGACTCCAGGGGGTCGCGATCCAGACATTTGCGGTGACCAGCCGCCTGGCCGCCTCGTGCCGCTGGCAGCGGTGCCACAGCGGGCAGGTCCGGCGCGTCCCGCTGCGCCACCCGTCCACGGGCTCGTCGCCGTCGGCCGGAATCAGATCCTGACATGGGGCTTCCCGGACCGCCAGCGGCGTGGCGGTGTCCCGCAGGCCGTCCAGCCCGCAGGCGGTGCTCACCAGATCGAAGCCGTACGGGGACCTGGGAAGCAGGCGCCCGGGAGCCGGCGGCTGCAACCGGTGCAGCCGTTCCGCGTGCCGGGTCCGGTTCTGTCCCATGATCGGGGCGGCCGTCACTCCCTCGTACGCGGACAGCTCATGCGCCGCCCGCAACGCCGCCGAATTGTCTCCCACCACGATGGTGACCTGGTGTCCGTGACGAGCCATCCACACAGCCAAGATCATGACGAGGGTGGTCTTACCGACGCTGACCATGCCGACCAGGTGCAACATCCGGTCGATACGCAGTGCGGTCGTCACGCCGAAGGTGTCGTCGTCTTGGCGGACCTGAACAATGATGTCCTGCAGGCGCTCGGCCCACCTACTCTCCGGACGGCCAGCGCTCGCGTCCGCTTCCTCCATCCAGCGGGCCGTTTCCACGAGGGCGGACCACTCGACCTCGATCGCTTCCCGAGCCCGCACGGTTCCGTCATGTCGCACCGGCGGTTGTGGGGGTGGCAGGTCCTCCGGGATATCGATGCCGACGCCGCGCGCCGTCGACGCCATCCGATAGCGGCCGGGATCGGCGTATCGAGCCTGCGCTGCGGCGAACGGCAGTGGAGCGGTGAGCAGTTCCTCGTACCAGTCCCACCGTTGTAGAGCGATGCGGCACTCCCGGCGGACCGGGCGGCCCAGCTCGTCCAGACGAAAGCCGCGGACTTCTTCGGGCACATCGAGGTACGCGCGTAGTTCGCGGTCCCATCCGTAGGACCGTCGGCTGGGCCAGAGGATCGTGCGTGCGTTCGCCAGCCGCACGGCGGCGTCGGTGGGGACGTCCTCTACGGCATCCCACAGCGCCCGGTAACCGTCGAGCAGCGCGGGCACTCCGGCCGCCGCCTGGCCCTCCGCTACACCCACCAGCAGGTAGAGGCACAGCTCCGTGCGCATCAGCGCCGCCGCAGACGGTTGCCCGTCGGCCGGTGTGTAGCTGCCTTCCAACGCCCTGCGGAAGCGGTTCTCGACCGACCTGATCTGCCTCACGACTCGTTCTCCACCCGTCGGCGTACCGCTTCCACGAACTGCTTCTCCGACACAGCGACCACTCGCTGCCCAGGTCGCACCGCGGGGCAGATCCGACGGAGTCGCTCGATGTAGCGCTGCTGAGCCCGCACCTGCTCCTGCCCGATGACGATGTAGGCGCGATCCGCATCAGCGGGCACCGTGAACATCCGGGCGCGAAGGGCTCGCCCCAACCGAGTGGGGTTCCGCCACGCCTTGACATCGGCGACCCACGGCCGGTCGGCGAACACGGACAGGTCGCACGCATCGAAGTCCGGCCACAACTCCACCGGTACGCCCATGTCCGCCACCGCCTGAGCGATCCTGAGCTCTGCCCGCCCCGGAGCGGTGATGAATGTCCGCAGCTCCCGCCGCAGCCACCGCACGCCCTCCGCAGCCAGATGTGTTGGCCCTGCCGTCCCGGGAGCGGCACACGAGTCGTCCTCGCAGGTCCAGGTCCGGTCGTCGTCCAGCGGGAGGAGCAACCCGTGACATCCGCCGCAGGTGCGAACGAGGCCGTCTGCGGCTGCCTCCGGTGGTGCCTCGGGGTATGCCTGCCGCACCTGGTCTGCGACCAGCGCCAGCTCCGGGTCCGCCAGGCGGGTGTCCAGCTCCAGCGCGGTGAGCACCGGATGCTCTACCAACAGTCGCCGGAAGGCCACGTAGGAGGCTGGAGCTTGCGCGGCCTGTGTTCGGTCCATGACAGCGCGGATCAGCGCGTTCTCCCGCATCTCGCCTTCCACGTCACCACGGAGGCTGCCGAGTTCCTCGCAGATCGCAGTCGGACGTCCGTAGGCCAGAAGTGACTCCTCCGGGTCGACGTCGGCGTCCGGCAGGTCGATCGGCCACTCAGCAAATGCAATACCAGCCCACGACAGCAGCTCTACGACGCTTGCCGGAGGCTCGGTCTCCTGGTGCCAGGCCAGCAGGGTGAGCCGGTCCAACGCGAGTTGGAGATTCGCCGGGTACGGCAGCCGGAACGCCGACCCGTCGGCAGTCTGCTCCGCGTATCCCAGAATTCCGCTGGCGAGCTGAGCCAGCACGATCTGCGGGTCCGGGACCCAAGCCGGAACGGTGGACGGACGAGACATACAAGAACCTTCTAGTGAGGAGGGACCGAGGCCAAGTCATGTACGTCAATCCGACTCGACGGCGGACGGCTTGAGAAGTCCTCGATGGGCTGACATAGCTGACTCGGAGCGCAGCGACGCGCCGAGCAGCGTGCTCCACCGCTCCGCCAATAGAAGCAACGTCCGTGAACTATGTCAACACACTAATCGAGCCCAAGTTATGTACACTGCCTTCGTGCAGCAGAGAGCGAGAGTCACCGCAGCCGACATCGCCCGCCTGGCCGGTGTGGGGCGGGCCGCAGTCAGCAACTGGCGCAAGCGCTACGACTCGTTCCCGGCCCCCGTCGGCGGCACCGCGGCAAGCCCGCAGTTCGACCTCGACGACATCGAGAAGTGGCTAGCCGAGCAGGGGAAACTCACCGCTGTCGCGGCTGAGGACCGGCTCTGGCGCAGCCTGCTAGCCGCGGCTGGTGACCCGTCAGATGCGCTTGCCCTCGCTGGCGACCACCTGCGTGGCGTGCGGACTCTGAAGTTCCAGAACCTGCGGCCGGACCTCAACTCGCTCGCCGCCCAGCACGGTCACCGCGCGGTCTTCGCGCAACTGTGGCAGCGTTTCGCCGACCTGCCCGGCCAGCGTGCTGTCACCACGCCGGACGCCCTCGCAGATCTCATGGTCATTCTGGCCGGCGTGCGCGGCCACACGGTGCTCGACCCGGCCTGCGGTACAGGCCGACTGCTCCGCGCCGCCGCCGATCGAGGCGCCTCCGACGTGTACGGGCAGGACAACGACCCCGCCGCCACCCGACTCGCCGCGCTCTGGCTCACCATCCACGACCTGCCCGGCGGCATCCATACGGGCGACTCCCTGCGCCATGACGGGTTTCCGGGCCGTACCTTCGACACCGTCGTGGCGAACCTGCCGTTCGGCTTGACCAACTGGGGTCACGAGGAACTCGCCTATGACCGCCGCTGGGAGTTCGGCGTTCCGCCGCGTACCGAACCGGAGCTGGCGTGGGTACAGCATGCTCTCGCCCACCTCGCGCCCGGCGGGCGTGCCGTTTTGCTGATGCCGCCATCGGCAACGGGCCGGCGTGCTGGCCGCCGCATCCGTGCCGAGCTCCTCCGCCGCGGCGCGATCCAGGCGATCATCGCGCTTCCAGCCGGCGTGGCGGCGCCACACGCGATCGGTCTCCATCTGTGGATCCTGCGCCGGGAAGCCAGCCCGTCCGTGTCCGACGTACTGCTCGTCGATGCCACGATGATCGGTGCGGACGGCTACGCCGCAGAGATCGTCAAAGCGGTCGAGACCGGCACCGGCCTGGCCCATGCTGTACCGGTGATCGATCTGCTCGATGAGGACGTCGACATCACTCCGGGCCGCCGGGGGACGACTGCCCGTTCGGAATTCGACAGCGCGGTCGCCGCCCGAGAAAGCCACGAGCGGCTAACGGGCCTGGTCGGCTCGATTCACGACCTGTTGCCGGACCTCGGCGTCCCGGTCGAACCCGCTGGTCCGCTACCGGCGGTCTCTGTGGCCGATCTGATCCGCTCTGGCCGCCTCCAGTCGCTCGGACCCGTCCGGACGGGTCCGGAAGACACCGACCCGATCCCCGATGGCCCTGTCCTGACCAGCGATGACGTTCTGCACGGGCGCCCCGCGTCGGGCCGGGCCGACCTGCGGCCCACGCCCGTCATCGCACTGCGGCCCGGCGACGTCGTTGTGCCCGTGCTCGCCCCGCAGCTGACCGCCCGGGTCATCGGTGCTGAGACCGCGTCGCTTGGCCGAGGGCTGCACCTGCTGCGATGCGACCCGGCGGAACTGGATCCCTGGTTCATTGCCGGGCACCTGCGCACCTCCACCAACGAACGCCAGGCGGGTGGTTCGTCGGCCACCCTGCGGTTCGACGTGCGCCGCGCCCAGGTCCCTCGGATCCCGCTCGAGGAGCAGGTACGACATGGTGCCGTCTTCCGTCGGCTGCAAGGGGTTGATGACGCGATCCGAGCCGCGGCCATGCTCAGCGGAGCGCTGACCCGGCAGGCGGCCGACGGTCTCGCGGCCGGGATGATCCGCGCGGAAGCCGAGAACCTTTGACCATTTGTGCGACGAGTGTCGCGATCAAATCACGTAGGGTGCTCGCACGGCATCGCGCAGCACACGCCACAAAGGGGGATCGATGCCCGCAATGACGACGGCGGCACCGGCCGACGGCAACCTTGTTTCGGTACGAGGACAACGCTGGGTAGTCGGCAAGGTGGACGCGGCCGGACGTAGCACGCTGGTCAGCCTGCAGAGCGTCGAGGACGGCCGGTACGGCGACACCCTCGAAGTGATTTGGGAGGTGGAGCCGGGCGCCCAGGTGCTGCCCACCGGCGCTCTGCCACCGGTCGCCGCCGGCAAGTTCGACCCGCCGCAGCGGCTTGCCGCCTTCCTCGACGCGGTCCGCTGGTCGGCAGTCACCTCGGCGGACGTGAAGACGTTGCAGGCGCCGTTCCGGTCCGGTGTGGCGATCGAGGACTACCAACTGGAACCGGTGGCGCGGGCGGTCGACGCTCCCCGCGTCAACCTGCTGCTCGCCGACGACGTCGGCCTCGGCAAGACCATCGAGGCCGGACTGGTCGCGCAGGAGCTGCTGCTGCGGCACCGGGCTCGGCGCATCATGATCGTCTGCCCGGCCGGCCTGACCATCAAGTGGCGCGACGAGATGGCCGAGAAGTTCGGCCTGGACTTCATCATCGTCGACGCGGAGCGGGCCGCCGCGGTACGCCGCACGCACGGGTCGGCCGCCAACCCGTTCCAGGTCTTCCCGCTGACCATGGTCAGCCTGCCGTGGCTGCGCGGGCCGAAGGCACAGCGCCTGCTCGACGAGGTGCTGCCCGCTGACGGACCGGCCCACCCACGTACTTTCGACATGCTGATCCTCGATGAGGCCCACCACGTCGCCCCGGCCGCACCCAAGCAGGTCTATGCGGTCGACTCGCAGCAGACCAAACTGATCCGCCGGATCGCCCCGCATTTCACCAACCGGCTCTTTCTGTCGGCCACCCCGCACAACGGCTACCCGGAGTCGTTTCGCGCGCTCCTGGAATTGATCGACGACCAGCGGTTCCTGCGCGGCGCCGAGCCCGACCCGGCCGCGGTCAAGGAAACCGTGGTGCGGCGGCTCAAGCGGCACATCGTCGACGCCGACGGCAGCGCCCGCTTCGTCGAACGCAAGGCGACGGCCATCCCGGTCGCGTATCCGGCGGCGGAGCGTGAGATCCACGCGCTGCTCACCCGTTTCGCCGAGCTACGCCGCAAGCGGCTCAAGACCCAGCGTGGCCGCAAGGCCACCGATCTGGTCACGCTGCTGCTGAAGAAGCGGTTGTTCTCCAGCCCGGCAGCCTTCGCCCACACCGTCGACGTCTACCTCGGGACACTGACGTCGCGGAAGGGAACGAACCCGCCGGTCACCGCGGACGACGACGTTCCGGAGTGGATGGACGACTTCCTCGACGACGTCGCCACCTACGACGACGAACAGCTTGCCGAGGCCGAGGACGACGCGCTGAACCGGATGGCCCCGATGCAGCCGGACCCCGCCGAAGAGGAGGAGTCCCTACTCAGACGGATGCTGGAATGGGCCGAGGCGCAGGAGGCCCGGCCCGACGCGAAGGCCCACGAGCTGATCACGTACCTGAAGGCCGTCTGCCGGCCGGACGGCCGGACCTGGACCAACGAGCGCGTCGTGGTCTTCACCGAGTACCGCGACACCCAGATCTGGCTCGACAACCTGCTGCGCCAGGAAGGGCTCGGCGCCCCGCGGGTCGCGCTGCTGCACGGCGGCACACCTCCCGACGAGCGGGAACAGCTCCGGCTGGCGTTCCAGGCCGAACCCGCCGAGCAGCCGATGCGCATCCTGCTCGCCACCGACGCGGCCAGCGAGGGCATCGACCTGCAGAACCACTGCCACCGGCTGGTCAACTACGACATCCCGTTCAACCCCAACAAGCTCGAGCAGCGCATCGGCCGCATCGACCGGTACGGGCAGAAGGTCGCACCCGACATCCGGCACTTCGTCGGCACCGGCTTCGGTGAGCCAGTCGACGCGTTCGAGGCGGACCTGGAGTTCCTCTCCCGGGTCGCCACCAAGGTCGCCCAGGTCGAGGCCGACCTCGGCTCGGTCAACGCCGTCATCTCCGACGTGGTGCAGCGCCAGATGACCGGCGAGCGGGTGGACATCGACTTCGACAAGATCGGTACGAAGGCGGCGGACCAGTTGCCGGCCGAGACCAATCTGCGAGACCAGATCCGCCGGCTTCGCGCCGATCTCGACAAGACCGTCGACGAACTCGGCATCACCCCGCCCGCGGTGAAACGCGTCGTGGACACCGCCCTGGAGCTGGCCCGCCAGCAGAAGCTACGCCCGCACACCGACGACAAGCACCTGGTCGACGGTCTGTTCATGGTGCCGCCACTGACCGGTTCATGGCAGCGCGCCACCGTCGGCCTGACCGCCAAGCTGCACAAGAAGGACGAGCTGCCGCGGCAGCTGCCGATCACCTTCGACGCCGGTCTGGTCAAAGACCGCGACGAGATCGTGCTGGCCCACCTCAACCACCCGCTGGTGGCCATGTCGACCCGGCTGCTGCGGGCCGCCGTCTCCAACCCCGACCTGGGACTGCACCGGATCGCCGCCGTGGTCAGCGACGACCCCGCGCTGGAGGAGGTGCTGGTCGGCGCCTACTCGCGGTTCGTCCTGGTCGGTGTGGACGGGGTGCGCCTGCACGAGGAGGTCCTCTACGCCGGTGGCTGGGCACCCGAACAGGGCCGGTTCCGCCGCCTGGAGAACCTCACCACCCTGGGCGGCGTCCTCGACCGGGCCCTCACCCACGGCACCGCGGCCACCGAGATCGTCCAGGCCCGGCTCGCCGAGCGCTGGCCCCGCGTCACCGACGGCCTCAACGCCGCGATCACCTGGCGCACGTCGATCCGCGAGGAGGCGCTTTCCCGCAAGCTCGACCAGCGCCAGCAGGCCGAGCGGGAGCGGATCAACCACAACTTCGACCGGTTCGCGGCAAGTCTGCACAAAGCCATCGCGGTCGACGACCCGGAGGCGGAAGAAGCATTGTTCAGCCGCGCGGAAGCGACCAAGAGCAAGGAGGAGCTGGCTCAGTACCGCCGGGACCGGCACCGACGGGAGGAACGCTTGTCCAGCCTGGTCGCCGAACGTCACAGCGAGCTCGACGCGGTCGACTCCCGTTACCGCGAGCCCAAGTCGCACAGCTTCCCGGTGGCCGTGGTCTTCGTGGTGCCCAAGCGGGAGGCCACCCGATGAGAGGCAGCTACCACCGGCATGCGGCGGCCGCCGATTACGACCACAGAACCTGGCTCAGCCTGATCGAGGTCAGCGGCCCGTTCCTCAGCATCCCCGTGCTGCGGCAGACCTGGCCCACCCTGGACCCACTGGACAAGCCAGAGCGCGAACGGCTGCGCACCCGCCATGCCGACTGGCTCGTCGACCAGATAACCGGCCAGCAGGACTGGCTCGACTATGTGCTCGGCGACCTGCTCGGCTGGGGCGACGCACTGCACCGTACCGGCCTGGACGGCCTCAAGGTCACCGTCGCCGAACACGACACCGTCCTCAGCCCGGACTTCGCGCTGGTCCAGCCGGGCGAGGAGATCAAGCCCGACACCGTACGCGTGCTCGGGGTGATCTGCCCCGCCGGCAGCCGGCCCACCGCCCGAGTCAAGGACAACACCTGGACGGCGACACCGGCCGACCGGCTGGCCCAGATGTGCCGCCACCACGAGGTCGAGCTGGGGCTGGCCACCGACGGCCGGTTCTGGACCCTGGTCTGGGCGCCCCGCGGCGGCGCTACCACCATGGCGACGTTCGACACGGTCGCCTGGCCGGAGGCCGCCGAACGTGACGTGGTCCGGGCGTTCCGCTCGCTGCTGCACCGCCACCGCTTCTTCGCCGTCCCCGACGACGAGAAGCTGGTGCCGCTGCTGCGCAGAAGCCTGGACAACCAGGAGGAGATCACCGAGGCGCTCGGCGTCCAGGTCCGCCAGGCGGTGGAGCTGCTGGTCGCCGCGTTCGGCCGGATCGACGTGCGGGACCGGGCGCTGGGCGGGCGCGGCCTGCAGGATGTCGACGCGCACGAGGTCTACCGCGGTGCGGTCTCGGTGATGATGCGCATCGTCTTCCTGCTCTTCGCAGAGGAGCGCCGGCTGCTGCCGGCCGACACCGAGCTGTACGCGACGGCGTACTCGGCCGGACGGCTCTGCGCCGAGCTGGAGCAACGGGTCACCGAGGGCAGCGAGGAGGACCTGGAACACAGCACGGCCGCCTGGCAACGACTGATCGCATTGTTCAACGCGGTCTACTACGGCGTCGACCACCCACGGCTGACCATGCACGGCCATGACGGGTCACTCTTCGACCCGGCCGGGATGCCGTGGCTGCCGCTCAATGTGGACGACCGCACCGTGCTGCACATGCTGCGCGCCGTGCAGTTCGTCCAGATCGGACGCGGGGCGAAGACCTCGGAGCGGCGTACGGTCAGCTTCCGCACCCTGGACGTCGAGCAGATCGGCTACGTCTACGAGGGTCTGTTGTCGTTCGAAGGCTTCCGCGCCGACGAGGTCACGGTCGGCCTGATCGGCAAGGGCGGCCTGGAGGACGAGGTACGCCTCACCGACCTCGAAACTCTCGCCGCGCAGCACCTCGAAACATCCGATCTGGCGGCGGCGATCGCCGAGAAGTACAAGGACTCGAAGATCGGCTCTCCGGCGGCCGTGGCCAAACGGCTCTATGTGCTGCAAGGCATGGAGTTGGCGGAGGCTCGTAAGAAGCTGCTCGCGGTGACCGGCGGCGACTACGAACTCGCGCAGCGGCTGCTGCCCTTCTGCGGTCTGATTCGCACCGATCTGCGGGACCTGCCGGTGGTGGTGCTGCCCGGCGCGCTGTTCATCACCGAGTCGGCCCTACGCCGCAACAGCGGCACCCACTACACCCCCCGCAAGCTCGCCAAACGGATCGTGGACTACGCCCTGGAACCGCTGGTCCAGGTGGCGGAGACGCTGCCGGACGGCAGTGTCCAGCGGCGACCCAAGACGACGACGGAGATCCTGGCTCTCAAGGTCGCCGACATCGCGATGGGGTCGGCCGCGTTCCTGGTCGCCGCCGCCCGCTTCCTCGGCGAGAATCTGCTCGAAGCGGCCCTGCGAGAGAAACTGGACTGGACGCGCGACTATCGGACGCCCGACCAGGCCAGCGCGCCGGACGCCGACGAGGACCCGGTGGTCATCGAGGCTCGCCGGCAGATCATCGAGCACTGCCTGTACGGCGTCGATATCAACCCGATGGCCGTCGAGATGGCGAAGCTGTCACTGTGGCTGGTCTCGATGGATCCGCAGCGCCCGTTCACCTTCCTCGACGACCGGCTGGTGGCCGGCGACTCGCTGCTCGGCGTGGGCAACGTCGCGGCCCTGGCCGCCGACGCCGGGCGCGATCTGCGGCTGGATCGCGAACTGCAAGAGGCGAAACGTGTCCGCGTGCGGATCGGCGAACTGCCCGACACCCCGCAAGGGGTGCAGGACAAACGAGAACTCCTCGACCAGTCGCGGAGCCTGACCCGGCGGGCCGCCGACTACGCCGACCTGATCGCCGGAAGCTGGCTGGCCTCAGTGACCCGCGGCCAGGACTCGGTGGTCGTCGCGGAACGCACGGCCGAGCAAGCACAGCGATTCGGCCGGACCGGCGACGCCGAGCCACTGCTCGCGCGGGCACGATCCTGGCTGGCGCTCGACCTGCCGGCGGGCGCGTTCGAACGCCGACCTCTGCACTGGGCGGTGGAGTTCCCCGAGGTCTTCGAGGCGGGTGGATTCGACGCGATCATCGGCAATCCGCCGTTCCTCGGCGGGCAGAAGCTGACCGGCGCGCTGGGTACCGCCTACCGGGAGCACCTGGTGCATTCGCTGGGGCGTGGCGTGCGCGGCAGCGCGGATCTGGTCGCCTACTTCGTGCTCCGCGCACACCAGTTACTCAACCCGGCCGGGCGGACCGGCCTGATCGCCACGAACACGCTCGCTCAAGGCGACACCCGGGAGGTCGGCCTCGATCAGGTGATCGCGGGCGGGGCGACGCTGATCGGCGCGGTCAAAAGCGAACGCTGGCCGTCCCGCTCGGCGGCACTGGAGTTCTGCGCCATCTGGACCAGCCGTGGCCCGGCCGACCCGACGGCGCCGCGCCTGCTGAACGGCGTGCTGGTCGCGGCGATCACCCCCGCCCTCGATCCGGCCTCGCGGGCGACCGGAAATCCCCACCGCCTCGCGGCCAACACCGGCCTCGCATTTCAGGGGTCCATCGTGCTCGGCCTCGGTTTCACGATGTCGCCTGAGGAAGGGCTGCCCCTGATCGAGAAGGACGAGCGCAACCGCGAGGTGCTCCTTCCATATCTCAACGGCCAGGACCTGAACAGTCGCCCAGACCACTCGGGTAGCCGCTTGGTAATCAACTTCCACGACTGGCCCGAAAACCGAGCGCGCACCTACCCTGAATGCTACGACCAGATTATCCGATTGGTGAAACCCGAGAGGGAAGCGAATAAATACAGTAAAACTGCACGCGAGAGGTGGTGGCTTTTCGAGCGTTCGCGCCCTGAGTTGTACGCTGCTATCGCAGGGTTGAAGAGAGTCATTGCGATCACGCGGGTCAGCAAAACCGTGATGCCAGTGCTCGTGCCTACCGGGCAGGTATTCTCAGTCGATCTGAATGTCTTTGCAAAAAGTGACACAGCTATGCTGGCGTTGTTGTCAAGCTCGCCACACTATTGGTGGGCAGTCACACGCGCGTCGTCGATGAAAGCTGACCTTCGCTACACCCTGTCAGACGCGTTCGAGACGTTCGCGATGCCGACTCTAACCGAGCGGATGCGGGGACTGGGCAACCGCCTTGACCAGGAGCGACGCGACGTGATGCTCAGCCGGGCCACAGGGCTCACGGCCACCTGCAAGCTGATGTTCGATCCGGCTTGCCGTGACGCGGACATCGTGGGGCTGCGGGAGTTGCATAGGGAGATCGACGAGGCGGTGTGCGTCGCGTACGGGTGGGACGATCTGGTGGAGCAGGGGCTGGATCACGGATTTCATCCGGCTGGGGCGTACACCCGCTATACGGTCGGACCTGCCGTGCAGCGGGAGATCCTGGATCGGTTGCTGGAGCTCAACCAGGCCCGCTACGCCGAGGAAACGGCGAAAGGACTGCACCGCAAGAAGGCAGGCAAGGCCAAAGGCGGGACCCAGGCGAGCCTGTTCGAGGGGATGAGCTGATGGATCGGCGACTGCTCGAACTGAGCGTGGAGAACTCCCTCAGGCTGTGCCGGATCACGGTTCCGCTCGATCGGGTGGCCGGGGCTGCATACGACGTTGCCCGGGATCGGGTGCGAGCCGCCCTGCTCAGAGACACCGGTTCCCTGAGCGACCCGAAGAAGATCCTGATGCAGAAGGTCAGCGGGACGAACCGGCGCTATCGCGAGTCCGACGCCCCAGATGTGTTCGCTCAAGCGGTGACGTTGGGCTGCGTCGATCGTCCGAATGGCAGTAACCGTTCCTGGCAGCAACTCCGCACCGACGCCCTCGACTGCTGCCGCACTCACATCGGCCCACGGGGGAAGACTCGATGATGACTCCGGACGCGGAGGGTCTGTTTCCGCATCCCAAGGGCGAGCAGCAGGCGCTGGCACTGACCGGCGACCCGACGCAGCAGCCGGCCGTACCCGTCGGAGATCTTGATCTGCCCCAGGACTTCGCGGGCGCCTCGTCCTTTCAGGTGCGTGACGAGCTGGAGACGCTGGTCCGGCGTGATTTGCTCGGTCCGTGGGACGGCGAGGAGGAGGAGTTCGCGCCGCGGGCGATGGGGCCGCGCGAGCGTTACCTCGTCGGCATGCTCGGCCCGAAGCAGCGCGACAAGATGACAAGCACCGGTGATGCCGCCGAGGTGGCCGAGGTGGACGCGCCCGTGCAGGGCGATGGCAGCGACGGGGAACTCCCCGAGATCGTGTCACCGCAGAAGCTGGGCCGGATGTGGGCCTCGTCGATGGGTCTGTCGTTTGCGGTGCCCGGCGACGTCGACGTCCTCACGGTGCGGGCTGATTGGGGTCGATACGACCTACGCGAGACCGAGGACGACAAGGGCAAGCCGTCGCGCGTCTGGTACCGGAAGCCGGTGTTGTTCGCCCGGGAGGTGCGGCTCGACGAGGACGACACGTACCGGATTCCGCTGACCGGGCCCGACATCTACGCCCCCGGCGTGCAGTTAGCCGTGGATGTGCGGCTGCGTGCGGGACGCCGGGTCGTCCAGCTCGCACTGATCAACGCGCAGGTGGACGCCGAGAGCAACAAGGACACCAGCTGGTTGTTCCAGGCCGGGTTGACCGTGACGGCCCTGGACGGCGACGCCGCTGTCTTTCTGCCGATCAACGACCCGCTCGATGGTACGCACGGCTCGGTTGCCGATCTGGAGGAGACGCACCTGCGGCTTCTCTACCAGGCGCAGCGCCGCTACGCGTCCGGGCGCAACGTCGCCGTGCACCCGTCGGTCCGGGATGGGGAGCGCTGCGCGCACCGGCTGGAGACCACGTGGCTGCCGGTGTACAACGTGCCGGCCACCGTGGCCGAGGTAGGCGAGGGCAGCGGGCTCGCCGGCGTCGAGCTGTCCATGGACGCCCTCGCCACCGCCGGAATCGCCACACTCGCCGAAGGTCTGGCTCCGCTTGCCGACGGCTACTCCGCCTGGCTGACGGACGAGGCGGAGAAGATCCCCGAGCTTCCGGAGGAACTGCGCCCGGCGGCGCTGGAAGCGATCGAGACGGCGAAGAAGGCCGCGGGGCGGATCCGGGCCGGCATTACGTTGCTCACCGACCCGCGCCAGGCACGGCACGGCGAGGCGCTGCGGGCGTTCCGCTTCGCCAACAAGGCCATGGCGGATCAGCGCCGGCACAGCGAGATCGCCCGGCTCCGCGAGGAACGGTCATGCACGTACGCGGAAGCCAGCGCAGCCGTGCAGAAGAAGGGCGCCGCGGCAGCCTCCTGGCGTCCCTTCCAGCTCGCGTTCGTCATGCTCAACCTGCCGGCGATCACTGATCCGGCCCACGACGAGCGGTCCGCGAGCGCCAGCGCGACGGTCGACCTACTGTTCTTCCCGACCGGTGGCGGCAAGACGGAGGCGTACCTGGGGTTGACTGCGTTCACGTTCGCGATCCGGCGGCTGCAGGGTGTCGTCGGCTCCGGGACGGAAGCTCGCAGCGGTGCGGCCGGCGTCGCCGTGCTGATGCGCTACACGCTGCGGCTGCTCACCGCGCAACAGTTCCAGCGGGCCGCCACCCTGGTGTGCGCGGCCGAGGTGCTGCGGCGCGGCGACGAGCAGACGTGGGGTGCCGAGCCGTTCCGGATCGGGCTGTGGGTGGGCAGTAGTGTCTCGCCGAACTGGTTCGAGCAGGCGGCCGAGCAGATCGCCGAGGCGCGCGAGGCCGGCGACGGCAAGCGCACCAACGTTTTGCAGACGTTGAGCTGCCCGTGGTGCGGCTCGAAGCTGCAGGCGCAGCGTGACCTCGAACCGAAGGCGGACGAGCGGCGGATCTACCTCTACTGCCCCGAGGCGGAAGGGGCGGACGCCTGCCCGTTCGCCAAGACCGTCTCCCGCGAGGGCCTGCCGATCCTCACCGTCGACGAGGAGATCTACCGGTACGCCCCCAGCCTGGTCATCGCGACCGTCGACAAGTTCGCGCAGTTGCCCTGGCGGGGCTTCGCCGGGCTGCTCTTCGGCCGGGTCCGGGAGCGCTGCCCGCGGCACGGTTACCGGCACGACGACCTCGACGGTCGCGTCGGCTGCGGATCCCGGCACAACATGAAGGGCAGCCTGGAGGCGGTGGTCAGCCAACCCGTCATCCGGCTGCGCCCACCGGACCTGATCATTCAGGACGAGATGCATCTGATCTCCGGTGCGCTCGGAACCGTGGTCGGACTCTTCGAGTCGGCCGTGGATCAGCTGTGCACTTGGTCGCTGCCCGGTGGTGGCGAGGCCGGGCCGAAGATCGTCGCCTCCACCGCGACCACCAAGCGCGCCCGGGAGCAGGTGCTCGGCGTCTTCGGCCGGGACCTGGCCGTGTTCCCCCCGCCGGTGCTCGACATCACCGACACGTTCTTCAGCAGGCAGGTGCCGGTCAGCCGGGATAACCCGGGCCGTCGTTACCTCGGTGTGTGCGCTCACGGCGTACGGATGAAGTCCGCCCAGATCCGCGTCGCGGAGATCCTGCTGCTCGGCGGGCAGACGCTGTTCGACAGGTGCGGCAAGCCGGCCGACCCTTACATGACCACCGTCGGCTACTTCAGCTCGACCCGTGAGCTGGCCGGAATGCGGCGCATCCTGGACGACCAGATCGCCAACCGGGTGCGGTCACACGGCCGCCGCAAGGGTCTCTCCGATCGGCTGACCGGTGTGCAGATGCTCAACGTCCAGGAGCTGACCTCGCGCATCTCGTCCGGCGACATCAGCGAAGTGCTGAAACGCCTGGAAATCGGCTTCGCCCCGGAAATCGACACGTCGGCGCGCAACCGCGCCGTCCTCGATGACATGAGGGAGGCCATGAAGGCCCGGACCGGCTCCCATCCGAAACTGAACCTGCACCCGGTCACCGGCCATTTCTACCAGCGTCAGAACGACGGGCAGATCCCGATCGACACGGTGCTGGCCACCTCGATGCTGCAGGTCGGGGTGGACGTGTCGCGGTTCGGGCTGATGGTGGTGACCGGGCAGCCGAAGAACACGGCCGAGTACATCCAGGCATCGTCGCGGGTCGGCCGCGACCCCGCCCGGCCCGGCTTGGTGATCACGCTCTACAACTGGACGCGGCCACGGGACCTCGCCCACTACGAGGACTTCGAGTACTACCACGCCACGTTCTACCGGCAGGTCGAAGCACTGTCGGTCACCCCTTACACCCGGCGGGCGCTGGACCGAGGGACCACCGCGACGTTTGTCGCGGCCGTGCGCAACATCGTTGAACGTTTCTCTCGCAACACCGACGCGTACGACGTTCCGCTCTACGGTCCGGAGGTCGCCGCTGTCATCGACCGGATGAAGACTCGCGCTGAGACGGTCGGCGGCACCCGAGGCCGGGATTACCTGGTGGAACGCATCAATGTGATCCGTGATCTGTGGGAGGCGCGCAAGACCGGAGCGGTGCGGCTCGGCTATGAGGACGGCACCTACAAGCAGCAGCAGTTGACCGGTCTGCTCACGATGGCCGGCAGTGAGCGGTGGACCGATCTGACCGTCGGCATGTCCATGCGGGAGACCGAGAACGAGGTCAATCTGATCGTTCCGGCCGGTGAGAAGCTCTTCGATCCGCTCTACAACGCGCCGGAGTGGTCCTTCGGCCCGCCGCCCGACAGCGGCCCGGACGACAGCGGGCCGAACGACGACGACCGGCCGGCCGGCGACGAGATGGGCGAATCGACGCTGGCCGGGAAGGCGAACTGATGGCGGGCAAGCACTTCCGGCGGGTCGGTTCGGTGCGGCCCAGCCACCTCATGTACACCACCGGCGTCGGCGCCGTCGTCGACCTGCCCAACATGTCGGTGCTGGTGCGGGGTCTGGACGACTGGAACTACAGCGCGGTGCCGGACTGGGAGCCGATCGCCGAACCACGTCTGCTCGCCGCGACCCGCAAGCTGCTCGGCCATGACTCGATCAAGGAGCTGCGACCGGCACCGTGGATGGAGGGCGCGGACGTGCCCAACAGCCCTGCCTCCAAAGTGGGCGTGCCGATCACGCCGTTCCCCGGGTGGCTTCGATGCACCGCCTGCGACGAGTTGGCGCCGATCGAGGCTGGGGTCTTCGGTTTCGAGAACACCAAGGCGCGCAAGCCGCACGAGGCCCGCTTCTTCCACACCACGTGCCCGCGCAAGAAGTCCGGGCGCCGGCCGATGGCGGTCGCGGCCCGGTTCGTGCTCGCGTGCACGGCCGGTCATCTCGACGACTTCCCCTACGTGCACTACGTGCACCAGGGCGGCGCCTGTCCCAACGCCAGCCACCCGAAGCTGCGGATGGACGACCGGGGCGGCAACCTAGGCGCCAACGTCGAGATCAAATGCGTGGCGTGTACCTCCCGGCGCAACATGCGCGAGGTGCTCGGCCGCGGTGCGGACAAGCTCCCCCGCTGCCGGGGTCGCCGAGCACACCTCGGCGATTTCGAGCAGAAGGGATGCCCGGAGGAGCCGAAACTGCTGATCGTCGGCGCGTCCAACCAGTGGTTCGCGCAGACCCTGTCGGCGCTCGCCGTGCCCCGCACCGGGGAGGGCGAATTGCACGCGAAGGTGGAGCAGCACTGGTCGACCTTCGAGGGCTTGCCGGGTCAGGCCATGCTGCCGTGGGCGCGACAGAATGCCCCGGCCATGCGGGATTTCGAGAGGTGGACCGACGACCAGGTCTGGAAGGCGGTGGAGCGCTTCCGCGCCAAACCCGCCGAGGCCGGCGACACCAAGAGCTACCCGGACCTGTACACCGCCGAATGGCAAATCTTCGCCAGCGCCGATCTGCCCCGGCCGAACGACGACTTCACCCTGTTCCGCGACCCGAACGGCGTGCCCGGCCAGCTGAAGGAGATCTACGCCGACGTCATCCAGGCCGAGCGGTTGCGGGAGGTGCGCGCCCTGGTCGGCTTCACCCGGCTGGACGCCCCCGACCCCACCGACCCCGAACTGGTGAAGCGCGCGCCGCTATCCCGGGGCACGCCGAGCTGGGTGCCGGCCAGCGAGGTTCGCGGTGAGGGCATCTTCCTGCGCCTGCCCGAGGGCCTGCTGAGCGATTGGGAGCGGGCCGTACACGGCACCGCGGCGATGGAGGAGCATCGAGACGCGTACGCCAGGTTCCGCCGGAGCCGCTACTCGGGCCGGATCTCCGGGCCCTTCGACGAGATGCGCAACTGGCCCGGCGCCCGCTACTACGCCCTGCACACCCTTTCCCATCTGCTCATCCGCACCATCGCCCTGGAATGCGGGTACAGCTCAGCGAGCCTGTCGGAACGCATCTATTCCACCACCGAAGACGACCCGCAGCGCGCCGGCATCCTGATCTACACGGCCGTTCCCGACGCCGAGGGCACCCTCGGCGGACTCGTGTCCCTGGCCGAGCCGGACGAGTTGGTCCGGATCACCCGGCGAGCGCTGGTCGACGCCCGGCACTGCTCGTCCGATCCGCTCTGCGCCGAGCGGCTGCCGCACGAGCCGGAAGAGTTCCTGCACGGCGCGGCCTGCCACGTCTGCCTCTTCGTCTCTGAGACGACGTGCGAGCGCGGCAACCGATTCCTCGACCGGCGCTTCATCGTGCCGATCGACAACCCCAACCTGGCGCTCTTCCCCACCCTGCCGTGACCTGGTATCCGAGGTTCGAAACGGCAGCCGAGGCGGCGGCGCACCGGATCAGTCCGGTGCACCTGCGGCAACTCGCCGACCGCCTCGAGGCCAGCTCGCCTGACGAGGTCGCGGTGCAGGCGGTGCCGCTGCCGGGTTTCACCGAGGCGGCCACACCGCTGCTGGCGGCCCGCCAGTCCGACGGCGTGCCGCCCGAGCAGGCAGCAGCCTATCTGCGCGGGCTCGCGGCCGGGCGGCAGCAGGGGGCGGCTTCGGTGCAGGTCGAATCCGTGTGGAGTGGCCCGAAGACCCATCCGGTGCCGGTGCGTTCCACCGCCCAGGTACTCGTCGGACTGGTCGGCGCGGCGAAGCACGAGCTACTGCTGATGACGTACTCGGCACGGGAGCATCCGCCGCTCACGGCGGCATTACAGGCCGCGCTCGACCGTGGCGTCGCCGTCACGGCGGTGGTGGAGACTCTGCAAGGCGCTGCTGGCGCACTCGCCGGAAAGGAGCCGGCGGCAGCGTTCGCGGGCCTGATCGGCCTTCAAATCTGGCATTGGCCGATCGACAAGCGCACCGAAGAGTACGCAAGAATGCACGCGAAGACAGCGGTCGCTGACCGTGCGGTCCTGTTCGTGTCCAGCGCGAACCTCACCCAGTCCGGAGCCGACCGGAACATGGAGGCGGGACTGCTGGTCCGGGGCGGGACCGCGCCGCAGCGCGCCGCCGAGCACATCGCGGAGCTGTGCAGCCGTGGGGTGCTCGCCCGGCTGGCAAGCTGACGCGGGGAGGGGTCGTGCCGGTCCGCAAGCTCGGCGACGGACGCTACGAATTGGACAGCCCACTCGCCCGCGGTGGGATGGGCGAAGTCTGGCTGGGCCGCGACACCAAACTGGACCGGGAGATCGCGGTGAAGTTCATCCGGACGCCCAGCGGCGGCGCCCCGGAGCCGGAGCAGATCCGGCGCTTCGTCCGCGAGTCCCGGATCACTGCTCGTCTCCAGCATCCCGGGGTTCCCGCGGTGTACGACGGTGGCACCGACGAGCACGGCTGGCCGTTCCTGGTCATGCAGCGGGTGCCCGGCATCAGCATCGCCCACCTGATCTCCGAGCAGGGGCCGCTGCCGATCGGGTGGACGGCCGCCGTCGCCGCGCAGGTCTGCGCCGTTCTGGTCGCGGCACATGGCGAGTCGCTGATCCACCGCGACCTCAAGCCGAGCAACCTCATGCTCGAGCCGGACGGCTGCGTCAAGGTGCTCGACTTCGGGCTCGCCGTCGCCCCGACCCTGGCCGCGTTCTCCCGGATCACCATGACCAACCAGCCGGTCGGCAGCCCGCACTACATGGCACCTGAGCAGGTCGAGGCCAACCTGGCCGAACCGGCGACCGACCTGTACGCCCTGGGCTGCACCATCCACGAGATGCTCACCGGCGAGCCCGTGTTCAGCGGATCCACGTCGATCTCCGTGATGCTCAAGCAGGTCAAGGAGTCACCGCCGGCGCTGCGCACACTGCGCGCGGACATCCCCGAAGCGCTGGAAACCCTCGTCCTCGAACTGCTGGCGAAGAGGCCGGAAGACCGCCCGAGCAGCGCCGAGGCGGTCTACCAGCGCCTGCTGCCCCTCGCCCAAGACCTCGGCCCGATCGCCGGTGTCCTGCACGACCCGGCGAAAACCAGCCCGGTCCGGCAGTACGCCTCCGTGGTCAGCCGGGTCTTCACCCACCGTGCCGAAGCAGCCGCTCGGGACGCCGGGCCGAGCACGCCGCCCACCGAGCCCTCAGCAAGGCTGAAGCCTCCGCCGGTGGACCGGGCCGCCTCAGCGGCCGGCCCGCAGGCGGCGATGCTGCGCGCACTACTCCGCAAAGCACACGAAGAAGCGGAGAAACTGGTCCGGCAGTCCCGCTTCAAGCAGGCGGCAGATGCGCTCGGCGAAGTCACCCGCCGCGCAGAAGCGACTTTCGGCGCCACCGACGCGGACGTGCTCCGGGCCCGCCACGACCTCGCGGCGGCCTTGTTCGACGGCGGCGACTACCGGCAGGCTGCTCCGCTGTACCGGGCATTCGCCCCGGATCTCGCCGGCTCGGCCTGGGCCGAGCTGCGCTACGACTGCAGACTCAAGGAGGCGACCTGCTACGCGTTGATCGGCCGCACCCCGGATGCGTTGCGGCATCTGGGTGAATTGCTCGCCGACCAGCGGGCAGCGGCCGGCGACGACGATCCGCGGACCCTTGAGCTCCGCAAGCAGATCGGCCTGCTGCTGCTTGGGGCCGGCCGCCGGGCCGAAGCCCAGCAGACCCTGACCAGCCTGCTCGACGATCTGCGCCGGTTGCCCGGTACGGCAGGGCCAGACCCCTCGGAGGTTGCCGGCCTGCTCACCTCGGTCGGCCTGATCGCCGATGATGCGGGGTCAACCGACCCGGCGTATGGCCTGGCCGCACCGGTCGACGACGCATGGTCCGTGGTCCTGCACCACGCCGACGATCCCGAGATCAGGCGGTTGCTCCGGCCGTTGGCAGCTCGCGGACTGCCCGTACCGGTGGTCGGCTACGAACTGGGTGACGAGGGATGGCCGGCCGAGGTCGCCTGGCCAGACGCACGAATCGCCATCCTGTGGGCAGATCCGCCCGACGATCCGGAAACAAGCCGCCGAGACCGTGCATACGCGGCTTGCGGCTGGGACGCACGTACCGCCGCCCGCTGGACTGCGGACGGCCTGGCGGAACGGATCACCGAATGACTGCGGTGGTGAAGCTCCAGGTCCTGGAACGCGCCGAGAAAGAGATCATGAAGCTGTCCCGGACGGACATCGGCGCGGTCTACGAGTTCATGCACAAGTTCCGCGCCAACCCCGACCAACCGGGACTCGACCTCAAATCACTCCGAGGCGACACCCGATTGATGGCGGCCCGCGTCAAGCGGGACTTGCGGGCACTGATGCTGCACATCGGGGAACGGGACTACCTGCTGGTCGGCGTGGAGCATCGCAGCGCCGTCTACGCCGACCTGGACCGGTACGCGTACCGGATCAACCGAATCACCGGCGGCATCGAGGTGATGGACCTGCACCCGATCGACACGCAACCGGTCGGCGACAGCATCGTCGGCCGAGCACTCGCCGATCAGCCGGAGCAGACGGCGCTGTTCGCCGCCCACACCGACGCACAACTGGTCGAGCTAGGCGTCGCCGAGCCGCTCCTCCCCCTGATCCGGCAACTGACCAGCGAAGACGAACTACTCGAATTGGTCGATCGGGCACCGCAGCTGACGGTTGACGTGCTCTTCGCCCTGTTCGACGGCAAGTCCGAACAGGAGGTGCTGGAACAGGTGACGCAGCCGGTTCAGGCGACCGAGGTGGTCGACATCGACGACTTCGAAGCTGCGGTACGGCGACCCGCGACGCCGGTGACCACCGATGACGAGGCGCTCAACTTCATGCTGGCCGAGTCGTTCGAACGGTGGCAGATCTTCCTGCACCCGACGCAGCGGCGACTGGTGGAACGCCGCTACAGCGGCCCGGCCCGAGTCGGCGGCGGCCCTGGTACCGGCAAGACGATCGTGGCGTTGCACCGGGTCGCTCATCTGGTCGAGAACCTGGCCCCGGGCGACGACAAGGCGGTCCTGCTGACCACCTTCAACCGCAATCTGGCGGCCGATCTGCGTACCCGTCTGGTGGCCCTGGCGGGCGAAAAGGTCCTCGCCCGCGTCGACGTGGTCAACATCGATCGGGTAGCCGCCCGGGTGGTCGCAGAAGGCGACCCGGCCGCACCCAAACGCAAGGTCGACGACAACCAGGCCCCGCAGCTGTGGCGGAAATTTCTGGCCGCCGAGGTCCCCGAGACCGAATGGGACGCCGACTTCCTGGCCGCGGAGTGGGAGCAGGTCATCCTCGGGCAGGCGCTGTCCACCCGGGCCGACTACTCCCGGGCGCGTCGGCCTTACCGCGGGCGAAACCTCAACCGGGTGGAACGCAACCAGGTATGGGAGCTGGCCGAACGGTTCACCCGCTGGCTCACCGCCCAAGACCTGACCACGTGGCGGCAGGTCGCGGTGCGGGCCGCCGCCCTACAAGGCGCGCAGGCCGCAGCCGGAGAGTTCCGTTACCAGCACGTCGTGGTGGACGAGGCTCAGGACCTGAGCGCCGCGCACTGGCGGATGCTGCGCGCCATGGTCCCGGCCGGCTCCGACGACATGTTCCTCACCGGCGACACCCACCAGCGCATCTACGACAACCAGGTCACCCTGGGCAGCCTTGGCATCAACATCCGGGGCCGGTCGTCACGGCTGACCCTGAGCTACCGCACCACCCGGCAGATTCTCGCCGCTGCCCTGGAGATCATGAGCGGGGAGGTTTACGACGACCTCGACGGCGGTTCCGAGGACCTGGCCGGCTACCGCTCCCTGCTGCGCGGGGCGCGGCCTCGCTTCTACGGTGCCTCAGATTGGGCGGCGGAACTTAACCTCATCGCGGAGCAGTTGGCCGACTGGAGTATGCCGCAGGACGGCTCCGTAGCGGTCAGCCTGCCGACCCGGGAGCTGGCCAACGAGGTGATCACGCGGCTGACCGCCGACGGCATCGCCACGGTCGAGATCGGTCCGGACGGCCCGAAGCGGGCCGACGGTGTGCACGTCGGCACCATGCACCGATTCAAGGGCCTCGAATACCAAAAGGTGATCATCGCTGGGGTGACGGACGGCTTCGTGCCGCGTCACATGATCAATCGCTACCGGGACAGCGACCCGAAGAGATTCCAGCGCGAGCGGCAGCGGGACCGGTCTCTGTTGTTCGTGGCTGCCACCCGGGCCCGTGACGAGCTGGCGATCTTCTGGCACGGTTCACCCAGCCCGTTCCTCACCGATCGCCAGATCCAGGCCGGAACTCCGGAGCGCCCATGAGCCACGACATGAAGCAGCTCACCAACCACTTCAACGCCTACATCCACGAAGGAATCCCACCGCTGCGGAAACTGGGCTACAACCCTACCCAGTTCCTCGAGATGGTCCAGACTGCTGGCGACGCGGTGCAGGCCACGAAGCGGCTACTGGCCAGCCCGCGACACACCTCGTACGGGTTCCAGCGGCTTTACACGCTTGGGCGGTTGGTGGACAGTGTCGAGTTCGCTGCGCTTCTGCCGTGGTTCGAGCCGCTGTTCACGGCCGACGAGCGCGAGAAGGCTCGGACCCGGCTGATCCTGCACGAATTTCCGGTAGACGCGAAGCTGCGGACCGCGACGGCAACGCCACCCGGCTGGGTCGAGGAGGACGGGTAGCCGACGCTACGTTGAACGTCGGTCGCGCGCGATGGAACTCTTGGCTCACCAGCGTAGATAGGAAAGGAACCCTCCGTGCAGGCGTTCACCCGGAGCCCCGCTGAGATCTTCGGCTATGACATCCGCTACGTGATTCCGCTGTTCCAGCGTCCGTACGTGTGGGACATGGAGTTGCAGTGGGCACCGCTGTGGGCCGACGTTCGCACGGTCGTGGAGAACATACTGACCGCTCCGGTCGGTTACCTGGGCCCGCAGGTCTCGCCGCACTTCCTCGGCGCCATCGTGCTCGATCAGCCACTCGTGCCGACCGGCTATATCGCGGTGCGGAACGTCATCGACGGGCAGCAACGCCTGACCACCCTTCAGCTGCTGCTCGACGCCGCACAATGGGTCGCTCAGCAGCATGGCTCGCCGAGGGACGCGCAGGCCTTGCGGGCACTGGTCCAGAACAACCCCGAGATAGCCCAACTGAGCTGGGAGATCTTCAAGGTCTGGCCGACGGATCGTGACCAGGCCGCATTCGAAGCGGCGATGAACGACGACCAAGAAGTGCCACCAGAGCTGATTGCCAGCCGGATCGCGCAGGCCCACGCGTTCTTCGTCCGGGAGATCGAAACCTGGGCGACAGCGCCGGACGGTCCGGCTGACTCGGTGGCAAGAATCAGGACGCTCGCGCAGACCCTGCGCGACCATCTCAAGCTCGTCGTGATCGATCTGGAGCCGGGCGACAACGCTCAGGTCATCTTCGAGACGCTCAACCATCGCGGGGCGCCGCTGCTGGCCGCCGACCTGATCAAGAATTTCGTGTTCCAGCTCGCCGGAGCACACGGCTCCGACGTCGTCGCCCTATATCGAACGCGTTGGCAGGAGCTCGACGGCGACTACTGGCGGGCGCGGGTTGCCCGCGGCCGGCAGTACGTGCCACGCGTCGACATCTTCGTCAACCACTGGATGGTCGCCCGGTTCCGCAAGGAGATACAGGCCGACCGCATCTTCACCGCGTTCCGGGACGAGGTGCTCACCGGCAAGCTGGAGATCGAGCCGCTGTTGGCCGACCTCGCGGCGGGGGCGAAGACCTTTGCCACCCTCGACAGCTGGCCGGCCGATTCAGCCGTGGGCCGGTTCCGCTACCGGGCGCTGCAGGCTTTGGACTCAGCGGTTGTCACGCCCCTGCTGCTGTGGTTGCTGCAGTGGTCCGAAAAGGACTTGCCGGCCCAGCAGCGGGACAAGGCGCTGGCGAGCTTCGAGAGTTGGCTGGTGCGGCGTGTGTTGTGCCGGCTCACCGCCAAGGACATCAACCGGCTGGTGCTGGACCTATTGCGGGAGCTGAGCGCCGCCGGACCGGCCCATGCCGGTGACGTGGTCGAGGAGTACCTGGCCGCCCAGACCGCCGATTCCCGGGTGTGGCCCGCCGACGAAGTCGTCCGGGCGGCCCTGGAGACCGAGCCGATTTACAAGGCGCTGCTGCGGGCACGGCTGCGCATGGTGCTGGAGGCTGTCGAAGACCACCGCCGGACCAGCAAGAGCGAGGAGGCTTCCTGCCCACGCGGACTGACCGTGGAGCACATCCTGCCGCAGGCGTGGCGCGAGCACTGGTCGGCCGACATCGCCACGGAAAGCGATGCCGCCGAACGTGACAGTCTCCTGCACACGCTGGGGAATCTGACGCTGGTCACCAACCGGCTCAACCCGGCGCTGTCCAACCGGCCCTGGACTGATGAACAGGCCGTCGAGCGCGGCCTAGGCTCGACCGGCAAACGCACCGAGCTGGCCAAGCACAGCACTCTGAAGCTCAACGCCGACCTGATCCACGGTGCCGTGACGGGATGGGATCATGACCTCGTGCGGGCTCGTACGGCTGAACTCACCCAGATGGTGCTGGAGATTTGGCCTGCGCCGCGCGACCTCGCACCAGCGCTCGTACCAGCCCAGCAGGACCCAATGCCGTCCGGCGACGAGCCCTCCGCGGACGGCAAGTACCAGCCGCTCACCCAGTGGCTGCTCGCCCAGACCGTCGACGAGCTTCCGATTACCTTCGATGACTTGGAAGACGTACTCGGATCTCCGCTGACGGCGTCTGCACGTCGGCACCCGCCGTATTGGTACTCGCCTACGAACTCGCTGGGGAAGTCCATTGCAGCCGCTGGCTTCAAGGCGACTGGGGTGAACCTCACTGCGGAAAGGCTTGTTCTACGGCGTCGATGAGGTTGGTATCTCCGATCCTTCGCCCAGCCTGAGCTGGCGCGGAAGCCGCTCAGCCGCGCGACGGCGGTCTTCGGCGTGTCTGGCCTGGTTGAGCTCCAACAGCCGGTCGAGAATCTCCTGTCGCGCAGCCGGGCCGACGGTGTATCGCATCCCTTGGCGGGTGTCGTGGA
Source organism: Actinoplanes sp. NPDC051470 (assembly GCF_040682035.1). Taxonomy (NCBI): domain Bacteria; kingdom Bacillati; phylum Actinomycetota; class Actinomycetes; order Micromonosporales; family Micromonosporaceae; genus Actinoplanes; species Actinoplanes sp. NPDC051470. Next base: position 280,139 of record NZ_JBFBAA010000007.1, read on the forward strand.
AGTCGTGGTCCAACGCCAGGTCAGCCCAGCCGTAGGCACTTATCACCGCACGGTCGATGTCCGCGTGAATATCGCGGAGTTCGGCAACGTCCTCGTCGTGACAACCCTTGTCGTGCACCATGTTGTACGTCCCGGTCAGTCCCGCGTGCCGAGCGAGCATCATCTCCCGCCGCAACGTATCCAGACGATCGCCGAGCCGCCGCAGCTCGGCGGTCAGCTCCGGCCGGGCGAGGGTCTCGAACACATCGGACGAGGTATAACGCAGATCCCCTCTCATCGACGATGCACGGGTAACGGCCCACCAGTAGTGCGGCGAACTGGAGAGCAACGCCAGCAGGGCCGTGTCCTCCGACGCGAACACAACAACCATCTCGCTGATGACCTGCCCGGTCGGCACCATCACCGGCATCACCGTCTTGCTGACCCGCGTGATCACGACCACCCGGTCCAGCCCTACGATCGTCCTGTAGAGGTTGGGTGCCTGTTCGGCGAACTGCCACCAACGTTCTCGGCGCACCTTGCGGTTGTTGCGGTCGCGTTCGGGTTTGACCAGGCGGACGACCTGGTCGTAGCAGTCGGGGTAGGTGCGGGCTCGGTCTTCGGACCAGTCGTGGAAGTTTATGACGTACCGGCTGCCGGAGCAGTCCGGGCGGCTGTTCAGGTCCTGACCGTTGAGATAGGGAAAGAGCACCTCGCGGTTACGCTCGTCCTTCTCGATCAGCGCCAGTCCCTCCTCCGGAGACATCGTGAACCCCAGCCCCAAAACGTAGGAACCGATGAACGACAGGCCGGAGTTGGCGGCGAGACGGTGTGCGGATCCAGTCACCCGCGAGCGGACGTCGAGTGACGGCGTGATCCCGGGTACCCGGGATCCGTCCAGCTCGATCACGGTGTCCGAAGCAGGCAGGCGCCGATCGGTGTTCACCATGCAGACCTGGAGACTCGCCGACGAAGTGGGCCACTGGCGACTCTTGGTGGCCCGGCGGATGGTGACTCCCTGGTCGGTGAGGCGATCAAGACTGACCTGGCGGCTGTCGCCCTGCCACAGCGTGTTGGTGGCGATCAGCCCAGTGACGCCGTCGGTGTTCACCAAGTCATGGCTGCGCATCACGAAATAGGCGACCAGGTCGGCGCTGCCCCGTACCCCGCCGCCCGACCAGCGCACCAGGAGTTCGCGGTACCGTCGACCGAGCGCACCGGTCAGTCCCTGGCCGCCGAGATAGGGCTGGTTGCCGACGACACCGTCGAAGCCGCCCTTGTCGAAGATGTCGGCGAAGACGAGCGGCCAGTGCAGCGGCACCCGCGGCGCCCCGCCGTCCGGTAGATCAACCGAGAGCCAGCGATCCGCCAACTCCCGGGCCTGGTCGACCGCGCCGGGAATGTCCGCCGTGATTCTGCGGGCCAGCTCCGCGACAGCGACCACGTCCTCGTCCATCTCATGCTCCGGCCGACCCGCGTTCTTGAGCATGGCTCCGGAGATCAGGTCAGCGATCAAAGTGGCAGAGCTGGTCCGGGAGAGAACCCCCCGCCACTTTCCAGACTTCTCCATCACGCTCGCCAGGCTGTCGTCAGGTTGCGCTGCCAGCTCCCGGCGTGTTTTGACCAGGTCGGCGACCATGTCCCGAACGCCACGACTGGGATCCCCCAGCCATCTCCCGCGCAGTCGCCGACCGGCGGATTCGTCGAAGTGCAGTTCCCTGAGCTGACCCAGCGCGTGAATGCCGATCATCGAGTCGCCCACCACGATGTGGTGGTCCAGGAAATTGAACGGCTTCGCCGGATCCATCGCGATCAACCACAGGCTCAAACGGGCGATCTCGGTAGCCATCGGGTTGATGTCGGCCCCGAACAGGCAACGCTCGATGATCATGCGGCGGGCCCGGACGGTCAGCGGGTCTGCCTCCACATCGTCAGGTGGCCCGTCGCGGCGAGCGGCATCCACTAGTTTGACTGCCGTTCGGTCGCCTTCCTCTGCCCACGCTTCCACCAAGCGTTGCGCGAGATAGCGGCACGCCGCGACGAGGAACGCTCCTGAACCGACCGCGATGTCGGCGATGCGTAGATCGAGCAGCTCCGCGCTGGGCCGTACCCGCCAGCGCGATCGGCCGGATGTTTCCCGAGGACCCGGCTGGTACGCCAAGTCGCTCAGAGCACCGTCCACCACTTCGCTGGCAAAGCCCGGAGGAGTGTAGTGCGCGCCGGTGTTCGCGCGATCTTGCGACGCGGTCATGTAAAGGGCACCGGGCGCAATGACGAGCGGTAGGCCGCGTAGATCCCGGCGCAGAATGCCCAAGTAAGGAATTATTCGGGCGGTAAGTTCGCGGTCACCGCCTGCCGCAGCGTAGAGAAGTGAGGTCGACTCAGCGCGGGCCTCCTCCGACACAGTCAGCCGGCGTGCAAGACTCCTGGACGATGTATCGGTCTTCTTGCCGAACAGACTGATGAGCGTCTCAGCTCGTTCCAGCGAGGTACCCCCCGATCGATCATGGCGCTCCAGGTCGGCCAAGGGGACCTCCGTCGCCGTTCCTTGGCCCCACTCGATGCCAAGCATTATCTCGGCGGAACGTCGAGCGTCGTACGCCAACAGCGACTCGTAGACGTGTCCGATCTGCTCGACGCCGAGCGCCCGGAAGGACAGCCGACGCAGCTCGCGGCCGAGCATGACGTATCGGATTGCCTTCAGCAGATGAAGCACGGTGCGGTCGTCGATCCAAACGTCCGCCAGCCACGGATGCGTAGCCGGATCGAACATCGGCCCGTCGTACGTCGGCAGCACGAGTCGGTCATGAGTCACTCCCGAATGGATCGCCTCACTGAGGGCAAGCAGTTGCAGCCATGCGCTCCGGGAGTGTTCGAGGTCCTGCTCGCTGGCCTCTTGACTGCGGAGCTCCAAGCGTTCAGCCAGGTGCCGGACCGAGTAGGAGGCGGCGTATAGATCGTTGTCCGCTGGGAGTAGCCGGCGTTCCTCGGCATAGAGGAGGAAAACCACCCGGATGACCATCGTGACCGCCGCGCGGTACACATCGTGGCTTCGAGCAGCGGCGAGGCCGGGGCGATTCTGCTCGAGAGCCTGCAGGTCGTGCCAGCTCATGGCGCGGACCAGCATTTCCACCGCTCGACGGACCTGCGCACCGAGGACACCCGTGACCTCGGCCTGCCGTTGCAGGCTTTCCCGCAGCAGCTCCGGCAGCCGGTCACCGTCGGGCACCCCGAAGAATCGCCGACGTTCCAAGAGCGAGTAGAACGCCCGAACTACCGGGCGTTCGGAAACCTCCGGCCAGGTCGCCGTATCAAAGATCGCCGTCGAAGTGACCGACTGTGGCGGTGCTGCTACCAGGGCAAACCAGCGGCCGTCGGTAACCAAACCGAGCGTCACATGGTGCTGTCGGCACAGTCGAGCCATCCGATCCACCGGCGTCGCGGGCCACGCATCGTTCTTCGGCCGCGTACCTGGATGCTGGCCCGGAGTCAGCATCATCCCCAGCAGCTGGGGTGCGGCAGTCCCCGGCTCAACCAGCACGAAGTCCGGCTCGACTGACGTACCGTGCTCGGGAACGTCGATGCGGAGATGGTCGAGTCCATTGGTGCGGAGCTGCTCGCCCCAGCCGCAGAACCCTCGCAACAGGAACTCGACCCATGGGCCGGGGTGGTGGTCGCCGCCTATCCGAGCGGCCTTCATCTTCGGCCACCACACTGGATCGACTGCTTCGAGAGTCGGCCACACCCTGTTCAGCACCGGAAGTGCGAGAAACGGCCCCGAGATGCCGACCAGCGCAAGCCAATCCTGGTGATCCTCGCCGGAATCCTTACGCGTGCGCATGTTGCGGCTCATGGGCGGACCCCTCGCCTGATTAAAACCGGCATGAGGGATGCAGATGCCTTCGACGGTTCGCGGCCGTCATCAGACAACAGGCAACACCGCACGCCGAACATCGACATTACTAATTGCACATCCACGATGACTCTTAGCGATGTCGCTAACGGGATAGTGCCTTAGATCGACCACCATCCACAAGGCCAAGTCGCAAGTCAGCCCGTCCGATCCGGCACGCACGGCCCCAATCGGGCTGACGGTGGCCGCCACATTGGCTAGAGAAACGGCCCGCTGGCAAGATGGAAGATCCACTGAGGTCGACAGCCATGCCGGGCGTACAGGCGCCGGTTCCGGGCCGGTGGCTTCGAGGTGGGCCGGCGTGCTGGCGGCATCAAGGTGTCAGCGTGGTGGTGGACAAGAAGGGCACTGCCGAGGCAGCAGTGTTGCTCGTCGGGATGCACAGCGAGTACGGCCACATATTTGTGCGGCTGGTTCTACGCCACGACATCGGGATAGACGGTTCGGGCGAGAAACGGCAGCCAGGCCCGTACCGGATGGGTGGTCGGCTTGGTGGCGAGGCGGTCCAGGATCGTGTGGGCGAGCGCGTCGACCGGTGTTGCGAAGTCAGTCACCACGACCTTGCCGGTGTGCAGGATGATCAACCGATACCATCACGACGATGACGCACCCGATGCGTGTCGCGCTCGCAACGTTCGCTGTTGAGGAATTCGCTGTTCTCCACGCGGCATGCTTCGAAGCCGGTCACATCCCCGTCGCGTACGTGTACTGCCGTTCGATGAAGCCGAACAGCTACACGGATGCGCACGCTGCCGCGACGGCCGGTCAGATCGTTGAGGCGTTACCGCCAGGAATGGATCTGCTGCTGCCGGGTTCTTCTGAGAGCCTGGCGGAGGCGCTGGCCGGGTACCGGTTGGACCTGTTGGTGGTGTACGGCTTCAACTGGAAGCTCCCGGTCTCGATGCTCGGTACTCCCCGGTTCGGCGTGGTGAACATCCACACGTCTCTGCTTCCCCATTACCGAGGGCCGGCGCCGGTGTTGTGGGCCATTCGCAACGGTGATCCGGAGATTGGCGTGACGATCCATCGGATGGATGAGCGGTTCGACACCGGCCCGATCCTCGCTCAGCGTGGCGGCATTCCGCTCGACGAGGACGTCACCCCGCAACTGCTTTGGCCGCGGATCCGTCCTGTCCTGCGCGACTTGCTCACCACGGCCCTGGACATGGTGGCGAGGCAGGCTCCCGGTACACCGCAGGACGATTCCGAGGCGTCGTCGGCGGGGTTCATCGAACCGGAGTTCTCGGTGGTGGACTGGTCGCGGTCGGCGCGTGAGGTACACAACCAGGTAAGGATGTTCGCGTTCATGGGCCGCGACCACGCGCCCGTGGCCCGGGTCGGCGAGCAATGGTTGGCGGTGTTGCGCACCCGCTTGGAGCCGGCGGACGGCATCCGAGTGGAGTGCGCGGACGCGCCGATCTGGATCGTGGAGTCCGTGCCGGCTACCGATCCCGCAGCGCCTCGGTAAGAAGTCGGCGTAGCGCCGTGGCTCGGGGGTCGTCGAAGTCACCGAGCAAGTCGCGGGCCTGCTGCCACGCGCCCGTGTCGCCGGTGGCGCGGCCGAGGTGGTGCAAGGTTTGGGCAAGGTTCCACCGGTCGTTCAGGTCGCGGTGGGTGGCGGCGGCCGTGCGATAGAAGTCTGCGGCGTCGTCGGCGCGGCCCATCTCTTCGTAGGCTTGGCCGGCGCCATCTTGTGCGAAGGCTTCCCGGCTGCGGTCGCCGAGCTGTCGTTGGATGACTGCCGCCCGCTGGTAGGACACCAAGGCGTCGGCGGGTTGCCCGGCAGCGCGTTGCACGGTGCCGAGTTCGACAAGCCAGTGCGCCTGCCAGACCTGGTTCTCCTTGTCCTCGGCAATGCGAAGCGCCTGGTCGATGTAGGCGCGGGCCGCTGCGTGGTCGCCGAGTTCTCGCTGTGCCCAGCTGAGGTGGAACAGGGCGTTGCCTTCGCTGGCACGGTCGCCGAGTTCCCGGAACACGGCCACAGCTTCGATCAGGGTGTCCGCTGCAGCCTGTGGCTGCTGCACCTCGCAGAGGGCTTCGGCGAGGTTGCTGCGCATCAGTGCTTCCCAGCGCCGGTCGCCAAGGTCGCGGAAGATGGCGCCGGCCTGCTCGAAGAAGGTCCGGGCGTCGTCGAGCCGGCGGCGGCGCAGGCCGATCAGACCCAGCGTGTTGAGGGAGACGGCTTCGCCGAACCGGTCGCCGAGGCTTTGCCGGATGGCCAGGGCGCCGCGGTGGCTGGTCTCCGCCTCGTCGAGTCGGCGGGACTGGAAGTACGCCCGGCCCAGGCTTTCCAGGGCTTCGGCCTGTCCCGCGTGATCGCCATCTTGTTCGGCGGAGTCGACCCCGATCGTGCTGGTGGCAAGCCAGTCGTCAAAGGCGTTCTGGTGGATGTAGATGCCGCGCAGGACGGCGGCGAGCCGCCAAGCGATGGAGTGCAGGCCAGCCTCGGCCGCGGCCCTGGTTGCGAGGACGAGGTTTCTGCTTTCGGTCTGGTACCAGCGCAGCGCGGTTTCGTGGTTGTCGAAGGCGAGCGGTGCCACGTCGGTCGGGATCGCCTGCGTCAGCTCGTACCGGTCGAACACGGTGATGCGGGTAGAGGCGGCGTCGACGGTGTGCAAGTACCAGTTGAGGATCCGCTGACGGACCTCGGCCTGGGCGTCGAGAGTCTCGAGGTGGTGGACCTGATCGACGGCGTACGCGCGAAGCAGATCGTGGAACTCGTATCGGCCGGGTGCCGGCTGTTCCAGCAGATGCGCGCCGACCAGAACATCGAGTTGCTGTCGTGCCTGCGCGACGCTGATCCCGGCGAGTGCCGCAGCGGCCGGCAGGCCGAACTCGTTGCCGGGGTGCAGACCGAGGAGCCGAAACAATCGGGCCGCGGGTTCCGGCAAGGCCCGGTAAGACCAGGCGAACACCGTCCGGACCGCGTCGGCGTCGGCATCTCCCTCGGCGGTCAGCGCGTCCCACAACCCCGACTCGTCGCGCAGGTCAGCGATCAACTCGTCGAGCCGCATCATCGGCCGGCTCGCGGCCCGTTCGGCGGCGATGCGTAGCGCGAGGGGCAGGCGTGCGCAGAGCTGGGCGAGCTCGACCAGCTCATGGCGTTGATCCTGGCCGCGGTACCGGGCGGTCAAGGTTCCCAGCAGAGCCACGGCGTCTTCCTCCAGCAGGATGTCCAGGCCGAGCCGGTACGCGCCGTCGCGCGCGACCAGCCCGGACAGCCGGCTCCGGCTGGTCACCAGGACCAAGGAACTGGCGGTTCCGGGCAGCAACGGCCGGATCTGACCAGCAGTAGCTGCGTTGTCCAGGACCACCAGCATGTGCCGGGCTGCTAGCAGCGAGCGGTACAGCGAAGCTCGCTCGTCCAGGCGGACCGGAATCGCCGTGGCGGGAACGCCGAGGTCGCGCAGGAACCGGTCAAGGACCTCATCCGGTACGGCCGGCTCACCGGGGTCGTAGCCGCGCAGGTTCACGTACAACTGGCCATCAGGAAAACGGTCGCGGACCCTGTGTGCCCAGTGCAGCGCCAACGATGTCTTGCCTACTCCGGCGGTGCCCGTGATGACGGTGACAGCGGCGGCGTGCGGGTCGTCGGGCTGAACGCCGGCCGCGCTGGTAAGGATTGCCAGCTCGGTGTGGCGATTGACGAACCCGCGCACGTCGCCAGGAAGCTGTGACGGCGTTACCGCGAAGGCCGTCTCCGAACGGTGGATATGCACTCCGCCGTGGACATCGCGGGCCTGGACGATATCGCCGGTGCTGGCGGCGTCCAGGCGATTGACGTGGCGGGCCTCATCGTCACGGTCGTCGATGGGCATCGCCAAGTCCGGGTCAGGCTCAGCGACGGCTAACGCTGACCGGGCGGCGGCAGCGCCGCGACGTGGCCAGCGAAGAAGGGCTCCAGCGGTTGACCGGCCTCGTAGAGGTCTTGGATGAACCGTCGGCAGCGCACAACGAGGTCACGGTCGACGAATTTGCGGGCGGACGCCAGCACCCCGTCATCGTCGTAGATCGCCTGATACATCACCGTGGCGCCGAGGGTGTAGATCTCTGGAAGCGCCATGTGGTGTTCGAACTCGGCGACCTGGTCCGGGCCGACGATCCGCACGCTCCCGCCGCACTGGTCCCGGATCCGTAGTGCGTGCAACTCCCACTGCAGGTATGCGGTGATCGGCTCTTCGACGACCCGCACCCGCCGCGCGACGAAACCGTGCTCCTCGACGCGACGGTGGTAGTCGGCCATGTCTGACCGGCCGGCGTCGAGCAGGCGCAGCGACTCGTCCCACTCGCCCTTCGCGAACGCTTCCCAACTGTCGTATCCCGGCTCTTTGAAGAACTGCTGACGTTCCAGCTTCCAGAAACCCAGCTCACTGATCGTCCAGAAGTTATTTTCGAAATCGGCGTAGTAGGCGTCCAGCTCCATCCGCTCGCCCACGGCGCCGTCAAGCAGGTCACGCATCGGGGATGTCCGCCTTTGCCGCGAGGATCGTCCTCCGTGGAATGATCACCAGCCGCTCGCCGGGATCGACGCTGACGCCCTCGGGCAGCCGGCCTTCGTACGACGTGGTCAGATCCGATCCGATGACCGCAACGTCGCCGTTGTCGAGCTCCCAGATGTCCGGGCAACTTGAATTTCCCGATGTCTGCCCGAGCTCATGAGACGACTTCCCTATGCGCCGAACAAATGAGGCAGAGGAATCCGCTTCCCACTTTTCCGCCACGAGATCTCTCCCCGAAATTAGGTAACCCAAAGTGACGCTACATGACGAATATGTGACAGGCAAACACCCTGACCATCGGCCTGCATCTATGCTGGCTGAGGCAAGCCGGTACGCAATCCACCCAAAGTAGCGGGAGGCTCGGTGACCGATCAGGAGCTGATGACTACGATCGCGGTCACCCTGGCGACCAAGACCGCCGAAGGGCTCGCCGCGGGCGGCAGGGCAGCGTTCGAGGCCCTCGCCCGGCTGGTACGGCTCAGATTCGAAGACCGGACGTCCACGCAAGCCGCGCTCGACGAGGCCGAGGAAGATGCCGGGACCGACTCGGCGAACGACGACCGCATCGAGACTCTCCGCCAGGAACTGGCGCAAGCCGTGGCGGATGACCCTGCGTTCGAGGTGGAGCTGCGAGACCGTTGGCGAGCGCTCTCACCCCATCTGAACGCCAGTGAGGGCGGCGTGATCAACACCGCCACCGGCACCGTCGAGGGAAACGTCGTGCAGGCACGCGACGTGCATGGCGGCATCTCCTTCGGCGCCTCCCGCCGAACAGAGCGTTGAGCCCGGAATTCGGTTACGACGGCCGTCCGGCTTCCGAGATGAGCGGGATCGGGAAGTCGCCCGTGTCGGGTGGGTTGACCGGGATGCCGGCCACGGTAAGGAATGATCCCAGCATCGCGGCGAGCCCTTCGACCTTGTCTTCTTCAACGAACGCGTAGCCGGAGTCGGCGAAGCAGTCGGCGACCTGTTCGGCGATGTGCCGAAGCACGTCATGGTCGTCGGCGCTCATCGGACCCCGCTCGGCCACACGTTCACTGTCTGCCGCGACGGCTTTCATGATCGGCTGCGCCACCGTTGGCCGGGAGTCATCAAGGCACGTTCGGCTGGATTGATCACGCTGTAGACCTCGGTGGGCGTGTTCCAGTCGGCCGTGTCCCGCTGCCCGCGCAGCGACAGCATCACCGGCGGTGGTTCGGCGGTCGCGGTGTCCGGACACGGATACCAGGCGCACCCGCATCGACATTTCGCGCGCCACGGGGTGAGCCAGTGACGTTTTGGGCGGTGTCGCATGATCTCGCTCCTTCACTGAGTGTCCAACAACGCCGTTCGCGTTGCGGTCTCAGTTGACCAGCGCAGACGGAAGCCGGGAACGGTCGCCAGCCGTGTACACCGCGAACCTGGGCGACAGCCCGTGAACTGTGTGAATGCGCGTCCACGCGGCCCCGTTGACCGGTATCTGCGCGCAGGATGGGCTGATGCGGGTGCTGGTGTTGGGCGGTTCCTGGTTCGTGGGCCGCGCTGTCGTGGCGGACGCCGTCAGGCGGGGTCACGAGGTGACGGTCTTCAACCGGGGTGTTTCGCAGGCGGTGGTGCCGGACGGGGTTCGGCAGGTGACCGGTGACCGTGAGGTCCTCGCCGACCTGCGGACATTGGCCAGGCGGGGACCGTGGGATGTCGCCATCGACGTGGCCGGCAGTGTTCCGGCTGTCGTCCAGCGCGGTGCGACAGTGCTGGCCGATGTCGCCGAACGGTGCGCGTTCGTCTCGACGATCTCGGCCTACCGTGACTGGCCGCACGCCCCGGTCGACGAGACGTCAACGCTGTGGGCCGGCGACCCCAGCGCTGATCCGGCCACGCGCCGGTGGGAGCCGGATGCCTACGGTCCGCTCAAGGTTGGATGCGAGGTCGCCTGTCAGGCCGCCTTCGGCGAGCGGCGGCTGCTGACGCTGCGCCCGCAGGTGGTGCTCGGCCCGTACGAGTATGTGGGGCGGCTGCCTTGGTGGCTTTCTCGGCTGCGTCGTGGCGGTCAGGTCCTTGCCCCCGCACCGGATCGGGACGTGCAACCAGTCGATGTGCGGGACCTGGCCCGGTTCCTGGTCCGCTGTGTCGAGCAGGAAGCCGTGGGTGTCTTCAACGTCGCTCCGCGGTCGCGAGCAGCCACCTTCGGCAACATGCTGCGGGCCTGCTTGGCTGCCGTCGCCGAAGATGCCGAACATCCGGTCGAGCTGATCTGGGCTGACGAGGACTGGTTGGTCGGGCAGGGCGTAACTCAGTGGACGGAACTGCCGCTGTGGCGCAACGCCGCAGCGCCATGGTCGATGAACACCGACCGCGCGCATGAAACCGGGCTGCACTGCCGGCCGCTGGCCGAGACGGTGGCCGACACGTGGGCATGGCTGCGGGCCGGTGGCCGCGCGGTGGCGCACCAGCGGTTCGCCGAACATGGCATGGCACCCGATCGGGAAGCGCTGCTCATCCGACGATGGCTTGCCGCGCATCCTCACCCAGCCGAGGGTCCGGTCCCGCCAGCGATTTGACGAATGCCCGGTTGATCGCCGGGTCCCGCCCGGGAACGTAGCCAGACGTCGGCCGGTATCCGGAGCGGACGAAGAGGCCGAGTGCGGCGGTGTTGCGTACCCCAGTCTCGAGGATGATCTGCTCGGCGCCCCAGCCGATCGCCTGGTCCTCCAGCCATTGCAGCAGCAGCCTTCCGGCGCCACGGCCACGCAGCGCGGGCAGCAGATAGGTCTTCTTGATCTCGACGGTCGCGGTCCGGCGGTCGTGCCAGCGGCAGCCGCCGCAACCCACCGGCTGTTCGCCGTCGTACACCACGACGAAGATCCCCTGCGGCGACGCGTATTCGGTCGAGGTGAGGTCGATCGACTCGGCGAAGTCGTACCGGTCGATCTGTTCCCGGTGGAACGCCCGCAGGAGTGCGGTGCTGTCACGGTGATCCACCCGGCGGGGCATCAGCCGGATCTCACCGACGGGCACGGTGGATGCGGGTGGGCTGGAAAGATCAGCGGTCATGCCCTCGATAATGCCGCATCGAACTCCGGGAGAAAGCCGCTGACCGTGGTGGAACGCGACCGGCGAGCCAAAACGGGCCGTAGCCGGCGCAGGTAGCTGCGGCCACGCGGCGACTGCACCGTCGGCAGTAGCCCGGTGCCGGTCCGCAACGCCGCAACCGCCTCCCCGAGATCTCCCCGCAGCAAGTAGGCCCGAGCCAGGAACGTGGTGTGCAACAGTCCGGAACGGGCGTAGACAGGCCCATTGCCTGCGGCATCGCCGACCGCCAAGTCGGCGACCGAACCCCTGAGCAGATCGATTCCCTCCGACAGCAGACGCGTGCGGTGGGCGGTGGTGCGTTCGGCGAGCACGACCAGACCCTGACCGGCCTCCGCCGCCAGTTGCTGCGGGGTGAAGTAGTACAGGAACGACAGGTTCTCCCGGGACTGGCCGCGGCCGAGCAACTCGACGGCCTGATCGGCGCAGCGCCGGAACCGGCCGAGGTCCCCATCGGCGGCAGCGGCAGTCGCTTCCCTGCCGAGCAACCGTGCGCGCAGGACGGGATCGCGGTCACGGCACTCGTCGGCAGCCGCCTCGGCGAGCCGAACGGCCTGCGGCCCGTGCCCGGCGAAAGCCGAGACGTAGCTGAGCATGCCGATCGCGTTGGCAGCCCGATCGGATGCCCCGATCGTCCGGCACACGCCCACACTGAGCAGCAGGTATCGCTCCGCAGAGCCGTACCGGCTGGAGTCGAAATGCAGCCAGCCGAGCAACTGGGCAAGGTCAGCGACGATGGTCAAGAGTCGTCGGCCGGTCGCCACCTCGTAGTTGGCGTGCTGCACCAGATCCATCACGTTGCGCAGCTCCGCGGCGACGTATCGCAGACTCAACGCTCCGCCGCCATACCGGTCGTCCAGTCGCCGCAGCGCCGCCACGTGGGCACCGATCAGGTCGACCTGCTCGGCCAAGACGTATTCATGGCCACTGCGATTCTTGGCAGTCAACACGACGCCGCGCAGCTGGTCGAGGACAGCAGCGGCCAGGTCCGCGCCCGAGGCGTCCTCGACCGGGCTACCGGGCGTCGAAGAGACCATGGCCAGCTGGCTCAATTCACGGACGAGGTCATCAACATGGGTGACCGACTCCAGCCCGTCGGCGGCTGACTGCCCGGCCGCCATCTGCCCGTGACCGGGCCACAGCTGCTCGACCGTGACGGTGAAACCGAGCCGGTCGGCCAGCACCGCGGCGGCCACAGTGGGGATTGGTGCCCTCGGGCAGAAACCCCGGCGAGTCCAGGCATAGCCGGCGGTCGGATCCAACCGAAGCCGCTCCCGGCCCTGGCTGGACAACCGCATGTTGATCGCGTTCACCAACTGCCGTGGACCCCACTGCGCCAACCGGAGCAGGTCGCCCAACCCGTCAGGGGTATCACCTATCACGCCGCACCGCCCATCCATTGCATCGCACCGTAACCCGACCCGTGACAGAACGTGGGACGGTTCGGGTGCACGATCGTGGGTTCACGATGTTCACGGGCAGGTATCGACAATTCCCGGGGACCAGCTCCTGTCCGAACAGACGAACGAACCACCGGCCACGTGCGGCGGGATGCCGTGTCCTGTCCGGACGATCTCGGTTGGTCTGGTCTTGCACAGCATGTAATCGGCTATCGGCGGCTCGCCGGGCCGGGTTACATTGATGGACGTTTCTCGTAACACCAGCACCACCTTGCACACCCGCACAGGGTTCGTGCGTCCGATGGATCAGCGTCGTATGGGTGCCCACCCGCCTTCGGGCCGGTCGGCAGCGACGCCCCACCGGAGAGCGAGCCTGCCGCGTCGTTTGCTTGGCGCACCAGGTGTCCGCATGGGTGCCCACTGAGCCTTCCGGGGCAGGTCGGCGACGGATACCGCGCCAGCGTGAACGGCCCCGCCGTGTCGAGTCGTGCCAGCGGCGCGCTCCGGAGCTGCGTCCGCCGCTGAATCCTGCACTTCTCCTGATTCCCCGTTGTGGTATCGCTGCGTGCCGCCTGTCTGCACGGCCGACGCCACTTACCGACTCATCAACACCTGCTGCCCGGATCATCCTGCTTGGCACACGTCTGTTGACAACTCCACAGTGGAATCCGTTTCCCAAATTTCACGATCAATTCTGAGGAGTACTCACCGTGCCATTCCACCATCGTTGCCGATCATCGGCAGCGACCCAACGGGATCTGACTTGCGGCGTTGACAGATCCCGCCTCGATCTCCGCCCGGGACTCCGGGCGGGTCTCCAGTCGACCGTCCATCTTGAGCCGGATACCCGAACGGACCCCACGTCGGGTCTGTCAGGGCAGGTCACGGCCGCTTTCGTCGGTGGTCGTGCTGTCGCGACAGACCCTCTGTCTGGGGTCTCCCCATGGGGAATAACACCAATACCTACATCTGCTGGAGGTCGCCTATGACCGATCACGTCCTGCGGGTCCAGTCCGCCCTGACCGACCGCGACCACATCCTGCTGGGCTGGCTCGCCGACCACGGTGTGCTCACCACCGCCCAGATCGCCCACGCCCTATTCCCGTCCCTCGACTTCGCCCAGGAACGACTCCGCAAACTCACCCACCTCGGCGTGCTGGCCCGGTTCCGGCCCCAACGCCCCGACGGCGGCTCATACCCCTACCACTACGTCCTCGACCAACTCGGCGTCGACGTCGTCTCTGCCCAACGCGGCGACGAGATCCCCCGGCGCGACGCGGCCCGCCGGCGCCGCTGGCATCTGACGAACCGGGCGAACCTGCCGCACCTGCTCGGCGTCAACCAGTTCTTCACCGACCTCGCCGGCCACGCCCGCACCCACCCCGGCACCCACCTGCAACGGTGGTGGCCGGCCGCCCGGATGCAGGGCCTCGGCGCGTTCGCAGAGGACGGCGACCCGATCCAGGTCCGCGCCTACATCGCCCGGGTACGCCCGGACGGCCACGGCATCTGGGCCGACCACGACCAGCGGGTGCCGTTCTTCCTGGAGTACGACACCGGCACCGAACGTCCCCTGAGCCTGCTGACCGACAAACTGTTCAACTACGAGGACTTGGCCGGCGTCACCGGGCGCCTCTGGCCGGTGCTGTTCTGGCTGCACTCCTCCATCCGGGAACGCCACCTGCACCACCACCTCAACGAAACCCGCATCCGCATCCCGGTCGCCACCGCCGCCCGCGACCACACCGCGTCGGCAGGACTCAGCCCCGCCGACGCGGTGTGGTGGCTCCACCACCGCCCCGGCGCACCGCTACGGCTGATCGACCTCGCCACCACCGTCATCGACCGCAACACCACCAACACGGCATGACACCCCGCGTCCCGTCAAAGCCCCGGCGAGCGCATCGACGGAACATCGCACCTGTCAGGACCTGTCACCCCGGGCGGATACAGGCGCTGACAGATTCTGACCGGTCGAGGCTGCTTGCGACCCCGCCGGGCTGACAGACCACGGAGCTACCATCCCCGACCGATCGTCGTCGGGTCCACCCACAAGCCCCGCCGCGAAACCTGGAAGGAGACCGCCGAACACACACCCGCAATCGGCGCGCGGACGACCGTCCGCACCCGCCGGCTATGAGCCGGACCGTATCGAAATCCTCACTCAAATAATTAGCTCGAAAGGAGCCCGAAGCACATGAACCTGCTCGTCACAACCGTCAGCATTCTGCACCAATGTTCCGGAGGAATATGCGAACCCACGCCCCGGGCGACACCACCCGAAACGGGTATGATGACAACACCGAAACATGCGACGACGACCCTAATCCCGCACCATCGGAAACAAACCGCAAAACAACACGTCGGCGTCGCTGTGCACCCGCCACCATCAACGACGTACAGATCGAATCAATAGAAACGGTCGAAATGACGGCCGCTGAGGAAACCGAAGCCATCCACGCCCTGGCCGTCCTGATCGCCAGCTACTGGCGCACCCACCCCGACAGCACCGGATAAGCGCCCGCCGGTGGTGGACACCCGCAGGCGTCCACCACCGGCCCGGCTCCCCACCAACCCGCCACGGCCACCGGCCGTCAGTCCGTGAAGGAAACCCACCCGCTCATGGCAGCCACGACCCTGAAATTCCGGCGCGGGAAACGCCGCGCCACCAGCCTCACCAGCGAACCCGGGCTCCGCCGCATCGCGATCTACACCCGACGCTCCACCGACGACGAACACCAACCCTTCTCCATCGACGCCCAACTCGCCTCCCTACGCGCCTACATCACCTCCCAACCCGGCTGGACCCTCGTCCACGAATTCACCGACGACGCCTCCGGCGCCACCACCAACCGACCCGACCTGCAACGCGCCCTATGCGCCGCCAAAGCCGGCCAATACGACGTGCTCCTCGTCGTCCGCGTCGACCGATTCTCCCGACGCCTCTCCGACCTCCTCGATCTGCTGCACGAACTCGACGACGCCGGAGTCGCGTTCTGCTCCGCCACCGAACCATTCGACACATCCACCCCGATCGGTCGGATGCTCGTACAACTCCTCGGCGTCTTCGCCGAATTCGAAAGAGAAACCATCATCGATAGAGTGATAAACGGAATGACCACCAAAGCAGCCAAAGGAAAATGGGCCGGCGGCACCCGCCCCTACGGATACCACGTCGACCGCGACACCCAGAAACTACTTCCTAATCCCGAGGAGGCGCCGATCCTACGCGACATCTTCCGCCTCTACACAAAGGAACGCCTCGGCACCCGCGCGATCGCCACCGAACTCAACCAACGCGGCGTGCGCAACCGCACCGGGAAAACTTGGTCCGGGTACACCGTCGCCCGGATCCTCGACAACCCCGCCTACGTCGGCGACATCGCCTACCGCGACGTCCACGTCCCCGACGCCCACGAACCGCTCATCGACCGCGGCGTCTTCGAACAAGCCCGCGAGATCGCCGCAGCCCGCGCCGACGCCCACACCCAACGCGCCGCCTCGCCCAGCGAGTACCACCTCACCGGGCTAATCACCTGCCCCGACTGCGGCAACAAGTACATCGGCACCGCCGTACGAGGCCGCAACGCCCGCTACCGGTACTACACCTGCTACTCCCGCAGCCGCTACGGCGCCGCCGGCTGCACCGGCGCCCGCCTCGCCGCGGACGCCACCGACGTCGCCGTGCTGCAGGCGCTCTATGACTTCTACCAACAGGCCAGCATCCTCGAGCAGGTCATCACCACCGCCCGCCAAGAATTCCGCGACACCCACACCGACCGGCAAGCTGAACTCGACGCCATCACCGCCCAGATCAACCACACCCAGACAGCGATCGACCGCTACCACACCGCATTCGAGAACGGCACCATGGACGACGCCACCGCCGGACCCCGCATCACCGAACTCCGGCACAAGATCACCCAGTTGACCGCAAGGCGCGACGACCTCAGCGCCGGCCTCGACGCTGAACCCGCGCCGCCACCACCTGGCACCATCGACCAGCTACGTGCCTACCTGCACCACGCCATCACCGTAGGAACCTCCGGCGAACGCAAACGCGCCATCGAAGCCCTGGTGGCCGAAATCCGCATCACCCAGGAAGGCAAGGTGATACCCATGTTCAAAATCCCGACGAAACGCCACGAGATTCACATGCCAGAATCCACCGCGACGACCACCACGCCCGGTTCGCGCAATGGTCAGGTTGGTGGGGCGGACGGGACTCGAACCCGTGACCGATCGATTATGAGTCGACTGCTCTAACCTGCTGAGCTACCGCCCCGTACGTGGCGATACGTGAACGCCGCGTACCGGCGGCGATCCTATCCTCCGGTGGCCAGGGGCAGCCACTGAACTACGCGGGCACGGCGGCCGCGCCCAGGGCGGTCAGGACTGCTCCGGCTGTGCGCCAGCCGCCGGCCAAGGCGCCCTGGATGGATGGGGTGTCTCGGTGGTCGCCGGCCACGAAGAGGCCGTCGCCGATGGACACCGGCTTGCGCAGGTTGCCCTGGGGGGCGGGGGCGGCGGGCAGGGCGTGCGGCAAGGTGACGACCTTCAGCAGGGTCCAGTCGTCGGTCGGCACGCCGTACATGCGGGACAGCTCGACCCTGATCACCTGCTCGGACGCGCCGGAGGGGGCCGACACGCCGACGACCGAGGCGGCGATCAGGCTTTTGCCCAGGGGGGCGTACGAAGGGGCGGCGTTGCTCAGCACGACCGTGTTGGCGATGATCTCGCGGCGGTCGCCGTCGAGGAGCAGGGTGGGCTCGTCGATGGGTGCGTGGTCGGCGCCGAAGTAGAACGTGGTCAGGCCGTTCATCGCGGGCATCGGCAGGCGCGGCAGCAGGGTCGCGGCGGTCGCGGGGTCGGTGGCCATGATGACGGCGCGGCACGCGATCTCGCCGGCTTCGGTGATCACCTGGCCTCGGCCCACGCCGATGGTGCGGGCGTTGACAAGCAGTTGGGGGTACGGGAGGGGGCCCGCGATGGCGGCCGGCAGGGCGGCCATGCCCGCCGCGGGGACGCCGATGCGGCCGCGGGCGAACGAGCGCAGCACCATTGCCAGCACGTGGCTGGACGTGTCGAGCGACCGGTCGCCGAAGACACCGGAGAGGAACGGCCGCAGCACCTCTTCGATGAGGCGGTGGGACAGGCCGGCCCGCCGCAGCGCCTCTTGTGTCGTGCACTCGGGCTGGGCCAGCAACCGGGCCACCGGAGTTGTCGCGTACTTGGCGGCCAGCGCACCGAAGCGGAGCCGGTCGGACAGCGTCCCCACCGACGAGGTGAGCGTCTGAGGCGACGTGAACGGCTCGCGCAGCGGGTTCTCGAGGCGGTGCAGTTCACCGCCGCGGCGCACGAGGACGCCGGAGGTGAAATAGCAGAGGTCGAGCGTGTCCAGGTCGACCAGGGCGGGCAGGCGGGGGTACGCCGTGTTGAGCACCTGGAAGCCCCGGTCGAGGCGCCAGCCGTCTTCGAGGTCGGTGGCCACCCGGCCGCCGAGGCGGTCGCCGGCCTCGACCAGGAGCCAGTCGACGCCGGCGCGGTCGAGGCGGCGGGCAGCCGCCAGCCCGGCGAGACCGCCGCCGACGATGACGACGTCCACGTTCACGGGCTGCGACACAAGCACCTCACCCTGCATCATGCGACGCGGCCCAGCCTAAACCGGAAAAGGATCCGCCGCGGCGGATCCCATTGTCTAGCGGCTCCCCGAATAGGACTCGAACCTATAACCTGCCGGTTAACAGCCGGCTGCTCTGCCAATTGAGCTATCGGGGAAGGCCGTCGCCTCGAGGAGAGCTCCCCTGGCGACCGGGACAACAGTACATGACCCCCTGGCCCCCTTGTCCACGGGGTTACCCCGCGGCGCGGGGTAACCCGGTGAAATCCGGCACGAGGCATGAGCCCGGGGCACGATGGGTATGCAGGGGGCGTAGACGTAGTCACGAGCGGAGGGAGCCGCCATGCGCGGGAAGCTCATGTTCATCGGTGGTCTGGCGGCAGGCTTCGTCCTGGGCAGCCGGGCCGGCCGGGAGAAGTACGAGGAGATCCGGGCCAACGCCAAGAAGGTATGGGAGCACCCGACGGTGCAGGAAGCCGCCGGTGTCGCCCAGGCGCAGGCCACGAAGCTGTACAGCGAAGGCAAGGACAAGCTGGACCAGTCGAAGCTGGGCCAGAAGCTGCACAACGCCGACGCCGGCGAGCTGAACAGCACGAGCACCACGAGCACCACGACGTACTGATCAACGCTTATCCGGCCCGTCCTCGGTGCGAGGGCGGGCCGGAAGCATGTCGGATCAGGATTTCGAGGAGAACGCGGCGTCGAAGGCGGCGGTCGGCGCGTCGAAGGCCAGGCGCCGGACGAACTGGAGCGCCTCGGGCGCCCCGACCAGCCGGTCCATCCCGGCGTCCTCCCACTCGATCGAGAGCGGCCCGTCGTACCCGATGGCGTTGAGGGCCCGGAAGCAGTCCTCCCACGGGACGTCGCCGTGGCCGGTGGACACGAAGTCCCAGCCCCGCCGCAGGTCGGCCCAGGGCAGGTGGGAGCTCATCCGCCCGCGCCGCCCGTCGCCGGTGCGGACCTTCGCGTCCTTGCAGTCGACGTGGTAGATCAGGTCCTTGAACTCGAGGATGAAGTTGACCGGGTCGAGGTCCTGCCACACGAAGTGCGACGGGTCCCAGTTCAGGCCGAAGGCGGGGCGGTTGCCGATGGCCTCCAGCGTGCGGCGGGTGGTCCAGTAGTCGTACGCGATCTCGCTGGGGTGGACCTCGTGCGCGAAGCGCACCCCGACCTCGTCGAACACGTCGAGGATGGGGTTCCACCGGTCGGCGAAGTCCTGGTAGCCGGCCTCGATCATCGACTCGGGCACCGGCGGGAACATCGCGATCGTGTGCCAGATCGACGAGCCGGTGAAGCCGACGACGGTCTTCACGCCGAGCTTGGCGGCGGCCCGCGCGGTGTCCTTCATGCGCTCGGCGGCGCGCTGGCGTACACCCTCGGCGTCGCCGTCGCCCCAGATCGCGGGCCCGACGATGTCCTGGTGCCGCTGGTCGATCGGGTGGTCGCAGACGGCCTGGCCGACCAGGTGGTTGCTGATCGCGTACACGGACAGGCCGTGCTTGGCCAGCTGTTCTTTCTTGCGGTCGATGTAGTCGTCCTCGGCCAGCGCCTTGTCCACCTCGAAGTGGTCGCCCCAGCAGGCGATCTCGAGGCCGTCGTAGCCCCACTCGGAGGCCAGCCGGCAGACCTCGTCGAACGGCAGGTCGGCCCACTGGCCGGTGAAAAGCGTGATGGGTCGCGCCATCTTGTCGTCTCCCTTGTCGCACCTGTGGTCTACGGCGAGGGCAGCCGGACGGAAGGTGGAAGGCGGCGAGACGTCGCGACCGGCCCGGGATTGCGCCTCCCGGAGACGGTCCGTCACGCGGCCGTGCCTGAGAAAGACTCTAATAGCAGAAGGTCAGGCCGCGCGAGCCTGCGCGGGCGGCGTCAGGCCGAGATTTCCCAACTCATGACTGGCGTACGCCAGCTCGGAGCCGACCGAGTCGGCCGGTGCGGGGGCCCCGGCGGGCCGTTCGGGTGGCGTCCCGTCGCGCGGGGCGGCATGCACGTCCAGGTATTCCGTGCCCGGCTGGGCCCCGCCCATCAGGTGGCGCAGCGCCGCGCGCCACACCTCGGTGGTGGCGGCGAGCGGCGCCGGCGGTGTCTCGGCCAGCGGCACGTGCCGGCGTACCCGCCACGGCCCGGGCGGGAACTCGTCGGCCGAGGCCGGCACCGACTCGAGGAAGGCGCCCTCCGCGTTGGTGACCGGGCAGCGCTCGCCGGCCGGGAGGTAGCCGCGCAGCGCCTCGACGCCGGCCCACGGGTCGCGCAGCTCGACGGCGGCGGCGATCCGCACCTGGATCACCGACAGCCCGGCCTCGGCCAGCCGGTCCAGGGCGTCCGCCGGGTCTTCCCAGGTGCAGGCCAGGTTGGCCAGGTCGAGGCAGATGCCGATGCGGTCGCGGCCGACCCCGGCGAGCGCCGCGATGGTCTGGTCGGTGGCGTCGAGCACGTTGCCGGGCTCGGGCTGGAGGCCGACGCGGACCGCGCGCCCGGTGTGCCAGGCGACCTCGGCCAGCCCGCCGGAGAGCCGGCCCAGGATACGGCCGCAGGCCTTCTCCTTGGCGTCGTCCCAGCCGGCCCGGCGGCCCAGCCCGATCGTGGTGACCGCGCCCCGGACGGCGTCGTCGGGCAGCAGGTCGGTCAGGACGCGGGCGAGGTCGAGGGTGTACTCCAGGCGGGCCGGGTCGCTCCAGTCCGGCTCGTCGGTAGGATTCTCGCCGCCGCCCCCGGCGTAGGGCATTCCGCTCAGCGTGACGACCTCGAGCCCGCGGGCGTCGAGTTCGGCACGCAGCCGGGTGCGGAGGCGCCCGTCGACGGCGAGGGCGGCGGCGAGGGTGGGGGGCAGCCACAGGCTCACGGTGAGGGCGTCGGCGTCGATCCGGGCCCGAACCTCGGTTGCGTACGCGTCGATCCGTTCGACCACGGCGGCGAAGTCGCGCGTCCCGTGGACGTCGATGCCGGAGCTGAGGTGGACGAGGCGGCCGGAACGGTGACGCAGACGCATCAGAACCCTCCTCCCACAGCTGCATGAGTGCATGTGCACGTGCATTCGCTCGTGCGCACGGCTCCAGTATGGACCAGGGTCCGGATCGGCCATGATCGACGTTCCGTCGTCCGCCGGGCTGTCATCCCGCCTCCATCCGTGGGGGTTCTCCAGCCCCGGATACGAGCCTCGGCTTACCCACGGATCAGCGGCGCACGAGCCGTGCGACCTTCTGACCGGCGAGAACATGATCCACGGGGCGCCGGGGCATCGGTTTGCGCCGATGCTCGCGTACGGTCTGAGCTGCTGGATGTCTTCACCTGAATGTCAACTGAGCGTGACGTGAGAGCGGTTTCTGTGTTCAGCAAATGCACAAACGGGCGTGCACGAAACGATCTCACGTGCCGACACTCCCCGTGCATATGCAAACACGATGGTGTCTGGACAGCACGAACCCCGGTGTGCCCGGCCCGACCCGGGCACACCGGGGACTGCACCCGCCGCGAGCTCGCCGGCGCGGGGCGCAACCGCGCCGTCCCTCGCTCGCTCGCGACAGGAAGACTGTGGAACTAGGAACTCAAGCCATCGCCACGGTCGACGGCTCCACCTCGATCCAGCTCGATGACTCGGCCGACCGCTCCACCGCGTCCAGGACGAGCTGGACGCCGAGCGCGTCGGTGAAGGACGGCGTCGGGTTCTGCTCGGTGGCGATCGCCTCGATCAGATCCCGCATCTCGTGGGTGAACGAGTGCTCGTAGCCGATGCCGTGGCCGGGCGGCCACCACGCCGACATGTAGGGGTGCTCCGGCTCGGTCACCTGGATGACGCTGAAGCCCTGCTCGGCGCTGGGCAGCTTGGCGTCGTAGAACTCCAGCTCGTTCATCCGCTCGAAGTCGAACGCCACCGAGCCGAGCGAACCGTTGATCTCCACGCGCAGCCCGTTCTTGCGGCCGGTGGCGAAGCGGGTGGCCTCGTAGGTGGCCACCGCTCCCCCGTCCAGCCGGGCGAGGAACAGCGCGGCGTCGTCCACGGTCACCCGACCGGTGCCCGAGCCGTTGGACGCCGCGACCAGCCCGGACGACTCCACCGGCAGCGGGCGCTCCTTGACGAACGTCTCCGTGAGAGCGCTCACCGAGGAGATCCGCTGACCGGTGACGAACTGGGTGAGGTCGACGATGTGCGCGCCGATGTCACCCAGCGCGCCCGAGCCGGCCTTGTCCTTCTGGAGCCGCCAGACCAGCGGGAACTGCGGGTCGACGATCCAGTCCTGCAGGTACACGGCCCGGACGTGGCGGATGGTGCCGATCCGGCCGTCGGCGATCAGCTTCCGCATCAGGGCCACGGCGGGCACCCGGCGGTAGTTGAAGCCGCACATCGCGCGTACCCCATTGATCTTGGCCTGCTCGGCCGCCGCGGCCATCTCTCGTGCCTCGGCGACCGAGTTGGCCAGGGGTTTCTCGCACAGCACGTGCTTGCCCGCGGCGAGCGCGGCCAGCGCGATCTCCGCGTGTGTGTCGCCTGGCGTGCAGATGTCGATCAGGTCGATGTCGTCCCGATCGATCAGCGAACGCCAATCGGTGGTGTGCGCGGCCCACCCGAGCTTGGCGGCCGCCTCGGCGACGCCCGCCTCACTCCGGCCGGACACCACCGACAGCTGCGCCGACAACGGCAGGTCGAAGGCGTGGTTGACGGTACGCCACGCCTGAGAGTGCGCGGCGCCCATGAACGCGTAGCCGACCATGCCGACCCGCAGCTGCCCCATCTCTGAACTCCCTTGGTAGCCGTGTTATCAGAACCCGAGCTTGGCGTACTTGCTCGCGTTCTCCTTGGTGATCGTCTCCGAGGCGAGGGTGATCTGCTTGGGAACCTGGAGCTCGACCAGGTCCGACATGCCCTTGCCCTGGCCGATCAGGCGGGCCAGCGAGATCGCCGAGGAGGCCATCGACGGGCTGTAGGTGACCGTCGCCTTCAGCACGCTGTCGTCCTTGGTGATCTGGTCGATCGCGGCCTTCGAGCCCGCGCCGCCGACCATGATGAACTCGCTGCGGTTGGTCTGCTTGATCGCGGCCAGCACGCCGATGCCCTGGTCGTCGTCGTGGTTCCAGAGGGCGTCCAGCTTCGGCAGCGCCTGGAGCAGGCCGGCCGCCTCGCGCTGGCCGCTGTCCGCGGTGAACTCGGCCGCGCGCCGGTTGGCCACCTTGAAGCCGGCGGCGGCCAGGGCGTCCTTGAAGCCCTTGGACCGGTCCTGGGTCAGCGGCAGCGCGTCGATGCCGGCGATCTCGCCGATGATCGGGTTGCTGACGCCCTTGGACTTCATCTGCTCGGCGATGTAGTTGCCGGCGGCCACGCCCATGCCGTAGTTGTCGCCCTTGATCAGCAGGCGGTAGGCCAGGGCGTCGGGGAACTCGCGGTCCAGGTTGATGACCGGGATACCGGCCTTGGTCGCCTCCAGGGCGGAGGAGTTCAGCTCCTTGCCGTCGTGCGGCAGGATCACGATGACCGTCGGCTTCTGCGAGATCAGCGTGGCCAGCGACGCCCGCTGGGCCGCCGCGTCGGCGCCCGCCTCGACCGCCTTCAGCTCCACGTCCTGGTACGCGCCGGCCTGGGCCTTGGCGTTGTTCGTGATGGCGGCGATCCAGCCGTGGTCGGCGGCCGGCGCCGAGAAGCCGATGACCACCTTGGTGCCGGGAGCCGAGTTGGGGTTCGCCTCCTCGTTGCTGGTGTTGATCTGGCTGTTGTTCTCCGGCTCGTTGCTGGTGCAGGCGGTGAGGAGGGCGCCCGCGCCGACCGCGGCGCCGCCGAAGAGGATGCGGCGACGAGAGAAGTTCGACATGTTTACTCCAGGGGTGACCTGGCGGCCGTACACCGGTCGCCGGATTTTTGGGGTTTGAGGGTGCGAAATTTCAGCTCTTGGTGCGTCCCAGGAGGTGGGTGAGCGATTTGTAGCGGAACTGCTGGACCAGCACGGCCGCGACGATGATGCCGCCCTTGACCATGTTCTGGACCTCGGTGGGAAGGTTGTTGATCGCGAACAGGTTCGTGATCGTGCTGAACACCAGCACGCCGAAGAGCGCGCCGACGATGGTGCCGCGGCCGCCGCTGAGCAGCGTGCCGCCGATGATCGCCGCGGCGATCGCGTCCAGTTCGTACAGGTTCGCCATGGCGGCCTGAGCGCTCGTCGCCTGGGACGTCAGCATGATCGCGCCGATCCCGCAGCAGAGGCCGGAGAGCGCGTACAGCAGCAGGGTGTGGAATTTGACGTTGATGCCGGCCAGCCGGGCCGCCTCGGGGTTGCCGCCGATCGCGACCGTGCGCCGGCCGAACGTGGTGCGGTTGAGCAGCACCCAGCCGGCCGCCACGACCAGCGCCAGGATGATCACGAGCATCGGGATGCCGAGGATCTTGGTGGACGCGATGCTGTTGATCGTGTCGTTCGAGGACACCTGGGTCTGCTTGCCGGAGATCTGCGCGGCGAGACCACGGGCGGCCACCATCATCGCCAGGGTCGCGATGAAGGGCACGAGTCTTCCGTACGAGATGAGCACGCCGTTGATCAGCCCGACCACGACGCCGACCACGATGGCCGTGAAGATCATGCCGACCGCGCCGTAGCTCTGCGTCGCCAGCGTGGTCGACCAGACGCCCGCGATGGCGACGATCGCGCCCACCGACAGGTCGATGCCGCCGCCGATGATCACGAAGGTCATGCCGACCGTGACCACGCCGATGGCCGACGCCTGCTGGAGGATCGTGAAGACGTTGTTGCTGACCCAGGTGGCATCGCCGTAGAGGTCGGGCCGGGTGATGACGCCGATGACGGCCAGGATGATCAGGACGCCGACCAGGCCGAGGTTGCGCTTCAGCGGCTCGGCGGCGTCACCTTTGAAAATGCTGTTCCGGGATTTCTTCGGGGCGTCCGGCGCGGGCGCCGGCTTCGCCACCTGCGTGTCGGTCATGCGGGCTCCCCCTCGAGCAGAGACCCCGCCATCACGAGGTCGAGAACCGTGGCTTCGTCGAGGTCGCCGGCCGGCGCCTCATGGATCAGGTGGCCCTCGCGCATCACGAGGACCCGGTCGGACAGGCCCAGCACCTCGGGCACCTCGCTGGACACCAGCAGCACGCCGACACCGTTCGCGGCCAGGTCGTGGATGACCTGGTAGAGCTCCGCGCGGGCGCCGACATCCACCCCTCGGGTGGGTTCGTCGAGCAGCAACAGCTTGGTCTGGCCGATCAGCCAGCGGCCGACCACGACCTTCTGCTGGTTGCCGCCGGACAGCGTGCGCACGGCGCGGCCGGTGTCCCGGGGCCGCAGCTCGAGCGAGTCGGCGACCTTGTCGGCGGCCTTCCGCTCGTCGCCGGCGTCGGTGAACCCGGCCGTGGCGAACGTCGCGAACGACGACAGCGTCATGTTCTTGTAGATCGGCTGGTCCAGCAGCAGCGCCTGGCTCTTGCGCTCCTCGGGGGCCATGCCGATGCCGGCCCGGACCGCGCCGCCGACCGAGGTGACCCGCTTGCCGGCCATCACCACGGTGCCGCTGTCGGCCGGGCGGGCGCCGAAGATCGTCTCCAGCAGCTCGGAACGCCCGGACCCGACCAGCCCGGCGATGCCCACGATCTCGCCCTTGCGGACGGTCAGCGAGGCGTCGGCGAACTCGCCCGCGCGGGTGAGCCCCTGCACCTCGAGCAGGACCTCGGGGTCGTCCGGCGCCACCCGCGGCGGGAACACGTACTCGATGCTCCGCCCGGTCATCCGGTTGACCAGCTCGCGGGTCGGGGTGTCACGCGCCGGCAGGTTCGCCGCGGTGGTCCGGCCGTCCTTGAGCACGGTCACCCGGTCGCCGATCTCGCGGATCTCCTCGAGCCGGTGCGAGATGTAGATGACCGCGATGCCCTGGGCGGTCAGCTCCCGGATGATCCGGAACAGGTTGCCCACCTCGTCATGAGCGAGCACGGCGCTGGGCTCGTCCATGACGATCAGCTTGGCGTCGTGCGAGAGCGCGCGGGCCATGCTGGCGATCTGCTTCCCGGCCGCGGGCAGGCTGCGGACCAGCCGGCGGGCCGGGATCTGCGGGTGGCCGAGCCGGCCCAGGATCTCCCGGGTACGCCGGGCCATCGAACCGCGCCGCACGAAGCCGAGCCGCCGCTCCTCGTGACCGAGGAAGGTGTTCTCGGCGACGGACAGGTCGTCGACCAGGTCGAGCTCCTGGTAGATGGTGGCGATGCCGGCCTTCATGGCGGCCTGCGGGTTGGCCGGGGCGAACGGCTCGCCCTGCCACAGGATGCTGCCCTCGTCGGCGCGGTGCACGCCGGCCAGGACCTTGATCAGCGTCGACTTCCCGGCGCCGTTCTGCCCGAGCAGGCAGTGCACCTCACCGGCGCGCACCTCGAGCTGGACGCCGTCCAGCGCGCGTACCCCGGGGAAAGTCTTGACGACATCGGTCAGTTCCAAGACCACCGGCGCTTCGGTTGCCACCTGGTCCTCCACCTCACCATCACGCGGCTCGGGAATGGTCGTCATGATGCCTGCTCGAAGCAGGTGTCACTGGCGAGCACGGCGGCGCCGGTGACGCCGGCTCGACTGCCCAGTTCGCTTAAAACGACGGGCAGGTTGCCGGTGGCCAGCGGCAGCGAGCGCCGGTAGACCACGCTGCGGATCTCGGCCAGCAGAATGTGCCCGAGCAGCGCCAACCCGCCCCCGATGACGATCATCGACGGATTGGCGAAGCTCACCAGCGTGGCCAGCACCGAGCCGACCCGGCGACCGCCGTCGCGGATCAGCCGGATGCACGTCACATCGCCCTCGGCCGCGCCCTCGGCGACATCCCGGGCGCCCAGCTCACCGTTGGCCGCGAGCCGCTCGGCCAGCGCCGGCGACTCGCCGCTGCGGGCGGCGGCCTGCGCGTCGCGGGACAGCGCGGCCCCGCTGAACAGCGCCTCCAGGCAGCCGGTGTTGCCGCACGAGCACACCGGCCCGTGCGAGTCGACCTGGATGTGCCCGATGTCGCCGGCGCATCCGTCGACCCCGCGGTACACGTCACCGGCCAGGTGTATTCCGCAGCCGATGCCGGTGCCGATCTTGACGAAGAGGAAGTCGTCGACGGAGTGCGCGACCCCGCCGTGCCGCTCCCCGATCGCCATGATGTTCACGTCGTTGTCGACCACCGCCGGGCAGCCGTGCTCACGGGCGAGGATCTCGCGCACCGGGTAGCGGTCCCAGCCCGGCATGATCGGCGGCGACACCGGCACGCCGTCACGGAAACTGACCGGACCGGGGACGCCGATGCCGACCGCGTCGAGCTTCTCGAAGGCGCCGTCCGTGCGTGCCTTGGCGAGCAGCTCACTGACCCGTTGCAGTATCGCTTTCGGTCCCGACCTGATGTCGGCGGTCTCGCGGTAGGCCGCGACCGTCTCCAGTCGTCCGTTGGTGACCTCGATGTCGATCGAGCTGGCGCCCAGGTCGACCGCGGCGAAGCGCAGGCGGGGGTGCAGCTCGACCAGGGTGGAACGACGGCCGCCGCGCGAGGCGGCCATGCCGGCCTCGGCGATGAGGCCCGCCGCCACGAGTCGCTCCACCTCGGCGAGCAGACGGGGGCGGGTCAGCTCGAGCCGGTCACCCAGCTCGGCGCGAGACACCGGGCCCTCGTCGCGCAACAGGCGAAGCACCCGATGGTGGGGGGCGTCGGCAACGTGCACGGGTACCTCCGGCAGGGGTTCACAGCCCTGAAACGATGCTGTGTCGTGCCGGTCACACTAGGCCCCTTCCGGCGCTCCAGTCCATACCTTCCAGAAGATCTATACCAACTTTTGCTCTCCCCAACAAAAGTCCGCGGACCCTCCCCCGTTTGTCGCGGTAAGCAGGCTGAACAGGGGAAACGGCCCCCCGACAGGGCTGTCAGCACGGGTCCGTCACCACGCAAAGAAAGTGGTCTTGGAACTCAGCGTGCACGACGAGGGCGGCCACCCCCGCCGGGGACGGCCGCCCTTTTGTCATCGGTGTCAGCTGGAAGCGAGGCCCTTTTCGCTACCCTTCTTCAGCTTCCGGTCGTCGCGCAGCTCCAGGAACGGCTCCTCGTCGGCCGGGTGCCCGGCCGCGATGGCCCGGCCCCGCTCGAGTTCGGCGTCCAGTTCGGCGCCCAGCAGGATGGCCTGGTTCGAGATCCACAGCCACACCAGGAAGGCGATCGCGCCGCCCAGCGTGCCGTACGTCTTGTTGTAGTCGGCGAAGTTGGCCAGGTAGAGGGCGAACGCCGCGGAGGCCGCCACCCACAGCAGGACGGCGAAGATGCCGCCCGGGCTGACCCAGCGGAAACCGCCGGTCTTCGCGTTCGGCGACGCCCAGTACAGGATCGAGAACATCAGGCTGACCAGGATCACCAGGACCGGCCACTTGACGATGCTCCAGACCAGCACGGCCTGGTCGCCGAGGCCGATCCGGTCGCCGATCGCCGAGGCCAGGTCGCCGGTGAAGATCACGATGACGGCCGAGGCGACCAGCATGATGCCGACGATGGCGGTGACGCCCAGCCGGATCGGCAGCGTCTTCCAGATCGGCCGGCCCTCCGGCACGTCGTAGACGGCGTTGGAGGCGCGCATGAACGCGGCCACGTAACCGGAGGCCGACCAGAAGGCCAGCGCGATACCCAGGATGGCCGCGAGGCCGGCGGTGTTCGGGTTGCTCACCTGCCCGAGCACGGTGTCGACCAGTTTCTGGATGTCGCCGTTCGGCACGACCTCCTTGACCGCGCCGGTCACCGTCGCCTTGCCGTCCCCGCCGACCAGCCCGAAGATCGAGATCAGCGCGATCACGGCCGGGAAGATCGACAGGATGCCGTAGTAGGTCAGCGCGGCGGCCCAGTCCGACACGTTGTCCTGGGAGAACTGCTTGAAGGTCCGCTTGACCGCCGCGAACACACCCTTGCCGTGCAGCTCGGCGGGCTTGTCGGGACCGTCGTTCGGGCCGGGCGGAGGCGGATCGTGCGGGTCGAGTTTGTCGTCGCCGGTGCGGGTCGTGGTGACGTCTCGTTCGCCGGCCTCTCGTGCCTCGGCCTCACGGCGCTCGTCCACGGCTGGCTCCTCCTGGTGGCGGCGCAGCAGCTTCATCGGGGTTCCTCCGCCCAGCAATCCTCGGTGACCTTCTCGGGGTTGGATGCCCCCCGCGCCCCCTGTCTAACCCATCGACTGCGGACGTTCCCCCAGGTCACTGATCACTTGAGCAACAGCAGCCCCATCCGCCGCCCGGCCACGGCGACCCCGGCGGCGAACAGCACCAGCAGATAGATCACGTCCAGGAGCTGGACCCAGCTCCACATCTCGAGGCTGATCCCGCGGATCAGGTGGACCGAGCGATAGAGCGGCGTCGCCTCGACCACCCAGCGCAACGCGGCCGGGTAGGACTCGGCCGGGACGAACGTGCCGGAGAACAGGAACAGCGCGAACTGCGCCGAGATCATCAGGTCGAAGTCCTGCCAGCTGCGCATGAACGTGGACAGCGCCAGGCCGGCCGCGCCGAACGCGAACCCGACCAGGATCGCCGCCGGCAGGGCGATCAGGGCCGAGCCCACCGTGGTCAGGCCCATCCCCACCATGATCGCCAAGAACGCGGCGGAGTAGACGCTTCCGCGGATCATCGCCCAGGTCAGCTCGCCGAACGCGATCTCCACCGGCCGCACCGGGGTCGCGACGATCCCGTCGTACAGCCGCATGAACTTCATCTTCCCGTAGAAGTTGAAGGTGGTCTCGGCGAGCGCCCCGGTCATGGCCGACGCCGCCAGCATGGCCGGCGCCACGAACGACGGGTAACCCACCGAGCGCCCGTCGGGCAACGCGATGTCGCCGACCAGCGCGCCGACGCCGATGCCGATCGACAGGAGATAGAGCACCGGTTCGAGCAGGCCGGTCGCGAAGACGATCCAATAGGCGCCGCGGAGCGTGGCGACGTTGCGTTCCATCATGGACACCGAGCGGCGCCCGGCGCCCGGTGTCAGCAGACGCG
This sequence comes from Actinoplanes sp. NPDC051470, assembly GCF_040682035.1. Taxonomy (NCBI): domain Bacteria; kingdom Bacillati; phylum Actinomycetota; class Actinomycetes; order Micromonosporales; family Micromonosporaceae; genus Actinoplanes; species Actinoplanes sp. NPDC051470. Next base: position 310,576 of record NZ_JBFBAA010000007.1, read on the forward strand.
GCAGGGCCAGCGTGAGCATCAGGGGTCCTCTCAGACGACGAGCCGGCGACGGAACCGGTGCAGGGCCAGCGACCAGCCCACCGCGATCCAGGCGAACAGCACCAGCAGATGGGCGGCCGCCGGCCACGCGGTCGTGCTGCCCAGCGTGGCCGACCGGGCCAGCTCGACGCCGTGCCACAACGGCAGCACCCAGGCCAGCCAGACCAGCGGGTCGGGCATCTGGTCGATCGGGAAGAACACCCCGGAGAACAGCGACATCGGGATCATCCCGGCCCGCATCAGGATCGACAGGTAGCTCTCGGTCTGGACGGTGGCCGAATAGGCGAAGGTCGGCGTGGCCACGGCCAGCCCGACCAGCGCCCCGATCACCGGCACGGCCAGCGCCCACCACGAACGCAGCGTGCCGAACAGGGCCGCCACCAGCAGGAACGCCGCGCAGGTGGTGACCACCCGGAAGACCACGAAGGCGAGATGGCCGCCGACGATGTCGGCGACCCGCAACGGCGCCGCGGCGTGACCGAAGTAGGTGCGGCGCCACTCGAACCCGCCCAGCACCGGCCAGGTCGCCTCGCCGATGCCGACCTGCATGGCGGTCGACGCGATCAGGCCCGGCACCAGCCAGTCGAGATAGGGCACGCCGTCGACACCCGCGACATAGGCGCCCACCCCGACCCCGAAGCCGAGCACGGTGAGCAGCGGCAGCAGGAACGACGACAGCGCGCTGCCCCGCCAGGTGCGTTTGTAGCTGACCAGGTGGTATTCGAGAACATAGGCGGCGGCGACCATCAGTCGACCAGCGTCCGGCCGGTGAGGTGGAGGAAGACGTCTTCCAGGCTGCTGCGGCGGACCAGCACGCTGGCCGGGCTCAGCGAACGGGCCTGCACCTCGGCCACCGCGGCGTCGCCGTCGGGCACGTAGAGCAGGATGCGGTCGGGCAGCACCTCGACGCGCTCGCCCAGACCGGCCAGCTTCTCCGCGTACGCCTCCTGCGACTCGGTCGCGAACCGCAGCTCGACCACCTCGCGGGTCGAATAGCGCTCGATCAGCGCCCGCGGCGACCCCTCGGCGACGATCTGCCCGCCGTCCATCACCACCAGCCGGTCGCACAACTGCTCGGCCTCGTCCATGTAATGCGTGGTCAGGACCAGCGTCACGCCCTGTTTCTTGAGCCGGAACAGCCGTTCCCACACCAGGTGGCGCGCCTGCGGGTCGAGGCCCGTGGTCGGCTCGTCGAGCAGCACGATCTCGGGCTCGTTGACCAGCGCCCGGGCGATCGTCAGCCGCCGTTTCATGCCACCCGACAGCGGCTCGACCTTGCTGTCGGCCCGCTCGGTGAGCTGCACAAAATCGAGCAGCTCGTCGGCCCGTCGGCGAGCCACCCGGCGCGGGATGCCGAAGAACCGCGCATAGGTCGTCAGGTTCTCGCGCACCGACAACTCGGTGTCGAGGTTGTCGAGCTGGGGGCACACGCCCAGCCGCGCACGGATCGCCGGGCCGTCGGTGCGGGGGTCACGCCCGAGGATGCGTAACTCACCCTCGGTCGGCGGGGACACACAACCCACCATCCGCATCGTCGAACTCTTGCCGGCGCCGTTCGGCCCCAGGAAGCCGAACGCCTCACCCCGGCGCACGTCGACGTCGATGCCGGCCACCGCGGTGAAGTCGCCGAAGCGTTTGACCAGCCCCCGGGCGTGGATCAGCGATTCATCGGTCACGTCGCCAAACCCTAGACACCGGGTACGACAAACCGCGACCGACTTACAGCGGCGGCGCGCTCGCGTTCTGGGCCGCGAGCACCAGCTCCTCGGTGAGGCTGATCACCGGCTCGGCGTCCACCGGCGTACCCGAGTCGTACCGGACCGCCCAGCTCAGGCCGTCGACCCCGCTCACCCGCCGGCCGACCACCCGCACCCCGCCCTGCGGCATCGGATGATGCGACGTGTACGCCACCGACCGGGTCACCCGGGTGCGGACCTGATCGGGCAGCTCCCCCGGCTCGAGCAGCAGGAACAGCACCGGCGGCTCGTCCACCAGCACCGCGTAGTGTTCGCGCACCTCGGCCACCTCGGCCGGGATCACCCGCAGCTCACGGCCCGACCACGCGACCTTGTGGATCTCGTGCCAGCCCAGCCGGCCGCGCTCGGGCACCCACAGGCCCCGGTTGGTCGCGACCAGCGCCGCCTCGGCGTCCCCGGTTCCCACCGCCGCCCAGGCCAGCACCCGCTCGTCCCGGTCCAGCTCGGGGCGCAGCCCGGCCGGCAACTTCGGGCGTCGTCCGAAAAGCTTCACAATCCCCCCGCCGCCTGCTCCCGCAACGCCCGCGCGTGCTGTTCCAGGGAGAACAGCTCACCGGCCATCGCCAGGTACTCATCCTTGTGTGCCACCGGGTTGATCCGCTGCACCTTCGACTTCAGGTCACGGATCCGGGTGGCCACCGCACCGACCTGCAGCGTGGCCAGCACGGTCGAGACGTACCGCGGGTCGACCTCGCCGTCCACCCGCGGCGGGTCGACCGACAGCTGGCCGATCAGCGCCTTGCCGCTCAGGTCGGCGCACAGGTCACGCACCGACTCGATCCAGCCCGCTCCCCCGGCCGCGGTGGTCGTGCCACCCGCCTCGGCGATCGCCTGCCGGATCCCCTGCAGGACCGGATCGGCGTACGACTCGGTGCCCAGCGCGTCGAACATCGGGCCGGCCAGCACCGGGTATTGCAGGGCCAGCTTCAGCGCCTCACGCTCGACCAGCCGCTGCGGGCTGTCCGGCGCCTGACGCTGGGCCGGCGCCGACTGTTCCGGCGTGTACGCGTTGTTCACCGCCCGCAGCACCGGGTCGAGGTCCATGCCGAGGTCGCCGGCCAGCTTCCGGGCGTACTCAGGACGCTTCTCGCGGTCTTTGATCTTGGCCACCAGCGGCGCCGCCCGACGCATCGCCTCGACCCGCCCCTCGACCGTGTCCAGGTCGAAGCGGGACAGCGTCTGCCGCAACGCGAAGTCGACCAGCGGCTCCCGGCGCGCGACCAGGTCACGCACGGCCAGATCACCCTTGGCCAGGCGCAGGTCGCAGGGGTCCATGTTGTCCGGGGAGACCGCGATGAAGGTACGCCCGACAAAACGCTGATCTTCCTCGAACGCCCGCAGCGCCGCCTTCTGCCCCGCCGCGTCCCCGTCGAAGGTGTAGATGATCTCGCCGGAGACGCTGTCCGAGTCCATCAGCAGCCGGCGCAGCACCCCGATGTGATCGGTGCCGAACGCCGTGCCGCAGGTGGCCACCGCGGTGTGCACGCCGGCCTCATGACAGGCCATCACGTCGGTGTAGCCCTCGACGATCACCGCCTGGCTCTGCTTGGCGATCTCCCGCTTGGCGAAGTCGATGCCGTAGAGCACGTGCGACTTCTTGTAGAGCGGCGACTCCGGCGTGTTCAGATATTTCGGGCCGTCGTCATCGTCGAACAGCCGCCGCGCGCCGAAGCCGATCACGTCACCGGTCAGGTCGCGGATCGGCCAGATCAGCCGGCGCCGGAACCGGTCGATCAACGAGCCCGACTTGGCCGGTTTCGACAGCCCGCCCGCGGTCAGCTCGGCATCGGTGAAGCCCTTCAGGCGCAGATGCTTGGTGAGCAGGTCCCAGCCGTCCGGGGCGAAGCCGCAGCCGTAACGCTCGGCCGCCTCGCGCCCGAAGCCGCGCTGGGCCAGGAACTCCCGCGCGATCCGCGCGCCCGGCGTGGTCAGCTGCTCGCGGTAGAACTGGGTGGCCGCGTGGTGGGCGGCGATCAGGCGTTGCCGCTGCCCCGGCTGCGGCCGCGGCGCCCCGTTCCGGTCCCCCGGCGACTCGTCGTACCGCAGCTGGAGGCCGGCCCGGGAGGCCAGCCGCTCGACCGACTCGATGAACGACAGATGCTCCGCGTCCATCAGAAACTTGATGGCGTCCCCGCCCATCCCACAGCCGTGGCAGTTGCCGGTGAGGATGTTGTCCTCGAGGACGAAGGCGTGAGTGCCGTCCACGATCGCGCAGAAGACCTCTTCGACCTCGCCGTGGTCCTCGATCGCCTCGACGACCCAGCCGCGCCGCTCCACGCGCTGCCGGCTGCTCACGAACCGGTCGCGGTGGGAGTCGATGAGAAAGAACTCCTCGGCGAGGTCGTCCCCCATGAGGGACAAGCGGTAGCCCAAGCCGTCACCCGTGGCCGACGCCCGCTCTTCGATGCCGTAGGTGCCCACTCCGATGCGGGTGCAGAGGTCGCGGACGTATTCCAGGTGTTCACGGTTCGCCGAGTTGAGCGAGATACACCCGTCCGCGGCAACATCGCCATCCGCCGCGAAGTAGCCGGCCAGCCACCCATACAGGTAGGCGAGCGACTCGGTGAGTGGCGGCAGCTCGGTCTTGAAGTACGCCGGCATGCCGGTGACGGTCAGCCGCCCGGAGGACTCGTACGTGTCGCTGAGGGGGAACCACTTCAGCAACTCACGGTCCTTGCCGCCGTAAAGAAAGGCGACGCTGCCCTTGTCGAGCACCGTTCCATCACCGAAGACGATGCCGCGGGCGACGCCGAACGGCGAGAGCGCGAGCCGATGGCCGCCATCACGGGTGACGAGCGCCCGCGGGAACACATGCGAGAGCCGGTCACCCACCCGGAGCTCGGAGGTGACCCGCTCGACCCGCTTCTCGCCCTTGTTGGTGCGGGCCCGGATGAACCAGCGATGTTCCGCCGTCGCGCGAATCGTCTTCTTCTGCCCGTTCCGGGACAGCTGGAGGTGGAGGAGAGGCTGCTCGCCGAACGATTGGAACGGCGCCTCCACGAACCGGCCGTGCGTGGTGATCACGCGGTGCCGCCCGCCGGCCAGGTCGCGGATCTCCCGGATGCCCTGGTCGGTGATCACCCGCGTCTCACCCGCCAGGCAGAAGTACACGTTGCGGGCCGGGCTGACGGTGAACGACGGGGTCTTCTCGTCGTGGAAGGGACACAGGCCCTTCAGGTTGCCGCCGCCCGCGGACTTGAGCGTCACCGTCTCGTTGATGATGTCGGCGATGGACGTGCGGTCGCGGACCAGCGCGATGTCTTCGTCCTTGACCCTGGCCACCGGTACATCCTGCCTCGCGCTAGTCGGCGTCCGCCACGAGGGTCCGGTGCCAGGCCACGGCCGCGTGGTCGGTGAGCGACGCCACCTGGTCGACGACCACGCGCAGGCGGGCCGGATCGTCGGCGGCCTGCTTCCAGAGCGGGGCGAAGACCGGGTCGAGGCCGTCGGGCGCCCGCTCGCACAACGCGGCCACGAGATCCTTGAGGATGGTGCGCTGGCGCTCGTACCAGTCTTCGGCGGCGCGCAGGCGCATCACGTAGCGCAACGCCATGCCCTTGAGCAGCGCGCAGTGATTACGCACCGTACGCGGCACGACCAGGTCGGCCTCGTACCGCCGCACCCGTTCCGAACCGTGCCGGCTGATCGTGGCGCCGACCGCCGAGGAGACGAACCGGCCGGTCAGCACGCTGGTCATCCGCTTGAGGGCGATCTGGCTGGCGAACGTGCCGTCGTGGTCGGCGGCGGCCGCCACCACCTCGTCGGCGAGCAGGCCGTCGAGCGAGGCGGCCAGCTCGTCGGGTGGTGACGAGGAGTAGACCGCGGCGACGTCGGCGACCAGGGCGGCCCGCTCGTCGGCGTCGTCGAGCAGGTGGCGGAGCGTGATGTAGCCGCCGTGCACACCGTCTTCGACGTCGTGCACGGAGTAGGCGACGTCGTCGGCCCAGTCCATCACCTGGGCCTCGAGGCAGCGGCGCTCGCCGCCCGGCCCGCCGGCCCGGATCCACTCGAAGACCGGCACGTCGTCGGCGTACACCCCGAACTTGCGGTTTCCGGGTTGGCGCAGCCAGGGGTATTTGCTGGTGGCGTCGAGGGAGGCCCGGGTCAGGTTGAGGCCGGCGCCGGGGACCTTGGCCTCGAGCCGGGTCAGCACCCGAAGCGTCTGAGCGTTGCCCTCGAAACCGCCGCAGGGCTGCGCCACCTCGTCGAGCGCGCCCTCGCCGTTGTGGCCGAAGGGCGGGTGGCCCAGGTCGTGGGCGAGGCCCGCGGTATCCACCACGTCGGGGTCGCAGCCCAGCCGGGCGCCCATCTCGCGGGAGATCTGGGCGACCTCGAGGGAATGGGTCAGGCGGGTACGCAGGAAGTCGTCCGACCCGGCCGTGTGCACCTGGGTCTTGGTGGCGAGCCGGCGGAACCCGGCGGAATGAAGCACGCGGGCGCGGTCACGCTCGAACTGGGTGCGCCCATAACCGCTGTCCTTGGCCGGTTCGGGCGCCCAGCGCTCGGCATCCATGTGATCAGCCTAAGTGTTGGGTGTGACAGGCCGACCAGGTAGTTGTGGGAGTCAAGTTGACCATCGTCGCGCGTCTGCTGCTCATGACGATCGCCGGGGTGGCCGCCTCGTTCCTGGTGGCCGGCGCGGCCACCTGGGGGTCGACCGGGCAGGCCGACGTCGCCCGGGAGATCACCCGGGTGAGCGACGGCATGAGCCGGCAGTGGAACGCCGACATGATGCACGACGGCCTGCGGGCCGACGTGATGTCGGCGATGTACGCGACCACGCCGGCGGATCGGGAGCGGTTCGCCGTCGACGAGGTGGACGAGCACGCCACCACCATGCTGACCAACTTCGACGCGGCCGCGACGATGGCGCCGGCCTCGCTGACCGCGGAGTACGCACGGGTCCGTCCGGCGGTGGTCACGTACGGCGACACCGCGCGGGCGATCGTGGCCGGCGAGAAGGGCCGGCTGCCCGACTTCCTCGACCAGTTCGCGGCGCTGGAGAACGACCTGGGCGCCATCGACGACGCGATGCTGGCCGCGGTCGGCGAGGCCGGCGTGGACGGGCAGCGGTCGGCGTCCCGGGCGTCCAGGATCGTGGTCCTGGGCACGGCGGTGGGCCTGCTGCTGACCGCGCTGGCGGCGCTGATGACCATCCGGGCGATCCGCCGGCCGATGCGCCGGATGCTGGCGGCGTTACGCGCGATGGCTCAGCGTGACCTCACGGTCCAGGCCGAGGTGACGCAACGTGACGAGTTCGGGGAGATGGCCGACGCCTTGAACGAGGCGGTGACGGCCGTGCGTACGACGATCGCGGCCACCGCGACCAGCGTGGCCGAGCTGACCACGGCGAGCGGCGACCTGCGCGGGCTGGCCGGGAACCTGGACGGCTCGGCCGAACAGACATCGGCCCAGGCGCGCAACGCGGACGCGGCGGCCCGGCAGGTGTCGGCCTCGGTGACCGACATGACCACCGCCACCGGTGAGCTGGCCGGGTCGATCCGGGAGATCGCCCGGCAGACCTCGGACGCGGCGTTGACCACGTCCCGGGCCACGCAGAGCGCGACCGAGACGGCGGCCGCGGTATCGGCGCTGAGCGCGGCCAGCGGCGAGGTGGGCGACATCGTCAAGCTGATCACCCAGATCGCCGAACAGACCAACCTGCTGGCGCTGAACGCGACGATCGAGGCGGCGCGGGCCGGCGCGGCGGGCAAGGGTTTCGCCGTGGTCGCGACCGAGGTGAAGGAGCTGGCCCAGGAGACGGCCCACGCGACCAGCGACATCACCGCCAAGATCGGCGCGATTCAGGAGATGACGACGCGTACGGCCACCGCGATCGCCACCATCACCGAGGTGATCGGGCAGATCGACGACGGGCAGCGGACCATCGCGGCCGCGGTCGAGGAGCAGTCGGCGACCACCGAGCTGATGGCCGGCAACGTGGGTCACGTGTCGGCCGCGGCCGGCGAGATCAGCGGCACGGTCGCGCACATCACCCGCTCGTCGGAGTCGACCGCGGAGGACGCGAACACCACCCGCCGGTCGGCCGAGCGGGTCAGCTCGGCGGCCGGTGAGCTGGAGGGCCTGATCGGCCAGTTCCGCTACTGATCCTTCGTCCGGCTGGACAGCACGCAGAACTCGTTGCCCTCGGGGTCGGCCAGCACCACCCAGCCGGCGTCGTTCTGGCCGATGTCGACCGGCCGGGCGCCCATGTCGACCAGCCGCTCGACCTCGGACTCCTGATCTTCCGGGCGCAGGTCGATGTGCAGCCGGTTCTTCACCGTCTTGGCATCCGGCACCGGGGTGAACAGCAGGCCGGGCATCTCCTCGGGGCTACGCCGGATCTCCACCTCCTCCGGCGCCTCGTGCACGATCCGGTAGCCCAGGGCCTCGGCCCACCATCGGGCCAGCCGAGCCGGATCCTCCGAGTCGACCACGATCTGCTCCCAGCGCACGCCCATCGATCCCCCTGCAACGCCCCATCGAAAGTGGCGATCATGTTACGCGCCACCGCCGGGAGGGTTACCGGCGGAACAACGCACCGGCGGTGCGGCGACGGGGCTCGATGGCCGCACACCATGCGATCACCCGATGCCCACTCATCCGAGGAGTCGACGTGGATCCCGTCTCGTTGCGGCGCGTCCTTCGCCAGCTCGCCGAGGCCGGCCGGACCGGCGCCCTGCAGGTCGGCGGCTCGCCCGGCGGGGTGCTCTATCTGGTGGCCGGACATATCGCCCACGCCGAGTCACCCGCCTGCCCGGGGTTCGGCGAGCGGCTGGTGTCGTCCGGGCGGCTGAGCGCCGCGGCCTGGTCGGCCGCGTACGCCGAGGGCCACCCGCGGTGCCGGGTCGGCCGGGCGCTGGTGCGCGGCGGCCATCTGGGCCAGAACGAGCTGGCCCGCCGGGCGTCGTCGGCCGCCCGCGAGGCGACCCGGATGGTGCTGCAGAGCGAGCGGGCGACGGTCCGGTTCATCGCCGGGGAGCGCCACTGGCTGGGCGATCACGTTGTCCCGCAACGGATCCGCGGCGGCGCCGAGCTGGCTTCGTGAAACCGGCCGAAGAGGACGCACATGGGGTGCGACTTCTCGGCTCACCGTGCCCGCAGGATGGCCCACGGTGACGACGAAGCAAGGTCGCAGCGACGTCGCCGGCGGGACGGACACAACGCTGAGGAGAGACGTGCCCGGCGTGGAGCACTGCCTGCAGGAGGCCATGACGATCCCGGGCGCGGTCGGGGCCGGGATCGTCGACTACACCACCGGGTTCCCGGTCGCCACGACCGGGGCCGCGCCGAACTCCGATCATGAGGCCGCGGCGGCCGGAACCGCCGACGTGGTCCAGGCCGCGACGAGCCGTTCGCTGTTCGTCTCGGCGATACCGCACGACCTGCTGGAAGACCTGATCATCACCACCGCGGGCGGCTACCACCTGCTGCGGCTGGTGCGGACCGACTTCGACAGCCGGCTGGTGCTCTGGGTGTGGCTGGACCGGGTGCACGGCAACCTCGCGGTGGCCCGGCGGCGCATGCAGACGCTGGCGGCGGAGCTCGTCGCCACCTAGGACCTGTCCGACGTAGAGCCACCCGTACCTCTCGGCCGGAAGGATGGACGTGAGCCCCACCAGGACCGCGGCTCCCGGGCGCCTGCTGACACAGGTGGCGGGTGAGCGGCAGACCGGAGCGCTGGTGGTGGGTGGCCACCCCGGCGGCCCTCCGGGGGGTGCCGTCTACCTGCAGGACGGCGCGGTGATCTACGCGGAGTCGCCGGGCGCGCCCGGGGTCGGCGAGCTGCTGACCGCGTCCGGGCGGCTGGCCGGGCGGACCTGGCAGGCGGCGCTGGACGCGGGCGCGACGAGCGCCAAGGTCGGCCGGCTGCTGCTCGACCAGGGCCACCTGACCCAGGGCGAGCTGGAGCTGTGCGTGCTCGGCGCGATCTACGACGCGGCCTACTTCGCGCTGTCCCCGGCCAGCGCGCCGGTCGACTTCCGGGCCGGCGCCGGGCACTGGCTGGGCGCGGTGGTGCGGGTCGACGCGGCGGCGGTGAACCGGGAGTCGCGGCGGCGGGCCCGGCTGCTCGACGAGATCTTCCCGCACGCGCAGGTCGACTCGGCGCCGGTCAGCCCGGTTCCACGGGCGCCGCTGGAACGCGTCACGCTGACCGCGCTGCAGTGGGAGTTGCTGGTGCACGCGGACGGCCAGCGCACGCCCGCGGATCTGGCGCAGCTGCTCGGCCGGGCCGGCTTCGCCACGATCCAGGAACTGCGGAGGCTGGCGGCGCTCGGCCTGATCGAGCGGCCCACGGAACGTCGGGGTCAGGGCGACGACCCCGATCTGGTACGCCTTCCGCGCGCACGTGGCACCGCCCCCGCGGCGTCGGCCACCCGTCCGACGGTGACGCTGGACGAGGGGCCGCTGGTGCCGGTGACCCACCACCGCACGGCCACGGTGACCGAGGAACCCCCGCACACCGGCGAACCGGTGACCAACGGCACGATCTACCGCCCGCCGCGGCTGGCCCGCCGCAAACCCGGCGCGAAGCTCCCCAAGGACCTGGCCGGCGAACCACCGCCGGAGCCCCCCGGGGCCGACGAGGTCCTGCTGAAACGCATCCGCACCGCATTGCGAGCCCTGCGGTGACGCGCGCACCCCCGAGAGAGAAGGAGGCCGAGCATGGTTGATCCGGCGGTGCTCGAGGAACTCGGCAACCTCCGGAACAGGTTGCCGGAACTGTCCGGGAGCGTGCTCTCGACCACGGACGGAATGGTGGTCGCGCACGATGCGCACGGCATCGAACCGGACAGCCTCGCGGCGCTGGCGGCGGCGCATCTCGCGCTGGCCCGCCGGTTCGCGCACGCCGTCGACCACGGCGAGCTGCGGGAATCGGTGGTGCAGTGCGACGGCGGTTACATCTCGTCGTACGCCGCCGGGCCGGACGCCCTGCTCACCGTCGTGACCACCGGCAACGCGAACCTGGCGATGGTGCACCTCGAGGCCCGGCGCAGCGTCCGGCGCCTGGTCGCGCTGCTCACCCTCGACTTCGTCACCCCGGCCCGGCCGGACATCCCTCATCAGCCCGGGCCATCGGCGCCGCTCGCGCGGCGTTCCCCGATGGCCACCCTGCCCACCGACATCCGGCGCCGGCAAGCCGCCGGCTGACCGCCCCTTATCCCACACCGACGGAGGAAAGGCCCCATGCCCGACATGGACACCGCACTCAAAGAGATCATGGACATCGACGGCGCGATCGGCGTCGCTCTCGTGGACCACACCAGCGGAATGGCGCTGGGCACCGCGGGCGGCGGCAAGGAGCTCGACCTGACGGTCGCCGCGGCCGGCAACACCGACGTGGTCCGGGCCAAGCTCCGCGCCATGGAGATGCTCAACCTGACCGAGAAGATCGAGGACATCCTGATCACCCTCGACACCCAGTACCACCTGATCCGGCCGCTGACCAGCCGCTCCGGCAAGGGCCTGTTCCTCTACGTGGCCCTGCGGCGGGACCGGTCGAACCTGGCCATGGCCCGGCATCAGCTCAAGCGGATCGAAGCGGACCTCGACGTCTGAGACGGACAATGATCCGCACCTAGGCGGGGAGGGCTCCTTTCCCTCCCCGCCTTTCTCGGTGGGCCCGCACGCTGATCATGATCTCGGCCGGCGTCCAGTTCGGCTGGCATGTCAGCTACGGCGACGTCTTCGCCGACCCGGCCGTCGACCAGCGGGTGCTCCCCTGGTTCGCCGTCCTCTCCGGCGCCCTCGTGCTGATCGCGATCGCCCAGCTGGTGCTGATGTGGGCCCGCGTCCGCCCGGCCCCGGCCCCGGCCGCCGTCGCGGCCCAGACCGGGACCTAGGCTTGGTGGATGACGTCGGTGCGGGAGACGGTCGCGGCCGTGCTCGGCGGGACCATCGGCTGGGAGGACGGGCTCGACGCGCTCACCGTCGCGTCGGCCGGTGAGGTCGACGCCGTCGTCTGGGCGTCGGTGCGGGAAGCGGTCGGCCGGCTCACCGACCGCGGGTGGCAGCCGGTCGAACTGCACCGGGTGGTGGCCCGGCAGGGCGACCCCGGCCAGGCCCGGCTGGTCGTCGACGCGATCGCGGCCCGGCTGCGCGACGAGCGGGTGGTCGATCCGCGCTGGCTCGACCAGGCCGGCGAGCTCGGCGCCGAGGTGTGGTGGTCCGGCGACGACGATCATCTGCGGGCCGCGGCCACGCGCTGGCGGGTCGACCGGGTCGCGCTGATCGACGCGGCGCTGGCCCTTCTGCGTACGCTGCGCGGGCTCCCGGCGATCGAGGTGCTGATCCCGCCGCCCGGCACGGTCGCGACGACGCCCGCCGCCGGCTCCGACCCGAGGCTGCTCCACCGGGTCCGGTCCCTGCTCGCCAAGGCGGAGGCGACGGCGTTCCCGGCCGAGGCCGAGACCTACACCGCCAAGGCCCAGGAGCTGATCGCCCGGTACAGCCTCGACGTGGCGCTCGACCCGGCCGTCGAGGTCGTGCCGTTCGCCCGCCGGATCGGCGTCGACCACCCGTACGAGAGCGAGAAGGCCTCGCTGCTCGACGCCGTGGCCCGAGCCAACCGGTGCCACACGGTGTGGTCGCCCGAGCTGGGGTTCAGCACGGTGTTCGGGTTCGAGGCCGACCTCACCGCGACCGAGCTGGTCTACACGTCGCTGCTGGTGCAGAGCCACCGCGCGATGAACACGGCCGAGCCACGCGCCGGCAAGGCCCGGGTCAAGGCGTTCCGGCGGTCGTTCCTGATCGCGTACGCCGTCCGCATCGGTGAACGCCTGGAAACGGTAACCGCGAGCGCCGCGGCCGAGGCCGGCGGCAACGTGCTGCCGGTGCTGGCGTCCCGGGACGTCCAGGTGCGCGAGACGATGGAGCGGGCGTTCCCGCGGACGGTCCGTTCCCGCGGTTTCCGCGTGAACAGCGGCGAGGGCTGGGAGTCGGGACGCGAGGCGGCCGACCGGGCGAGCCTGGGCTGACCCCGCCCTCCCCCGACGAGGACCCGGCGGTGCTGGCCGAGGCGGTCGCCTATCGGGCCGAGCTGGCCCAGAACCTGAAGGAGACTAGCCCCGCATTCCGCACGTCGGTGATCGTGGGGGGTTTCGGCGCGGCGGGTTGGCCGGGGGCAGGTTCGGTGGCAGCGTGGCGGGGTTGTGAGAGAGCGTGCGCGATACGGTGCGGTGCCGTCGGTGGAGAAGGCGTTGGGGTCGTTGCCGGTGGTCGCGGCATTCGCCGGTCGGCTGCGGATTCGCGATGTCATCGATGGGTTGTGCCCGGTCGACGACCGGTCGGAGTTGACCCACGGGCAGGTCATCGAAGCCCT